>NZ_JBBEWO010000007.1:0-132501 GCF_038739805.1 Blautia acetica | reverse complement strand
CTTCATCTGACAGAGGAAGATATGTTTTTCTCATAGTGTTCATCCTTTCTTAGATAACACTATTTTACCATACATTATCCTCAAAATATATAGTAGAGATTTAATTTATTCTATACTAGAAGCTGAAAAAGAAGACTACTTTTTTGCAGCAGACACATACGAACTTACAAAAGGTGATGCTGACAAGCGTTTTGGTGCATATAAAGAAGCAATCGAAACTGGATGGATGCAAGTGGATGAAGTGCGTGAAAAAGAAAACATGGAACCACTTGGATTAGAATTTATCAAATTAGGACTGCAAGATGTCTTGTATGACCCAAAAACGAAAGTGGTATATACACCTAATACAAATCAGTCTAATAAGCTAGGAGGTGAGAAAGAAGGGCAAGAATTGAAATTAGAGCAGATGGAGACAGAGAAAAAGTCATCATTGACGGATATGTCAACGTTGCAGACAGAGACAGCCGACCAATCCCAGACCGAAAAGGAGGATATTTCATTGAAAGAATAGCTCCTGGGGTATTCAGGAGAGCGATTGCAAAAGCGGATGAAGTAAAGATTCTTCTAAATCACAAATGGGACAAGATGCTGGGTGGAACAAAATCTAATCTTACGCTCAGAGAGGATGCTATTGGCCTGAGGGCACACGCCGAGATTGACAATCCAGAGGTTGTGCAGAAAGCGAAAGAGAAAAGACTTCGTGGCTGGTCATTTGGATTCACAAACCCAACAGAGGAGCGTGCAGAAGGAAACGGGATGCCAGTTCGGACAATTACGGATTTGGTTTTAAAAGAAGTATCCTTGATTGACGATACAATGAGGCCGTGGTACACATCTACTACGGTGGAAACTAGAGCCGGAGAAGAAGGAGAAGAAACCTTTGAAATCCGTGCGGAAGAATTTGAAGCCGACTATGTGGGCTTTGAAGATAAAAAAGAGCCGGAGAAAAAACCGGACAACAGTAAACTTGAAAATATGATTAAAAAATATGGAGGAAATGTCTAAGGAAAAAGAAAAACATTAAGGTATTAAACGAAAAAAGAGCAGAGCTTGTTCAGGAGCTTGAACTGATGCACGCTACGCTGGAAGCGGAAGAGAGAGCAATTACAGAGGAAGAGGAGAACAGAGCGGAGGAAATCTCTTCTGAGATTGACAGAATCGACAAGACCATTGAGATTCTGAATAGAATGGCAGATAAGATGGTTGAAAGAGCTGAGGAAGAGGAAGAAGAAACAGAAGAAAGAGCAGAGGAAGCAGAATTCGCTGACTTCTTGCGTGGAGTCGTAACAGAAAACCGCGCAGAAAATCTTACATTTGGAGATAATGGCGCAGTTGTTCCAAAAACAATCGCACAGAAAATTGTCAAAAAAGTGTATGATATCTGTCCGGTACTTGAGAAAGCAACAAAATATAATGTGAAAGGTACTCTTTCCATTCCATTTTATCCTTTAACAGATACAGAGGATATCACAGTTGGTTTCCATGACGAATTTACTGAGCTTACATCCAGCACAGGGAAATTCAGTTCGATTGACTTAACTGGATACCTGGTAGGAGCACTTACACTTGTATCTAAGTCGCTTATGAACAATTCACAATTTGATATTGTGTCTTTTGTAATTGACCACATGGCTTATCAGATTGCGCGATTCGAAGAAGAGAAACTATTGAAGGGAGAGCTTTCAAAAATTGATGGCCTTAGCAAAGTGAAAAACGTTATCACTGCAAAGGCGAATAGTGCAGTCACAGCAGATGAACTGATTGATTTACAGGGAAGTATTAAAGATGCGTTCCAGCAGAATGCAATCTGGATTATGTCTAGCAAGACAAGAACGGCAATCCGCAAACTGAAAGACCAGAACGGAAGATATCTCTTGCAGGATGATGCAACATCTGCATTTGGTAATATGCTTCTTGGAAAACCTGTTTATGTTTCTGACAATATGGATGATATCGGGGCGAGCAAGACAACAATCTACTACGGAGATATGTCTGGACTTGCAGTAAAGATTACAGAGGAAATGGAAATTCAAGTTCTTCGCGAGAAATACGCAACACAGCATGCAGTCGGAGTTGTAGCTTGGATGGAGTTTGACGCAAAAATCGAAAATGAACAGAAAATTGCTGCTCTTAAGATGGGAGAGTAAAAATGAAATACGAGGCAACAGTCTCTTTTGTCGGTGAAATCTGTATGATGAAAGGTGAAGTAAGGGAGCTGAAAAGTTCTCTTGCAAAGCCTTTGGCTGATTGCGGATATTTACAGCCGATGAGGAAGGCGGTGAAAGATGAAAGTAAGCGAGATAACGCAAGATGTGATTCTTAGCCATCTTAGAGAATATGCAGACAACTTAGAATATTACGATACGGTTTTGCTTGAAACGATAAAGAAGGCTGCTATCGAATATTGCAAAAGCCAGACAGGGTTAGTAGAAGCAGAAATTGATAAACATGAGGATATCACTGTTGCAGTATTAACATTGATTTCTGACATGTGGGATAACAGATCAATGACTGTTCAGAAAAATTCTGTAAATATTGTGGTGGATACAATTCTCGGAATGCACAGAACAAATCTTCTGCCTACTCCTGATGCGGGGGTGGTTTAATGAATGCTGGTGCATATTCGCAGAAAATCATGATTGAGAAATTGATGCATGATTATGATGATATAGGGAACCCGGTTGAAAAATGGAAACTTTTTAAAAGGGATTACGCATATATGAATGGGCTTTCTGGAAAAGAATACTGGGAAGCTGCTACATTAAATGCGGAAAATACAGTTGATTTCGTGTGTAGGTGGAAGAAATTTTTTGATGAGATGGATACAAGAAACTATCGCATTGTTTGGAGAGAAAAAACCTTCAACATCAAGACGATTGATAATGTGCAATTCCGGAATGAAATTGTAAAAATAAGGGCGGTGCATTCGGATGAGTAAGGTGAATATTGATGGATTAGCAGATGCCGTACTAAAAGAGCTTAAAAAGTTTAATGACGTTACAGAAGAAGAATTTGAAAAAATTGCAAAAGCTGTAGCAAAAGAAGGGACGAAAAAGTTAAAAGTCACATCTCCAAGAGGCAGAGGCAGTAAAAAAGGACATTATGCGGATGGATGGGGCGTTACCTATTTAAAAAAAGGGAATGGAAAGTTTCAATTTGTTGTGCATAATAAGAAAAAGCCAAGTCTTACGCATTTGCTGGAAAACGGACATGCATTAAACATAGGTGGAAGAGCCAGGGCAATAGTCCATATCAAACCTGTGGAAGAATGGTGCAATGAGGAATTTGAACGAAGGGTAGAAATGAGGTTGGGAAGATGATTCTAAAAGATTTGGTTAGCGGGTTAAAGAAAATGGGATTTCCAGTCGCTTACAGCCATTTTGCAGAAGGACATGTTCCGAAATGTCCGTATATTGTAGTACAAGGAATGGGAAGTGATAATTTTTCTGCAGACGGAATTGTATATCATGAAATCGAGGATACAAATATTGAACTGTATTGCGATAAGAAGGAGTTGGAAGCAGAAAAGAAAATTTCCGATTTTTTAACAGAAAATAAGATTTATTATGAAAAAACAGAAACTTATATCGAATCAGAGAAAATGATTCAGACTGTGTTTGAAATATAGGAGGTATTGCAAGGAGTAAAGTTAAATTTAATATTAGCAATGTACATGTAGCATTAAAACAGGAAGGCGGAACATATGATGCACCAATTAAACTTCCTGGGGCTGTTTCTTTATCTTTAGAACAGCAGGGAGAATTAACTCCATTTTATGCGGACGGTATTAAATATTATGTAGCCGCATCAAACGGAGGATATCAGGGCGATTTAGAGATGGCTTTAATCACAGATGAATTCCGTGAAAAAATTCTTGGAGAAGAAAAAGATGTAAATGGCGTTCTGATTGAAAACTCTAACGCAGAGGCAAAAGAATTTGCACTCGGCTTACAGATTGACGGAGATACAGAACCTACACTTTTCTGGTTCTACAACTGCACGGCAACAAGGCCGAATGTGGAAGCAAAGACAGCGTCTGATTCAAAAGAACCGGACGTGGACAAAATTTCTATCTCTTGTGCAGCATCTGCAGATGGAACGGTAAGAGCAAAAACTACAAAAGAAAGTTACACAAAAGTAAAAGACAAATGGTTTACGAAAGTATATTTAAAAGATGCAAGTCTGGAATAAGGGGATATTATGAAAAAAACATTGATGATCAGTGGAGTTGAGTGTCATTTTAAAAGTTCTGCGGCAATTCCAAGAATGTACCGTTTGAAATTTGGACGAGATATTTTCGTTGATATGCAGAGATTACAGAAACAGGTTGTGGTGCAAGAGAAACTAAAAAAAGAATCTGATCAAGAAGTGGAAAGCTCACTTCCTATTGATTCTCTTGAAATGTTTGAAAACATTGCATACTTGATGCACAAGCATGGTGATCCGAGTCAGCCATCAGAAATTGATGAGTGGCTGGAACAATTTGAAACATTCAGTATTTATGAAATTTTGCCTGAAATTCTTGAAATGTGGAATCTGGAAAATAAGCAGATGTCAACTCCAAAAAAAAAGACAGGGAAATAGATAGAGAAGTCAATACCGCATTGTTCATGCTTCGGTGTGTTCAGTGCGGTATTTCTATTTCAGATTTAGAACTTCTCAGCATTGGAATGGTAAATGACATGTTTATCGAAATGAAAAATGACGAATATGAATATCCCGTGGTAGCTACACAGGAAGATATTGATAGATTGTAGGAGATGGAGATAGGTCAAAACGAATCAAAGGTATTACGATCGAATTAAATGGAGATGCATCTGGTCTTGAGAAAGCATTGAAAGGCGTAGAAAGCAACCTGAGCAGTACGCAAAGAAGCCTGAAAGACGTAAACAAGTTATTGAAATTAGACCCGTCTAACACCACTTTGCTAACGCAGAAGCAACAGCTTTTACAGAAGGAAATTAACGAAACAAATAATAAATTAAAAGTTTTAAAGAAAGCAAACGAAAAAGCTGGGGAAAGCGTTAAAAATTATGCTGCTTGGGAAGAAGCTTATGAGCCAATAAGACAAGAAATGGATAAAACCAAAACTTCTATTTCTGAATTAAAAAAGAAAATGAAAGAATTAGAAGAAGTTGGAGACATTGACACAGAGGAATATAAGAATCTTCAATCTGAGTTAAAAGAATCAAATAGACATCTGAAAGAGTTACAGAAACAAGCCAAAGAGACTAGTGACGAGTTTGGAAATCCAATTAGCACAACACAATATGATGCTCTGCAAAGAGAAATTATCGAAACAGAGCAGCAACTTAAAAATCTAAAAAAGACCGCCGGAAGCGGAAGTGCTGCAATGGAAAAGATTTCTGTTACAACAGAAAAAGTCGGTGGGAAAATGAAAACTGCCGGGCAAACCATGATGCCGGTCACTGCGGCACTTACAGGATTGGGTGCGGTTTCTGTAAATACAGCAAATGATTTTGAGGACGCAATGTCACAGGCAGCAGGTGCCTTAGATATGCCAATGGAGCAAATGGGAGAATTGCGAGATTTAGCAATCCAAACTGGAAAAGAAACTATTTTTTCCGCAAAAGAAGCAGGACAAGCAATTACAGAACTTGCGAAAGGCGGTTTGACTGAAGCGGATATTCAGGCCGGCGCATTAAAATCAACTATGGATTTGGCGGCATCATCTGGTATGGAACTTGGAAATGCTGCTAATGTAGTTGTTCAAGCAATGGGTGCGTTTGGATTAACTGCAAATGACTCTGCACAGGCAGCAAACGCATTGGCTGGTGCAGCGGCTGCATCTTCTACAGATGTTGAGCCACTTACACAAGGACTCGCACAAGCATCTGCTCAGGCCAAAAATGCCGGATGGTCTATTCAAGAGACAACAGCAGTCCTCGGGAAGTTTGCTGATGCCGGAATTGTAGGAAGCGATGCAGGTACATCCTTAAAAACGATGTTGCAAAGGCTTGCAGCTCCAGCTAGTGACAACGCAGCTGCAAAAATAAAAGCACTTGGAATAGAAACAAGAGATGTAAATGGAGAACTTTTAGGTGCATCAGAAATGGCTCAAGAATTAAAAGATAAATTAGGTGGGCTATCTTCTGCGGAAAGAGATGCTGCGTTGCAAGCTATTTTTGGCTCTGATGCAATGCGTGCCGCAACAATTATGATGAACAGTGGTTCCGAAGGACTAGCGTCTTACATAGCGGCAACAAACGACCAAGAATCCGCTCAAAGGCTTGCAAATTCACAAATGAGTGAAGGCTCTCTTGCTATCGAGGAAATGAAAGGTTCTCTTGAGACGGCAGCCATCACAATTGGGCAGACGTTAGCACCTATCATTACAAAAGTAGCAGAATTTATAACAAAATTAGCAAATAAGTTCTCTACGCTTCCAAAAGGAGTGCAAGTTGGCATTATTGCATTTGCCGGTATTATTGCTGTTTTGGGTCCATTGCTGATGGTAATTGGGCAAGTGATGATGGGGATATCTGCTATTACAAGCGTATTATCTTTATTGAGTGCACCGATAAGTACAGTTGTGATCGTGATTAGCGTGGCTATTGCCACTATAGGTCTTATCATTGCGGCAATAAAAAATTGGGGAGCTATAGCAGAATGGTTTCGAGAACTGTGGAGCAGTGTATGCGAAAGTGCAAAGGCAATATGGGAGAATGTATCAAGTACAATTATTTCAATTGCTAATAATTTTGTAAATTCCGTAAAAACGTCTTGGGAAAAACTAAAAAATGCAATTACAAATACCATGTTTGCAATTAAGAATTTTATATTGGCGACCTGGAATGCAATACAATCTAACCCAATAGTTAAGATTATTTCGGAGACTGTGAGGAATATATTTTCCAATCTGTCAAAGACACTGCAGGGAATCTGGAACGGAATTAAAAATATAGCATCTGGAACATGGGAATTAATTAAAAATGTAATTCTTGGTCCAGTGCTACTGCTTATTGATTTGGTTACAGGAGATTTCAATGCATTAAAAAACGACCTTAGCAATATATGGGACAATATCAAAAATGCGGCTAGCAGTATTTGGAACGGGATTAAAAATAGTATTTCTGCACTTGTAGACGGAATTAAGAATCACATTTCGATTATATGGAATGGAATTAAAAACGTTACATCAGAAGTATGGAACAGCATAAGTAGCATTTCTTCAAATGTATGGAATTCGATAAAAAATACGATTTCTAATTTAGTAGATAGTGCCAAAGAAAGTGCAGTAAGTGGTTTTAATGCATTAAAAAATGGTGTTTCAAATGCAATTCGTAGTATTCCGAATATTGTGAGTGATGTTTTTGATAGAGTAAGAAGGATAATATCTAACGTTATTGGTAGTGCATTTAAGTGGGGTTCTGATTTTGTAAACGGTTTAAAAGACGGTATTATGTCGGGTGTTGAAGCTATTGTTAGTACTGTAAAAGGAATTGGTGATAAAATACGATCGTTTTTGCATTTCTCACGCCCAGATGAAGGACCTTTAAGAGATTATGAAACGTGGATGCCGGATTTTACGCATGGCTTGGCAAAAGGAATAATGAACAATATACCGGTTGTTGCGAAAGCCACAAAGGCACTTGCAAGTTCAATGATTATCGCACCGAATTCAAGTGCATCCCAGCCAATAGATTATCAGAATCTTGCCAGTGTAATTGCAAACAGCACGAAAGGACAACAGATAGTAACATACATTGATGAAAGGTCATTCAGAAGGGGATTAAGAGGAATGGGGGTGCAATTTAATGGTTAAATACCAGAACAGTAAAGGCGAATGCTGTTCTTTTCAGGAGGGGAATATAAAAATAAAAGAAACAAAACTGCATTCTTATTCCTGGCAACCAGTTGTTTACGCACAAAAATACGGTGCTACTATAAATAGTTTCAAGAAAGATCCTGTCGAGTTTGAAATAGAACTTAGGATATCAGGGACTGATTATAAGAAAAAAGAAACCGCAATGCAACTATACGATATATTTGAATATGATATCGAATCGAAAACGCCAGGGAAATTGTATTTTGATGAGTATTATATAGAGTGTTATGCTATTAGTTCTGAAACGGTTCCAGGAGAATACTTCGATGTAAAAAAAATATTTAAAGTGTATTGTCCATATCCGTTCTGGGTCAAAGAACATACATACAGTTTTCTTCCTCAGATCGATAAGCAAGATACAGGAAGTACACAGCCTATCGTGAGCGGAAATGTATATGAGGGAGATGTGGTTGAAAATAAGGCTGTTTTGCGAGAGTTTAGTTTTGATTTTGTAAGAAAATCAGATAAAAAAATAAGATATCCGTTGTT
Organism: Blautia acetica; assembly: GCF_038739805.1. Lineage (NCBI taxonomy): Bacteria > Bacillati > Bacillota > Clostridia > Lachnospirales > Lachnospiraceae > Blautia > Blautia acetica. Next base: position 124,163 of record NZ_JBBEWO010000007.1, on the reverse strand, counting down.
TGATTACCCATTTGATTTTGTAAGAAAAACAGGGGAGAGAGTGATAGAAAATAGTTCAAATTTCAAGCCATGCAATTTTAAAATGGTAATATACGGATATGCAGAAAATCCATCTGTAATTATTGAAAATCATGTCTACCAGGTATTTGCAACCGTCTATGAAGGAGAGCGGCTTGAAATAAATAGTTTTAATAAGACTGTCGTAAAAATAGGAAGAATTGGCGAAAATACAAATCTGTATAATTTCAGAAACAAAACCCAGTCTGTGTTTGAAAAAATTCCTCCTGGTACAAGTCGATTAGCGTGGAGTGGTGGTTTCGGAATCGAACTCACGCTGTTCGAAGAAAGGGGAGAACCGAAATGGAATTTTTAATTTGCGATAAAGACAAGAGGGAGCTTGGAACAATTCCTGACAACATTACCGTAGATTTCGATATTGGGGATGCTAACGATGTAGAAATAGTATGCGAAAGAGGCTTTTTGAATTTTGGAATGTACTTGATTTGCCCAGGGACAGAATATGGTGCATTAATCGAGGAACTGGATTCTTGGACAAACAACAATAAAGAAACTTGGGCGGGAAATTCCTTTCGTAGATTTCTACAGGAAATTGTAATAGAACCTCCAACCGGAGAGGATTACCGTATTGTTTCTGGCGATGCTCACGATATCATGAGGAATATTCTAAAAGACGCATACGACCAACTCTTTGCTGTGCCATATGTTCCTAGTGGCATAAAACTAGAGAATTATAAATTTGACCGATATACAGACGCTTTAACTGGGTTTAATAAAATGTTGGCCGATAAAAATGCAAGAATAAACATAGAGATACAACAAGGAGGCTCTAATGAGCCTTTTTTGATTGCCCTTTCCGCAGTGCCTATACAGAATTTATCTGAAGAAATAGAATTTTCTCAGGATAGTAATATTGCAATTAACTTGCAGGAATCCAGAAGAGGAATTAACCACCTTATCTGTCTCGGGAAAGGGGAACTGAGGGACCGGCAGGTAGTGCATCTATATGCACAGTTAGACGGAAGTATATTACAAGACAAGAAATATTATACAGGTTTGCAAGAACGTACAGAAGTGTATGATTACAGTAATGCAGAAAGTTTGGATGATTTAATATCAAAAGGGAAAAAACGTCTAAGGGAACGAATGGGGATTAAGAGTATGAAGATGAAAGTGCAGGAAGCAAATTTGCAAATCGGAGATATTATTGCTGGCAGAAATTACGAAAACGGTATGTATCTACAGAAACCAGTAGTGCAGAAGATTGTGCGAGTTGAAAATGGAATAATAGAAATACAACATAAAGTGGAAGGAGAAGAATAGATGGCTATTGAATTAGTAACCGCATACAAGGGCAAAGACCACGTCACTGCCGAACAGTGGGCGGATTTTAACCGTGGCATTTATGGAGATGCAGCCATTCTCCCGGTAGGGAATAAGATGGAAACGGCAATCCAGACGGCGAACCAGATCACCGTCAAAGATGGCGTAGCTGTCATTGATGGCAGGCAAGTATATATCGGATATGGAGAATCCGAAAATATTGCTATCCAGTCTGGCACACAGGGGAAACTAAGAAGAGATATCGTAGTGTTGGAATACAAGAAAGAAGAAGTATCAGGCGTGGAAACTATACAGTTTAAAGTAATTACGGGGACACCAGCGGACTCTGATGCGAAAGACCCGTCTGTACAGGATATGGATATCAGGACTGGGGTATTTACATCACAGAAACCTTTCTGCCGGGTAAGATTAAACGGGACGGCAATCGAAGGGGTAGATACATTGATTCCGGTGAAGGAATTTAAACCTCACGCATTTGCAGCTCCGGTGAATAATCTGGCCGGAACAAATCCAGATTTGGCATTGGCGGCACCACAGGGGAGGGAATTAAAAAAACAAGTTGATGCGCTAAACTCCGCTTTAATGAATAAAATCGTTTTAGGTTCCGATAAAAATACAACACTTATAGTAACCGACCAAACACTTAAATTCGTAGGTGGAGCAGCAACCGTAAATCTCAATACCATATCTTCGGCGTACCAAAAAACGGCTGGTGACGTTATTGCTCAATTAAAGTCCGCAAGTGCAGCGGTAATAACGAGCGCGAATGTATCTAAAAATATCGCAACTATAAAATGTAGTAATTTATCCGGCACACCGTACGAAGGGGAAATTGCCATTACGTTACTAATATTTATGAGTTAAATTTAATTTAGTGTGTCCAAGCTTTCCACGTTCCATTATCTTTAACACGGCTATATACACCTGTGTTATCGAATGGAATAGCTATAATTGCCATGTAATTAATGGAGGTCCTAATAATAATTGCTGCCCCTGATGCATTTGTGGGGGCTGCATTAATAGATTCGCCAGTGCTGCTATATCCACGATATCGAATTATAGTAAACGAATTATCTCGAAGGGTTTCTGCGTATGTTAATATATTTGCATCATAGTCCCCTGCATTATATATTTTACCGTTCGTTAAAGTGGAGTTTTGTGAATTGGATTTTGCGGGCAAACAACCATTTACCAAAAAAGTAACTTAAAATTGTAATTTAAAAGAAAGGAAAAAAACTATGGAAAAAATTGTATTAAAAGATAATACAGAAATCGAAATTTTACCAGGAGCAAGCCTGGGAGAAACCACAGTAATTGTACCGGATTTTGCAGATTTAAAAACAGTAGCAGAAGCCCTTACAAAGGAAGGGAACCTGGATACCGTGCAGTACAAAAGCGAAGAACAGGTAACCGGAGAATACAAGGATATGAAATTAGAAATACCACTGTTCCGGGAAGTGGGTTATACAGATGATAAGAAAGTAGTAGCAACCTTTACAATCCGGGAGAAAACCGAAATAGAGAAACGTCTGGACAAATTAGAAAAGGGACAGGCTGTGCAGGATGGGGCAATCTTGGAACTGGCCGGAGTAGTAGGAGGGAACGCTTAATGGTAGAATTCTATGTTATGAAAATAAAGGATGGAACTATTACAATAGACGAGGTTTCAGATATGTGGAAAAAGAAAGTACAGGCACGATTATAAGATACGAAAGAAGGTGCAAAGATGATAATTGCTAATTTTGACAAAGGCAGCACCCGGGAAGATGTATTTCGGATATATCAATATAATTACGGCCAGGTTCTCCGTATCCAGGGTCTCACCCTTCCAACTGCGGTAGAGGTACATTTCTCTTTGCAGAACACAGGCGGAGAAACAACTACTCGTATCGGTGTCACGAAAGATGGAGTGACAGATGTGGTGATTCCAGACAGCCTCCTGGAAAATGGAGACATTGCACAGGATTATGAAATCTATGCGTTTGTGTACCTCAGAAACGAGACAAGCGGACAGACCGAGTGCAAGATTACACTACATATTACTTCCAGACCAAAGCCGGAAGCCTTTGACCGCCCGGAGGATGCAGAAATTTTTAAAGAAGCAATCAAAGCAGTAAATGAATCTGCAGCACGTTCCGCAGAATCTGAGAAACAGGCAGAGGGTTGGGCACACGGAAGAGAGGACTTGCCGGAAAGAGCACAGGATAATGCCATGTACTATGCCGGGAAGACCGAAAAGGATGCAGAAAAGACCGCAACAGACAGAAAAGAAGTCAAAAGACTTGTAGAATCTGTATCCGGGATAGGTGAACAGGTAGAAAAGGTAGAGGGTCTTATGAAACAGGCACAGACATCCGCTACAAATGCAGCTCTGTCGGAACAGGCTGCAAAAGAATCTGAGAACAATGCTGCACAGGCAAGGGCAGGAGCAGAAGCAGCAGAGGACAATGCAGAACTGGCAGCACAGAAGGTAGAACAGGATAAGGCTATCGTAGAGCAGGCAAAGAACATTGTGAAACAGATGGGGCAGGAAGTCTTAGACAATAAGAATCTTGTAGATGAGGCGGCACAGGATTTTGATTTAAAGGCACAGCAAGCCCTTGCAGATGTGAACAACGCTGGACAGGCACAGACAGAGCGTGTGCAAACTGCCGGAAATGATGCTGTAGAATCTGTTAGGGCAGCACAGGGTACGGCTACAAGGGCGGTAGAGACAGCAAAGACCGAAGCAATTGAAGCAGTACAGACAGAAGGAACAACCCAGGCCGGGAATGTCTCCGCAGAAGGAGAAAAGCAGGTACAGGCTGTGCAGAGTGCGGCACAGGAGATTATTGCAGAACGGGAGCAGATACAGATGAACAAAGAGGGAGTTGCTAAACTAAAGGAAGATATAGGAAATAAAGCTCCTGCAATAATAAAAAAAGCATCAGGAAAAACTATTATTATAAATGATTCTTCGAACCTTCCAATAAAAGCATTGTCTGGAACAGGAAAAATCATAATTACAGGGAAGAATATTCTTAGGACAGAAAAGAGAAATGAATTCATTCCATTCGAAGCAAAAGCTGGTACGCTATTTACACTTATCACCAACGGAGAATTGAGCGAAGGTGGGAATATTAAGTTTATAGATGAAAATGATGAAGAAATATGGTTCCCTATTAATAAAGGGGAGACAAAAAAGTCTTCAACAATAAAAAAGAACGTAAAAGGGTATGTGAATTTGCTTTCTCCAAAAGAGGGACTGAAATACTGTCTTTCTACTGGGGAAAATGATGAATACGAAGAGTATGTGGAGCAAGTGATTACCGCTCCAGTTGATAGCGAGCAATTAAAGACAATTCACACAAATTACCCTACAACCGTGCTGACATCAGAAAACGAAATATCTGTTGAGTATGTAGCGGATACAAAACATTACATAGACAAGAAATTTGAAGAGCTTAATCAAGCAATCGTGAACACACAGATTGCATTATTATAAGAAAGGAAGATGTTTATGTACGAAATTTTTAAAAATGTAATTAATTCAAAGAGATATGCATTGGACGATATGCTCAAAAAAATTGATACTCTTTGGGTACAGGGAGATATTACAGAAGAGCAGAAAAAAGAGCTTGTAACACTTGCTCAGACAAATGCTAATCCAGAAAATTCTAACGCACCATTACAGACACAGATTGAGGAAATTGCAAAGAAGCAGCTTGCACTGGAAGAAACAGTAACTGCTTTAAGTGCTACAGTACAGAAAATCAAGGAAACTGTAGAAAGTGGTGGTACAGTTGTTCCAGAACCAGAACCTCCAGTCACAGAAGAATGTCCTGCATGGGAACCTTATAATGGCATTCCACCTGTGAAATGGCAGACAGGCTCTAAATGTACACATAACGGTAAGAAATGGGAGTCTATGGTAGATAATAACGTCTGGGAACCGGGAGCATTCGGTGTCGGAGCAGAAATCTGGAAAGAGATCATGCAGTAAACTAAAGGATTATATAGTTAAGCAAACAGGAAAGGAAAATACATATGGAAATCAGAGCAAGACCTTAATGGTCTTATTTTATTGCAGAAAAATAAAAGGAGATAGCATATGGACACACCTATTACCAGGGCGGAGCATGAGGAATTCCGCCGGAGAATGGAAGATGAACACAAGAGAATGAACCACAGACTAGGTGATTTGGAAGAAACTGTCCGGCAGATTGGCGAACTGACCGCATCTGTGCAGAGCCTTGCCCAGTCTGTGGAGCAGATGGCACAGAGCCAGTCCAGACAGGAAACCAGGCTGGAAGAGTTAGAAAGCAGAGACGGGGAAATGTGGAGAAAAGTCGTTGGATATGTCTTAACGGCAGTGATCAGCGTTACAGTCGGATTTATCTTTTCCCAGATTGGCATGTAAAGGAGGAAATGAGTATGTTTAAGAATTGCGTATTGAAAGTATCTGTAGATACAAAGAAATGGTTAAAAGCGGCAGGAATCCGTGCAGTTAAAACCATGGCACAGACAGCCGTTGCAGTGATTGGTACCGGGGCAGTCATTTCCGCGGTAGATTGGCAGATGGTGGTATCTAGTGCGGTAGTGGCAGGAGTGGTAAGCGTACTTACCAGTGTGGCAGGTATTCCAGAGGTTACGGAGGGCAAATAAAGCCCTCCATTTTGTTACGCCGGGAAGGCAGAAAGGAAGAAGAATATGAGTAATAGTTCTTTAGTGAATTACACAAAAATCAGTCCAAATCGGACAAGTCCGAGAAATCATAAAATTGACCGTATTACTATCCACCACATGGCAGGGGATTTATCTGTGGAAACATGCGGAAACGTCTTTGCTCCACCCAGTAGGCAGGCAAGCTCTAACTACGGAATTGGCTCAGATGGTAGAGTTGGTATGTATGTAGAGGAAAAAGACCGTAGCTGGTGTTCTTCCAGTGGTGCAAATGACCACCGGGCAGTTACAATCGAGGTTGCGGACGACAACAACAACCCTTGGCATTGTTCTGATGCTGCCATGAAAACATTGGTGGAGTTGTGTGCAGATATTTGCCGGAGAAATGGTATTGCTAAACTGGTTTACACCGGAGATACCAGCGGAAATCTGACCATGCACAAGTGGTTTGCTGCTACTGATTGCCCTGGTGCTTTCTTAGAGAACAGATTCCAGTGGATTGCGGATGAGGTCAATAAGAAATTAGGTATTTCTACCGCTCCTGCACCTGCTCCGAAACCACAGCCTGCACAGCCAGCCGGAAACCAGATTGTTAAAGATGGCCAGGTTCATGCACGCAATTTCGCATCCCCTGGGCTTATGGCAGATGGAATTCGTGGAGCCAATACAAAAAGAGCAGGAATTAGAGCTTTGCAGCAAGCAATGAACTTAGATTATCATGCAGGACTTGCCCTGGATGGAATCTGGGGTTCAAAATCAGAAAGGGCATTAGGAAGACATACTGTCCGCAGAGGAGAAACCCAGTATATGGTCACAGCCCTCCAGATTTTGCTTATGCTTAAAGGATACAATCCAAGCGGTTTAGAAAATCCAGGTATTTTCGGCTCTGGGACAGAAGCTGCCGTAAGAAAGTATCAGGCAGATCATAGACTTACCGTGGATGGAATTGCAGGATATAATACATTTAAGTCTCTGATTCAGTAAGAAAAATCCTCCCAGACTGGCAATCTGGGAGGAAAAAACAAGTTTTTTCATCTTCGGAATCGCTGAACCCTGCATAAAATAAGGGGATTTCATGCATTTGTTTGACTAAATTTTTGACTAAATTTTATGGGTTTTTTAGGGTATTTTTGAGGTTTTTTAAGGATTTTCCAAACAAACGTTCTGATACAAAAAAGTAACAAAAAAAGCCTGAAACCCTTGTAAATACTGGTGTTTCAAGCCTTTTAGGACTAAGCTGAAAAAGGGACTTGAACCCTCGACCCCTTCATTACGAGTGAAGTGCTCTACCAACTGAGCTATTTCAGCACTGCTTACAGTCATTAATTCTACTGGATTTTGTCACAAGTGTCAAGCAATTTTTTCATTTCTTTTAAAATTCAAAAATTCTTAAAAATTCCAAAATCAGAAAAGTATCAGAAATCAAAATTAGGTAAATACTGGATAGAAAAAGTCTGAAATATAGCCTGCTCCATTGACAGCAAAAAGCATTTGTGCCATTATATATCTTGGAATATCTTGGAAACATAAATGAATTTGGAAGCAATAAATATCAAAGAAGGAAAAAAGATGAGTGGAGAATTACTGGAATTAAAGAACATAAAGAAGAACTTTGGAGAGACAGACGTATTAAAAGGCATTACCCTGTCGATTCAAAAGGGAGAATTTCTCACTTTTTTGGGTGCCTCCGGATGTGGGAAAACCACCACCCTCAGAATTATTGCCGGACTGGAAGCCCCGGAAGAGGGACAGGTGCTTTTGGAGGGAAAAGATGTGACGGACTTGCCGCCAAACAGGAGAGATATCAATACCGTGTTTCAAAATTATGCGTTGTTCCCTCATATGAATGTGGAAGCAAACATCGGATACGGTCTGCGGATAAAAAAACGACCGAAAGCGGAAATTCGGGACAGAGTGAAGAATATGCTGGAATTAGTACAGCTGGAAGGGTATGAAAAACGTATGCCTGCTGAACTTTCCGGAGGACAGAAGCAGAGAGTGGCTATTGCAAGAGCGCTGATTAACAGTCCCAAACTGCTGCTGTTAGATGAGCCTTTAGGCGCATTGGACTTGAAGCTGCGCCGCACCATGCAGACAGAACTGAAAAGACTGCAGAAAAAGCTGGGTATTACATTTCTTTATATCACCCATGACCAGGAGGAAGCCATTAATATGTCAGACCGGATTGTGGTCATGCGGGAAGGCATGTTAGAGCAAATCGGGACACCGGATGAGATTTATAACCATCCCAAAACCGCTTACGTGGCAGATTTCGTGGGAAATGCCAATATTATAGAAGGAGTGGTAGAGGAAATCGGACAGGAGAAAATCCGGGTGCAGATACAGGGCCAGAGGATGGAAGCAGAGGCGGCAGAAGGTATGAAAGCCGGCGAAAAGGTGAAACTGGCTGTCCGAAGAGAAAATCTGCAGGTGTGTACAGAAGGCGAAAATGGCCTGGAAGCTGTTGTGACAGATAAGTCCTTTCAGGGAGGCCAGCTTCATGTTGCCCTACAGTTAAAAACCGGAGAAGAACTGGTGGCAAGCCGCTACGGTATGGATGCCCGGATTGTGCCAGGGCAGAAAGTACACGCAGTCTGGAAACCGGAGCATGCGGTGCCTGTAGATGGAAAACAGGAGGCAGAAGCATGAAAAAAAAGAAATCCTTCGGACTGTTTCTTACAGTGCTGCCCCTGTATTTCTTTACCCTTTGCTTTGTCCTGGGGCCGCTGCTTTACATGATTGCCCTCAGTTTTGCCACCAGAGGTGACGGTTCTTCTGTAGTCTGGAATTTTACTCTGGATAACTACAGGAAAATCGGAGAACCTGTCTATCTTCAAAGCTTTGTACAGTCCTTTCAGCTGGCTTTTACCAGCACAGGGTTGATTATCCTTCTGGGGTACCCCTTCGGATACTACATGGCAAAGCTCTCTCCCAAATGGAAAAAGCGTATGATGCTGCTGATTATGGTGCCTTTCTGGATCAGCTCCCTGATTCGCATGTATGGATGGATTATTATTTTACAGGCAAAAGGTGTTTTGAACAGAATTCTGATGAAATTGGGAATCCTGGAAGAACCTTTGAAAATCTTGTATTCCTATCCCGCCGTAGTTATCGGCATGATTTATGCCTTGCTGCCGTTTCTGGTGCTGGCCGTGTATTCCAGTGCAGAGAAAATGGACTGGTCACTGCTTGAGGCAGCCAGGGATTTGGGGGCAAATGGAATACAGGCATTTTTTACGGTTACGTTCAAACTGACTCTTCCGGGACTTCTGACGGGAATTATTCTGACCTTCATTCCTTCCATGGGGCTGTTTTTCATTGCAGACATTTTGGGAGGCAATAAAATTGTGCTGGTGGGAAGCGTGATACAGGATCAGCTGACCAGGGGCAGCAACTGGCCTTTTGCGGCAGCGCTGGCCGTGGTGCTTATGGTACTCACCTCCCTGATGATACTGGTATACAGAAAAGTTACCCATGTGAAAGATTTGGAGGGATTGTTTTGAAAAAGAAATGGAAATGGTCCAATCTGTACCTTGGTTTTATGCTTTTGCTGATGTATCTGCCTTTGGTGGTAGTGGTGGTCTTTTCTTTTAATGAATCCAGGCTGTCGGCAGAATTTACGGGATTTTCCCTGAACTGGTACAAGGTACTGGCAGCGGACAGAGATTTAAAAGAAGCGCTGGGAAACAGTATTATCCTGGGCGCATTGAGCTGTCTTAGTGCAGCCGTTATCGGAACCTTGGGAGCTGTGGGCATGGCAAGAGTCCGGTATCGGAGCAAAGGTATGATGGAATATCTTTCTACAGTGCCTATTATGATACCGGAAATTATTCTGGGTATGGTATTTCTGGTATTTTTTTCAATGCTGGAACTGCCCTTTGGTATGATAACGCTGGTGATTGCGCATACTACCTTCTGTATTCCCTATATTTTCATGATGGTAAAGGCACGTCTGGCAGGGTTGGACAAATCACTGGAAGAGGCGGCAAGGGACCTGGGAGCAGGATCGGTGCGGACATTTTTTGACATTACCGTACCGCTGATTGCTCCGGCGGTGTTATCCGGAAGTCTTTTGGCGTTTGCCATGTCGTTTGATGATGTGGTTATCAGTATTTTTGTCAATGGACCAAGACTGAATACTCTTCCTGTGAAGGTTTATGCCCAGTTAAAAACAGGAGTAACACCGGAAATCAACGCCTTATGTACCGTGATTCTGGTGGTCATTGTCCTGGTGCTTTGTATCTGGAATTTTGTCGGAAAATGGACCGGGAAACATAGAAAAAGTGAATAGAGAGAAAGGAATGGATACAACAATGAAAAAAAGAGTGTTAGCAATTCTTCTTTGCAGTATTATGGCAGGAAGCCTGCTGAGCGGCTGCGGTGGAGAAAAGGAGGAAAACAATAAGGAGTTGGTGCTCTATACATGGGAAGGACTCTTTCCACAGGAGGTTCTGGATGACTTTGAGAAAGAGAAAGGAATCCGTATTATCAATTCCAATTTTGACTCCAATGAAACGATGCTGGAGAAGGTACAGCAGTCAGATGGAAAAGATTATGATGTGGTTATTGGTGATGATTACATCATTGAACAGGTGGTCAAGAATGGTCTGGCAAAGGAACTGGATAAGTCAAAGCTGAGCAATTACGGGAACATCAATCCCCTGTATCAGGGCCAGTTTTACGACCCGGACAACAAATATACCATTCCCCATGGCGCGGGGATTCCTCTGATTGTGTATGACCCGGAGCAGGTGGACTTTGAGATAACAGGGTATGAAGATTTATGGAATTCCAAATTGGAAGACAAGATTGCCACCATTGCCAGTTATCGTGCAGTGGAAGGAATGGTGCTTCTGACTATGGGGAAAAGCATGAACGAAGAAGACCCCACAGTGATAAAGGAAGCAGGGGAAAAGCTGGTCAGTCTGGCTCCCAATATCCGTATGATTCAGGATACGAATACCCAGAATGCCCTGTTAAACGGAGAGGCCTCTGTGGCTATCTTATATACATCCCAGGTTATTGCTGCGTTACAGGAAAATCCGGATTTGAAGGTGGTTTATCCAAAGGAGGGACTGGGATTCGGAATTATGAACTTCTTTATTCCTAAAAACGCACCGGATACAGAGGAAGCTTATGAGTTTCTGAACTATATTCTGGAGCCGGAAGTGGCTGCAAAATGCTTTGACTTTGTGGGCTACTACTGTACAAATAAAGCAGCAGATGACCTGGTAAATCCGGATTTAGTGGTGCCGGATTCTGTAACAAAGGGAGAAATTATCCAGAATGTCAGTACAGAAGCAGAGGAAGTTTACAACCAGAACTGGACAGAATTTAAAGCTGCATGTGATTAATGCGGGAGGCAGAGTGTATGGAAAAGAAGGTAAAAATTACGATAGTGGGAATCGGCGGCGTCGGCGGATATTTAAGCGGTATGCTGGCAAAAACCTATGAAAATGTAACTCTGGTAGCCAGAGGAGAGCGAAAAAAATCTCTGGAAAAAGAAGGCATTCGTCTGCATAGCCAGTATCACGGAGAAATCACGGCCAGAGCGAAAAAAGTGGTGGAAAGCGGACAGGAGATACGGGAAGTACAGGATTTTATTTTTCTTTGTGTAAAGAATTATTCTCTGGAGGAAGTGTGCCGGGATTTGCAGTCCTGCATAGACGAACATACCGTCATTCTTCCTGTTATGAACGGGGCGGATACTGCAGAGCGGACAGAGAAATTCTTTGAAAAAGGAATTGTAGGAGAAGCCGTGATTTACATTACCGCATTCTTTAATCCGGATTATTCCATTACTCAGATTGGCAATTACGCGAAGATTTATGTGGGAAAAACCAATGCCAAAACCCAGGAAGCAGAAGGTGTAAAACGGGCCTGTGACTGTCTGAAAGAGGCTGGCGTGGACTGTCGATATGTGTTGGACAGCCAGGCGGCCGTATGGGAAAAATACATATTTAACTGTGCTTATAACGTGCTGACTGCCTATTACATGGAAATGACCGATACCCTGCAGACTTCTCCGGAAAAATGCAAAGAATTTAAAACCCTGTTGGAAGAAGCCTGTGCAGTTGCTTTGGCAAAGCAGATTTCCATCCGGGACGGCTATGTGGAAAGCGAATACAAGCGCTTTATGAGCCTGGACGCAGGCTCCACCAGTTCTCTGAAAAGAGATATGGAGGCAGGACGAAAGAATGAACTGGAGACCTTCAGCGGCTATCTGATAAAAGAGGCCAGGCGGCTTCAGATTCCTGTTCCTGTTTCAGAAAAAATGTATGAAAATCTGAAGGCAGAGTGAGAAAGAGGCCATATCTTAAAAAAATAAAAAATTATCGAAAAACGATAAAAACATATTGAAAAACAGTTCTAACTGTGGTATTCTGTGAAAAAGGAATCCCGGAGAGAACTGTTTTTTTGTCCGGGAGAAAATCAGGAGGTTTGATTATGAACTGGAATCAGGATAAAAGTTTAAAGCTGACCAGAATCAGTATTGGTATTTTTACAGCCATACTGATGGGGATGTGTGCAGGGGCTCCGTGGCTGTACCGCATTTTTATCGAATTGCGAGCGCCATTTTTAGAGGGGAAACTGTACTGGCTTTTGGCTACTAATTATGCGACGGCAGTTCCTGTGGCAGCGGCACTGTATCAGATGAATCGTCTGCTGTCTAATATCAGCCGTGATGAGGTGTTTGTTGCAGAGAATACCAGATGTCTCCGTATTCTTTCCTGGTGCTGTCTGGCGGCAGGAGTGATTTTTGGTATCAGCGGCTTTTATTACATAGCGTTTTGGGCTTTGTGTGTGGCAGCCCTCTTCATGGCGCTGGTTCTTCGGGTGATAAAAAATGTGTTTGCCCAGGCAGAAAAGATAAAAGAAGAAAATGATTATACCATATAGAGAGGATGAGGAAAAATGCCTATTGTGGTGAATTTAGATGTGGTAATGGCTCAGAGAAAAATCAGTGCCGGAGACCTGGCAAAAGCCATTGACATTACGCCGGCGAATCTGTCCGTTCTGAAAAACGGCAAGGCAAAAGCCGTTCGTTTTACTACTTTGGAAGCCCTTTGCAAAGCGCTGGAGTGTCAGCCAGGGGATATTCTGGAGTACGTGTCAGAAGAATAAAAAACTCCGCCTGAAGCGGGAAATTTCAAAACAGAAAAGAGGTTTGGATATGGAAAATCAAGAAAAGGCAAGTGCAGAAATGAGCTTGGCTTATGAAAGTGCACCCATTTTTAAGAAAACAGAGAGTGATAAATGGGACCGGTGTTTCGCGGTTTTATATCTGCTTTTAGGCTATGGTTTATGGAAAATATTTGAGTTTGACGAGGTTCCTTTTCTGGGACAGACAGAAAACGGATTTCAGTTAAAGGTAGCGGGATTTACCCTGTTTTATCTGGCTGTGCTGTGGAGTTACAGTCGTTTAAAAGGTTTGAAGGTAACGAAAGAAAAGATATTCTGGACTGTGATTTTGCTCTGTGTGGGTGTATCCTATGGTTTTTACAGCATTATTCCAGTTGCCCAGTTTCTGTTGTGGTTTGTAGCTGCAGCTTACGGAACGTTGGCTGTTATGGATGGGCTTCTGGTAGGAAAAAGAACATCTTCCTGGGTACTTTTAGACCTTTGGCATGGATTATTTTCTCTTCCTGTATTAAATTTTTTCTGTCAGATACGGGTTGCTTTTCAGATATACAAAGGAAAGAAGGAGAAGAAAGAAGGGCAGAAAATCTTCCTGGGAATTGTCTGTGCCATTCCGGTTTTGGCTATTATTCTTCCGGCCTTATCCAGTGCAGATAAGGAATTTGCAAGTCTTATTGGCCTTGCTTTTTCACGGATAACCATAGGCGGAGGGCTGATGAGCAACCTGCTTTGTCTCATAATGTCTCTGATTTTTGGAGGTTTGATGTTCGGCGTTTCTTATGGCAGTGTGTATCGGAGACATATTGATGAAAGTGTCTGCGAAGAGTGGGAAGAAGAGTCCGGGGAAGGGTTTCATATGATTCCGGATACCAGTATTTACACCTTTGCAATGATAATTTCACTAGTGTATGTACTCTTTATGATAATCCAGGGACAGTATCTGTTTTCTGCATGTCTGGGAATTCTCCCGGAAAATTTGACTTATGCACAGTATGCAAGACAGGGATTCTTTGAACTATGTGGTGTGGCTGCTTTGAACGTGTGCCTGCTCCTGTTTATGAACGGCTGCTCCAGGACTATACGCAGAGAAAACCACCGGCTTCGCATCCTGAACATTGTTTTTTCTCTGCTGACCCTGCTGCTTTTAGTGACCGCTATGAGCAGAATGGGAATGTATATTTATGTTTATGGATTTACTGTAAAAAGAATCCTTACCAGTATCTTTATGATATGGCTTTTCCTGGTGTTTTCCATGGTCATTGTGCTGCAGAAAAAGGATATTCCCGTTGTCAGATGGGCAGTGTTTTCCGGGGCGGTACTGTTTGCTGCTCTGTGTGTATTGCCGTTAAACCTGCTATTGTAAAAGATTTTTTAGAAAAAATTAAGAAAAGAATTCCTTGAAATTTTAAAGTCGAAAATGATACAATTATAAGGTAAAAAGAAAAACAAGGAGAATTTTTATGACAGAAATTAAAAAGCAGAAAGCAAGCGAAAAAATCCGCTATTATAAAAATGAAAACGGACCTGAAATCGGTGTTACACAACAGCAGGTTATCTGCGAAGACGGACTGTATTTCAGAGATATAAACGGAGACGGAAAATTAAATACCTATAAAGACTGGAGAAAATCCCCAAAGGAAAGAGCCAAAGCCCTGGCCGCAGAGTTGTCTGTGGACGAAAAAATCGGTCAGCTGTTTTTGAGTTCCTGGAAAATGGGAATTGAGCAGGAAGATAAAGAATTTGTAGACGAAACCGGACTGTTAGATGAAAAACCGGTGGAAAAGGGAAGCTCTATTTTTGCTGTCAATTCTACTGTAGGAACTACAGAAACCATCAAAGACTGGAAAGTTCGGCACTTTATTTTAAGAGGAAATCCGAAGCCGGACGAACTGGCAGACTGGATTAATGAGATGAACAGCGTGGCAGAGGAGGGCGAGCATTTCCTGCCAGTCCTGGTTATTTCCAACTCCAGAAATGAAAACGGTGAGGTGGTTTTCGGTATGAATGATGCTTCCGGTGTCTTTGCAGCATGGCCGGGAACTCTGGGAATTGCAGCTGCCGTAAAAGGTGCAGGTGCAGAACTCATTGACGATTTTGCGTCCTGTATCCGAAGAGAGTGGGATGCAGTTGGTATGAAGAAAGGCTATATGTACATGGCAGACTGTATGACAGACCCCAGATGGCAGAGAACTTACGGAACCTTCGGGGAAGATTCCCAGCTTATCAGTGAGATTCTGGAGCGTCTGATTCCCGGTGTACAGGGAAGTGAAGAGGGCGTAACAGCAGACGGCGTTGCCATGACTGTCAAGCATTTTCCGGGCGGAAGTGCCAGAGAAAACGGCTTTGACCCTCATTATAAACAGGGGCAGTGGAATGTTTACCAGACAGAAAACAGCCTGGAAACCTACCACATTCCGCCTTTTAAAACAGCCATTGCAAAGAATACTTCTTCCATTATGCCTTATTATGCAAAGCCGGCAAAGGAGAAGAGTCAGAAGCAGTATGATTTAGAAGGAAATCCCATTGAATGGAAACCTGTAGGCTTTGCTTTTAATGACTTTTTTATCAATAAAATGCTGCGTGAACAGATGGGATTTAAGGGATATATTAACAGCGATTCCGGTATCATGCAGATGATGGCCTGGGGTGTGGAAGAACTGGAAATCTGTGAGAGAGCAGCTCTGGCCGTTAATGCCGGTGTGGATATTATCAGCGGTTCTTATGACCTGGAAGATGCCAAAGAGGCTTACAGAAGATGGAAAGAAGGCTACTATACCGTACAGGGACATAAAGTTCCGGAAGGCTATACGGCAGAACAGATTACCCTCTCCGAGGAAGCGCTTACAAGGGCAGTAGAACGTACTTTAATTGAAAAATTTCAACTGGGATTGTTTGAAAATCCATACAGAAATCCGGAAGAAGCAGTGAAAATCGTAGGCAACCCAGAAGACTGGACACACGCACAGCAGGTACACCGTCAGTCCGTGGTACTGTTGAAAAACGACGGTATACTTCCTTTGACTGAAGAGAAAGTATCCGGTAAAAAGGTTTATGCAAGATGTTTTAACAAGACAGAAGAAAATGCACAAAAAGCAACAGAGGAACTGAAAAAACAGCTGCAGGCAGAGACCTCTCTTACGCTGACTGAAAATCCCGAAGAAGCAGATTTGGCTCTTTTGTTTGTATCTCCAAGTTCAGGTGAATACTTCAACGCAACACCGGGATATCTGGAATTGGATATCTGTGACGGAAAGGAAGTCTGTGATGTAGATGAAGAGGGCAGACCTGCCAAAACCACACACTTGGAAACCACGCTTTCCGGCGCGAGAGAACTGGCGGAAATTGCGGAAGCAGTACACAAAAATAAGGGAAAAGTGGTAACCAATATTAACTTTACGCTGGCCTGGATGGTAGGCAATGCAGAGCCGTATGCAGATGCACTTCTGGCTGGCTTTGATACCTATCCAAGTGCTGTTCTGGATGTGATTTTCGGCAGATTTGCGCCAGTAGGAAAGATGCCCATGACCCTTCCGAAAGATGACAGTGTCATTGCCGTAAATGCAGAAGGCGTATGCATTTCACCTAATGATGTGCCGGGATATGACAAGGATAAATATATGCCGGAGTCCATGAAAGACGAAAACGGTAAAGCTTATGCATACAGAGATGCTGCCGGAAATTATTATGAGCTGAACTTTGGACTTAGCTATAAATAAGAGTTATGGCAGGTATCACAAAGGAAGCGTGCAGAAAAAAATTGCCAAAAACAGGTTGACAAAATAGAAAAAGCGACATAGAATAAGACCAACAAAAGCGAAACCGATGAGAAAGAAGAGTAGGTTTGAAAGGAAATCACAGAGAGCGGCAGATGGTGGGATTGCCGTATGGACTTTGAAGCTGAATGGCCTTTCGAGGGCGGCCCGAAATGAAAAAAGTAGGCGTCGTCGGGAACCGAACCCGTTATCAATCAGGAGCATATGTCAGTATGTGAGAAAGTGGACATTTCGTCAAATTGAGTGGTACCGCGATAATAATGTATGTTATTACCGTCTCAAGTTTTTTATGAACTTGAGGCGGTTTTTTTGTCTCACAGAAAATGATGGATGGCTTTTGAGAAAAATGAAAAGGAGACAGGAAAAATGAAGAAAAAAGTATTGGCAATGGTATTGGTTATGGGGATGGCAGCAGGTGTTTTGACAGGTTGCGGCACAGCAAAGGACGTATCCGCAGACAACGGTAAGTATGCTATTGGAATTTCACAGTTTGCAGAGCATGGTTCTCTGGATAACTGCCGGGAAGGCTTTATAGAAGGACTGAAAGAAGAGGGACTGGAGGAAGGAAAAAATCTGGAAATTAAGGTGAGCAATGCAGATGCAGATACAGCAACAGCAGCACAGATAGCAGACAACTTTGTATCCGAAGATATGGATTTGATTTGTGCCATTGCTACTCCAAGTGCACAGGCGGCTTACAATTCTGCGGTAAATACAGAAATTCCGGTGGTGTATACAGCAGTAACAAATCCGGAAGAAGCGGAACTTGCAACAGAAGATAAAATGCCGGTAGGTGCGGTGACGGGAACCAGTGACCAGCTTCCCGTAGAAGCACAGCTGCAGATGATTCGCAAATTGCTGCCAAAAGCAAAAACCATTGGAATCCTGTATACCACCAGCGAAGCCAATTCCGCATACAGTATTAAGCAGTATGAAAAATACGCAGAAGATTACGGATTCACTATTGAAACAGCAGGAGTGACCAATACTTCGGAGGTATCTTTAGCAGCAGCGGGCCTTTTAGAAAAAGTAGATTGTCTGACCAATCTTACAGATAATACCGTAGTAAGCGCACTTCCCACAATTTTAAGTCAGGCAGAGGAAGCTAAAATTCCGGTATTCGGAAGCGAAATTGAACAGGTAAAGCTGGGGTGTCTGGCGGCAGAGGGTCTGGACTATGTCAATCTGGGAAAAGAAACCGGAAAAATGGCAGCGAAAATATTGAAAGGGGAAGCAAAAGCAGAAGAAATGGAATATGAACTTCTCACAGACAGCAGTCTGTACATCAATGAAAAGGCAGCCGAAAATCTCGGCATAGAGATTCCGGAAGACATGAAAAATGAGGCAACAGAAGTCTTTACGGAGATTACGGAAGAGTAACACAGGCAGGAGGAAGGACAATGGATTTCGCATTGAGTATTGTAGAGCAGGGATTGATTTACGGCATCCTGGCTTTGGGTGTATATATTACTTATAAAATTCTGGATTTTCCGGATTTGACTGTGGACGGCAGTTTCCCTCTGGGAGCAGCCGTGACAGCAGTTCTTTTAAAACAGGGAATTAATCCCTGTTTTACTCTGCCTCTTGCCTTTCTGGCGGGAGCAGCGGCGGGTGTCTGCACTGGTTTGATTCATGTGAAATGTAAGGTGAGGGATTTGCTTTCCGGAATCATTATGATGACCGCTCTTTATACCGTAAACCTCATGGTGGCAGGCGCCAATAATGTACCTCTATTTTCAAAATCTACGATTTTTAAAAACAATTTTTTTAAAGGAATTTTCGGTGGTACGGTACCCTCGTATTTCTCTCTGGTTTTGATTCTGGCTGTAGCGGCAGTGAGCAAAATCTGCCTGGATTTGTATCTGCAGACCAGGTCCGGATATCTGTTAAGGGCAGTGGGAGATAATGAACTTCTGGTTACTTCTTTAGCCAAGGATAAGGGGAATGTGAAGATACTGGGACTTGGGATTTCCAATGGGCTTGTGGCTTTAAGCGGCAGTGTATTCTGTCAGCAGCAGGGGGTGTTCGACATTTCTTCCGGCACAGGGGCTATGGTTATCGGACTTGCCAGTGTTATTGTGGGAACCAGCCTCTATAAGCTGTTAACCAGGCTTTTTGGGGGGAAGGGAAGTGACTTTTTCAAGATTACAACCTTTGTTTTTGCAGGCGCGGTTCTTTACAAAGCTTGCACCGGAATTGCGATTAAATACTTTGCGCCAAAGGCCATGAAGATGATTTCCGCAGTCTTTCTTCTGGCAGTTTTGATTTTTGTTCTGGTGTTGGAACGTTCGGAAAAGAAGAGGTGAGAAGATGCTTGAATTAAAGAATATTTACAAATATTACAATCCGGGAACTGTAAATGAAATGTGTTTGTTTGAAGACTTTCAGTTCATGGTTCAGAAGGGAGAATTTGTTTCTGTAGTAGGCAGCAACGGTTCCGGCAAGACTTCCATGCTGAATCTGATATGCGGCAGCATGCAGCCGGACAGAGGAGAAATTCTGATAAACAACAAGCCGGTTACAAAGATAAAAGAGTATAAGAGACTGGCTTCCATTGGGAGGGTTTATCAGAACCCGGCGCTTGGAACTTGTCCGGATATGACAATTCTGGAAAACATGTCTATGGCAGAACACAAAGGGAAAATCTTCGGACTGCAAAGAGGAACTAACAGAAAAAAAATCCCGGAATATCGGGAACAGCTTGCCCAGCTGGGGCTGGGACTGGAGGATAAAATGCAGGTGAAAGTAGGCGCATTGTCCGGTGGTCAGCGGCAGGCCTTGTCCCTTTTGATGTCCGTTATGACTCCGGTGGAATTTCTGATTCTGGACGAACATACAGCAGCGCTAGACCCTAAGACCGCAGACATTATCATGCAGTTGACAGACCGTATTGTGAAAGAGAAAAAGCTGACAGCCATTATGGTCACCCACAATCTGCGGTATGCGGCAGAATACGGGGACCGTCTGGTGATGATGCACCAGGGAAAAGCGGTTATGGATATGAAGGGTGAGAAAAAGCAGAAGGTTCAAATCGATGACATTCTGGGGAAATTTAATGAAATCAGCATCGAATGTGGCAACTAGAAATATGGGCTTGAAACCACCAATATATTGTGCTAACATAATATATGTTAACTAAATATAGTAGTGGAGGGCGAACTATGACAATCGAAGACTGGCTGGGACAGGAAAACCAGCTTGGAATGGATATCTGGACAAAGAAATACTGCAGCGAAGGAGAGGACTTTGAAGCCTGGATTCAGAGAATCAGCGGCGGCAATGAAGAAATCGGCCGGTATATCAAAGAGAAAAAGTTTTTGTTCGGGGGACGGATTTTATCCAACCGGGGGCTGAATAAACAGGGAAGAAAAGTGACCTATTCTAACTGTTATGTGATTGCACCGCCGGAAGATGAAATTGAAAGTATTTTTGAATGTGCTAAGAAACTGGCACGTACTTACAGCTATGGCGGCGGCTGTGGTGTGGATATTTCAAAACTCAGTCCCAGGGGGGCAAAGATTAATAATGCAGCGAAAGAAACCAGCGGAGCCGTGTCCTTTATGGAGTTGTATTCTCTGGTGACAGCGCTCATCGGACAGAATGGAAGACGCGGTGCGTTGATGATTTCCATTGACTGTTCCCATCCGGATGTGGCGGAATTTATTGAATTAAAGACGGATTTGGACAAGGTTACCAAGGCCAATATTTCCATTCGTATTCATGAGGATTTTATGGAAGCCGTGAAAAAGAATGAAGAATATCTTTTGCATTATACCAGAGAAACTACGGGAGAAGTCATTGAAAAACGGGTCAATGCAAGAGAACTTTTCCGCAGAATTACGGAAACAAACTGGGATTATGCAGAACCAGGAGCGCTGTTTTGGGACCGTATTACAGGCTGGAATCTTTTGAGCAATACAAAGGAGTTTTCTTATGCGGGAGTCAATCCCTGTGCAGAAGAACCTCTCCCGGCAGGAGGAAGCTGTCTTTTGGGCAGTGTAAACCTGGCGCAGTTTGTAGAGAATCCTTTTACGGACGAGGCATTTTTTGATTTTGATGGATTTAAACTCTGTGTACAGGCTTCTGTAAAGGCTTTAAACGAAGTGCTGGAAGAGGGGCTTCCCCTTCATCCCCTGCCGGAGCAGAGAGAAAGTGTGGCTCAGTGGAGACAGATAGGACTGGGTATCATGGGACTGGCAGATGCACTGATTAAGCTGGGGCTGACTTATGGAGAAGAGGATGCCGTAAAGATGTGCGACAAGATTGGCTTTGCCATGGCCGATACAGCCATTGCCGCTTCTGCAAAGCTGGCTAAAGAACAGGGAGCGTTTCCGCAATGTAAGGTGGAAGAGATTATGGAAACGCCTTATTTTCTTGCCAATACTACGGAAAAAACAAGAGAGCTGGTACGCAAACATGGCCTTAGAAATTCACAGCTTCTGACGATTGCACCTACGGGAACACTGTCTACCATGCTGGGAATTTCCGGAGGAATTGAACCGGTATATGCAAATTATTATGAGCGGAAAACAGAGTCGCTTCACGGCGCGGATGTATACTATAAAGTGTATACTAAAATTGTGGAAAGCTATATGAAAGAGCATAATCTTACAGATGACAAACAGCTTCCGGATTATTTTGTGACAGCCATGACTCTGGATTATCGTCAGCGTATTGATATGCAGTCCATATGGCAGCGGCACATTGACGCGTCTATTAGTTCTACGGTCAATGTACCGGAAAGCTTTACCGTAGAGGAGACAGAAAGCCTCTATATGTATGCCTTTGAACAGGGATTGAAAGGGATTACTATCTTCCGTGACGGCTGCAAGCGGATTGGTATTCTCAATACAAAAGAAACGAAAACCGTCACAGCCGGAGAAGGCTTAAAGCGTGGAGAGATTATTCTGGTAACGGATGATGTGGTAGGAAAGAAGCGAAAACTGATAACGGGCTGCGGCAGTCTGCATTGCATTGCCCTGTTTGACCCGCATACAGGAGCGCTTTTGGAAACGTATTTGAGCAAGGGTTCTACCGGAGGCTGCAATAACTTTATGGTAGGACTTTCCCGTATGATTTCTATCAGTGCAAGAGGCGGTATTGACATTGAAACGATTGTGGACCAGTTGAATTCCAGCGGTTCTTGTCCGTCTTATACGGCCCGCAGAGTGACCAGGAAGGATACCAGCAAGGGGGCCTGCTGCCCTATGGCTGTGGGGAATGCCCTTATGGATATGTATAGGGAAATGCAGGAAGAATTAAGCCAGAAGGGAGAGAAAAAAGATTCGGGAAAAGTAAAAAAAGCCCCGAAACCAAAGGCAGTTACCAAGCGGGAAGAGACCGATAAAATTTACTGTCCGGAATGTGGAGAGCCGCTTGTTTTTGAAGAGGGATGTAATATCTGCAAAAGCTGCGGCTGGAGCAAATGCCACTGATAATCCCGGACAAAGAAGGAGTAATGCATGAAATTACTGTTTAAACAAAAGATGTTTTCATGGTTGGACAGCTATGATATTTATAATGAGCAGGGTGAGGTTGTCTTTACTGTAAAGGGACAGCTTGACTGGGGACACTGTCTGAAAATATATGACAGCAGCGGCCAATATGCCGGTATGGTGAGAGAAAAAGTGCTGACTTTTCTGCCCAGGTTTGACCTCTATACAGGGGAAGACTTTATGGGGTCTGTGCAGAAGGAATTCACCTTTTTCAGACCGAAATACAACATTGATTTCATGGGATGGCAGATAGAAGGAAATGCCATGGAATGGAACTATGAAATTCAGGACAGAAATGGGATGACCGTAGCGCTGATTGGAAAAGAAATTTTTCATTGGACAGATACTTATGTCATGGATATCGGGCAGCCAGAGGATGCTTTATATGTAGTGATGCTGGTGCTGGCCATTGACGCAGAAAAGTGTTCCAGACAGTCCTGACAGATACCGGGAGGAAAACTATGCGACTAGAAAAACTACAGAATTTACTGAAGGAAAAAGGCTTTCCGTATACTTATACAGAGGAAGACCAATGCGGAAGTGTTGATTTTGAATACAGAGGTGTGGCCTACCATGTGTGGGAGTTTTTTGATGAAGCCTGGGGCGCGGAAACCAATGTGAGAAACATAGGCAAGCACGAAGATTTATTCGGAGAATACGAGGAAGAAATCCTGGAAATTGTCCGTAAATGGAACTGAAATTTTCCTGAAAAATATTTTCAAACTTTCTCTTGACATTGACGCAGCGTCAACGGGTAAGATGACAGTACAGGGAGAAAGGAGAGAAAAAATATGGAGTACAGCATACGTCAGTTGGCAGCTCTTGCAGGAGTTTCCACCCGAACTCTGCGGTACTATGATGAAATTCATCTGTTAAAGCCGGCAAGGGTGAATGAAGCAGGATACCGCTATTACGGAGAAAAAGAGGTTGCGCTTTTGCAGCAGATTCTCTTTTACCGGGAACGGGATTTGGGGCTGGAGGTTATCAGTAAAATTCTGGCACAGCCCAATTTTGACATTGAGAGAGCTCTGTATGAGCATTTAAAGGCTTTGCAGAGGCAGCAGGCGCATATTTCTTCTCTGATTCAAACTGTAGAACTTACCATTGCGGATTTGAAAGGAGAAGGATATATGAGTGATGATATGAAATTCCAGGTATTTAAAGAGAAACTTGTGAAAGAACAGGAAAAAACATACGGCGAAGAGGCCCGGAACAAGTATGGAGATGAAGAAGTAGACGCGTCACAGCAGAAGATTCTGGGACTTTCCAAAGCAGATTATGAAAGATTTCAGGAATTGGAAGAGGAAGTTTTCCGTCAATTAAAGGCAGCTGTAAAAGCAGGTGTTTCCCCGGAAAGTGAAGAGGGAAAACGCATTGTTATGCTGCATAAAAACTGGCTGGGATATACCTGGAAAGAGTATTCGGCCCAAGCGCATAAAGGACTTGCAGCCATATATACGGCGGATTCCAGATTTCAGGAATACTACGACAGAGAGCAAAAAGGATGTGCAGAATTTCTGATAAAAGCGGTGGAATTCTGGGCAGGAAAATAAGAAAAGAGGGGACTGTTATGATGCCATGCAGCCCCCTCTTTTCTTATAACCGGCAGAATAGAATCTTCTGTCTATGTGTTTACAGAAAAACAAACAACTGTCTTGTCATATGTAAAAAGCTGTTGTATAATAACTGTCAAATGCTTTGGCAGGAGGATAAAAGAAGATGAAGTCCATAAAAGAAGAAATAGAACAATTAAAAAAAGAAAAAAATGCTGTGATATTGGCACATTATTATGTACCGGATGAAGTACAGGAGATTGCAGATTACATAGGAGATTCTTACTATTTAAGTAAAAAAGCAAAGGAAACAGAAGCAGAAATCATTGTGTTTGCAGGAGTTTCCTTTATGGGAGAAAGTGCGAAAATTTTGAATCCGTCAAAAACCGTGTTGATGCCGGATGGGGATGCAGACTGCCCCATGGCTCATATGGCGTCCGTGGAAAAAGTGCAGAAAATGAGAACAATTTACCAGGATTTGGCTGTGGTATGCTATATCAATTCCACAGCAGAACTAAAGACGGTTTCGGATGTCTGTGTGACCTCTTCTAATGCTGTAAAGATTGTAAAGGCTCTTCCAAACCGCAATATTTTCTTTATTCCGGATGGAAATCTGGCTGCTTATGTGGCAGAGCAGGTGCCGGAAAAAAACATTATTCCAAACGACGGATACTGTCCGGTACACAGGGAAATCACACCGCAGCTTTTGGAACAGGCAAAGAAAAAATATCCCCAGGCTGAGGTTCTTGTACATCCGGAATGTGTGCAGAAGGTGCTGCAGCAGGCGGATTTCATCGGCAGTACTTCGGAGATTATCAGTCATGCAGAACAGTCTTTTCAGAAGGAATTTATAATCGGTACAGAAGAGGGCGTTTTATATGAATTAAAGAAAAAATGTCCCGATAAAATTTTCCATTGTGTTATGGAAGGACAGTGTTGTTCTGATATGAAGAAGGTTACCTTAGAAAAGGTCAGAGACAGTCTGAAAAACGGAACGTATGAGATACAGTTACCGGAAGTGGTGAGTCAAAAGGCTTTAAAAGCGTTGGATACCATGTTGGAACTGGCAAAGTAAGGGGGAGCACAAATGGAAAAGATTCAGACAGACGCATTGATTGTGGGAACAGGCGCAAGTGGTCTTTTTGCAGCGCTTCATCTTCCTTTGGATATGCAGGTGCTGATGATTACAAAGGATGAAATTAAACACAGCGATTCTTATCTGGCTCAGGGGGGAATCTGCGTGTTGAGAGATGAAAATGACTATGACAGCTTTATGGAAGACACCTTAAAAGCAGGCCATTATGAGAACCGGAGAGAGTCTGTAGACATTATGATTCGCTCTTCCAGAGAGGTGATTGAAGAACTGTTGGAATATGGGGTGGAGTTTGCAACCAAAGACGGAAAACTGGATTATACCAGAGAGGGATGTCATTCAAAAGCCAGGATTCTCTTTCACGAAGATGTTACCGGAAAAGAGATAACGAGCAAACTTTTGCAGGCTGTACAGAAGCGTTCCAATATACGGATTCTGGACCATGTAACCATGCTGGATTTCATTGAAAAAGACAATTGCTGTCTGGGAATTATTGCAAGAACAGAGGAAGGGAAACATCTGGGAATCGAAGCAGGACAAACCATTCTGGCCAGCGGAGGCATTGGAGGTCTGTATCAGCATTCCACCAATTATCCTCATCTTACCGGAGATGCACTTGCCATAGCCATGCGCCATGGAGTAGAATTAGAACATATTGATTATATACAGATACATCCCACTACTTTGTATTCCACCCGCCCGGGCAGACGGTTTCTTATTTCTGAATCTGTGCGGGGAGAAGGGGCAAAACTGTACAATGCCAAAGGAGAACGGTTTGCCAATGAGGTATTGCCAAGAGACTTAATGACTGCAGCTATCCGCAGACAAATGGAAGAAGATGGGAAGCCTTATGTGTGGCTGGATATGACGGTTCTGGGCGAAAAAGTGATTTTGAATCACTTCCCTCATATCTATGAGAGGTGTCTGGAGGAAGGATATGATGTAACAAAAGACTGGATTCCCGTAGTGCCTGCCCAGCATTATTTTATGGGCGGTATTCGTGTGAATTCTGATAGCAAGACCACTATGGACAGGCTGTTTGCCGTAGGGGAAACCAGCTGCAATGGCGTACACGGAGCCAATCGTCTGGCAAGTAATTCTCTGCTGGAAAGCCTGGTGTTTGCCAAAAGAGCCGCCGGGAAAATACAGGAAGAGAGAAGTCAGAAAATATTTTTACAGGAGAGGGATTCTTCTGTATTTGAAGCTTTGTATCAGAAGGCAGAAAGGTGTATCAGCAGCCAGGAAGAAAGTCTGGCGGAGACATATAAGCGGGAAGTATTGTGTGAGATAGAAAGGGAGCGACAGGCAAAATGAATGAAATTACCATGAATTTGAATGCAGATCATTTAATCAGACAGGCTCTGCAGGAGGATATTACAAGCGAAGATATTACTACGAATGCAGTGATGAGAGAAAAGAAAGCGGGAGAGGTGCAGCTAATCTGTAAGCAGGAGGGTGTGATTGCAGGTCTGGCAGTATTTGAACGTGTTTTTCAGCTTCTGGACAGTGATACACAGGTGGAATTTTATGTAAAAGACGGAGACAGAGTGGAAAATAAACAGCTTCTTGGTGTGGTAAAAGGGGATATTCGTGTACTGCTTTCCGCAGAAAGAACAGCCTTGAATTATCTCCAGCGGATGAGCGGAATTGCCACTTATACCAGGCAGATTGCAGACCTTTTGGAAGGAAGCAAAACCAAACTTCTGGATACCAGAAAAACTACACCGAATATGAGAATTTTTGAAAAATATGCGGTAAAAGTGGGAGGAGGATACAATCACAGATATAACCTTTCCGATGGAATTTTACTGAAAGATAATCATATTGCAGCGGCTGGCGGAGTGCGTCAGGCCATTGAAATGGCGAAGGAATATGCGCCTTTTGTACGGAAAATTGAAGTGGAAACCGAGACATTGGACATGGTAAAAGAAGCAGTAGATGCAGGTGCAGATATTATTATGCTGGACAATATGACGCCGGAAACTATGAAAGCCGCTATAGAATTCATTGATGGACGTGCAGAAACAGAGTGTTCCGGAAATGTGACGAAAGAGAATATTGACAGGCTGATTTCTATTGGTGTAGACTATATTTCCAGTGGGGCTTTAACCCACTCCTCTCCGATTCTGGATCTTTCCCTGAAAAACCTTCATGAGGTGTAAAAGAGACGGGAAACCGAGTCGGTCTGGGGAAGAAAGGATAGGAAATATGGATGGAGAAACACGCAGAAAAGAAATTTTAAAATATATTTCAGAGAGTAACAAACCGGTGTCAGGAACAAAACTGGCAGAAATTTTTCAAGTGAGCCGACAGGTCATTGTGCAGGATATTGCTCTGTTAAGAGCGGCGGATTGTGAAATTCTTTCTACGAACAGAGGCTATATTTGCAGCAGTCCCCAGAAATGTATGAGGATCATACAGGTGTATCATACAGATGAGCGGATAGAAGAAGAGCTGCATGCAATCGTGGATTGCGGGGGAACAGTGGAAGATGTTTTTGTGCAGCATGAAGTTTACGGAGAACTACGGGCTGTGCTAAACATCAGTTCCAGACGGCAGGTGAAACAGTTTTTGGAAGACATTCGGACGGGAAAATCCAAACCGCTTACGAATATCACTTCCGGGCATCACTGTCATACTATCAGTGCAGACAGTGAAGAAGTTCTGGATATGATAGAAGAAAATCTGAGAAAATTGGGAATTTGTATGGAATAAAAGCAAGGAAAAGGAAAGAGATGGAGTTTTTCATAAGAGAGGCGAGAGCGGAGGAAGCCTCTTTGCTGGCAGAAATAGAAGCTTTGTGTTTTCCGCCGGCAGAGGCAGCTTCTAAAGAGGAAATACAGAAGCGGATGTGTGCTTTTTTAGAGAATTTTTTTGTGGCAGAATTAGATGGGAAAATTGTTGGATTCGTCAACGGAGGAACCACGGACCAGCCAAAGCTGCCGGATGAAATGTACCACGATGTAAGTCTGCATAAGCCCTGGGGAGCTTATCAGACGGTGTTTGGTTTAAATGTATTACCGGAGTACAGATGTCAGGGGATTGCAGGGAGACTGCTGGAGTATCTGGTGGCAGAAAGCAGAAAAAGAGGAAAAAAAGGTGTGATTTTGACTTGCAAAGCGCATTTGACAGGATTCTATGAAAGCCACGAATTCCAGAATTTTGGCATAGCAGAATCGGAGCACGGTGGGGCTGTGTGGTATGATATGAGAAGAGAACTTTGAGAAAACGGGGGAGTGATGACAGATTGCTTCCCTGTTTTTTAATTTTTTATTGTATACAGTCGTGTATAATGGTAAGATAGCAGAGGGATGAAAGAGAAATAAGATATCACTATGAGAAAAGTACAGGAGAGTAATCTATGGAAAAACTAACAATGAGACAGATACTGTCTCTGACGCTGACATTATTTGCCGTATTCTTTGGAGCAGGCAACATGATTTTTCCGCCGGCTATGGGACGGCTTGCGGGAGAAAATTATTTGCAAGCACTTGCCGGTTTTATACTGACAGATGCAGGTATTGCCTTGCTGGGAATGATTGCGGTGGTGTTGGTAGGGAACAAAATTATGGACCTTGGGGATCTTGTGAGCCGGAGGTTTTCTTTGCTTTTATCCGTAATGGTGTATTTGCTGATAGGGCCGCTTTTTGCGCTGCCGCGAACAGGAAGCGTATCGTATGAGCTGGCGGTTCGCCCGTATGTGCCGCAGCAGTATGCGTGGCTGGTCTCTCTGGCGGTGACAGCCGTGTTCTTTTTGCTGACCTATTATCTCAGTGGAAATCCAAGCAAGGTTGTGGATATTATCGGAAAATATATGACGCCAGTACTGATTATAAGCATTGCCCTGCTTTATCTGGTATGCCTGTTTTCAGACAAATCCGGGAATACGGTACAATATGGTGCTGTTCAGAAAGCTGCAGGGGAATACCAGGATATTGCGTTCTTCAAAGGTATGATTGAAGGGTACAATGCCCTGGACGGTCCTGCAGGTCCTGTATTTGCCATTATTATTATCAATGCCGTCACCGGTTTTCAGGTGAAAAAACGGAAAAATGTAGTGAAATATACGATTATTTCCGGAATCGGAGCGGTGCTGATTCTCAGCGGTATTTACTACATGCTGACGTATATCGGTGCCATTACGCATACAACCTTTGAAAACGGAGGAGCGCTTCTGCATGCTGTGGCTAGTGATCTGCTGGGCCCTGTGGGAGGAATCGTGCTGGGTGTTTCCGTTTTTCTGGCCTGCATGACAACTTCTATTGGACTGACCACTTCCTTTGCAGATTATTTTCATGAATTGCTGCCATCAGTGTCCTATCGCAAAATAACGGCAGTGGTGTGTCTGTTCAGCTTTGCAGTCAGCAATGTAGGTTTGTCATATCTGATAGCAGTTTCTCAGCCGGTACTGATGATGATTTATCCGGTATTAATTGTGCTGATTGTACTTTCGTTTGGAAGAAAGTGGATTGGGGATAAGAAAATGGTCTATATACTCAGTATGGCCGCAGCTTTTGTTCTTGCTTTTATCAATGCTATGGACAGTGCAGGCATAAGCCTTGGCATACTGACCGTATGGGGACGAAGCCTTCCTTTTTATCATCTGCACCTGGGCTGGATGCTGCCGGCAGTGTGCGGAGCAGCCGTGGGCTTTCTTCCGGTTTGGAAAAGAAAAAAAAGTATTTAGGAAATTTATTTTTGTAATTGTTTCATTTCTGTATGCAGCTTGCCGGCAAAGGTATCCAGCATATGAACGGTTGTGCGCATATCATCCCGGGTAGTTTCCGGATGGAGCGCACAGATTCGCAGCACTTTTTTGCCGTTTAACACTGTGGTAAAAAGTGCGGCATAACCGCTGGCCAGCATGCGTTCAGAAATGCGTTCATTTAATAGGTCGGTTTCTTCTTCCGTCAAATCTTCGGAAGTATAGCGGAAATTTACCATGGCAAGCTGGGATTTCGATACGATTTCCCAATGGTCCAGTTCCAGAAGCGCTTCTTCGGCCCAGTCAGCCAGTTCAAATCCATGTTCAATGGCGCTGCCAATCAAATCCGTGCCCAATACCTGCAGGGTCAGCCATAATTTCAGGCCGCGGGCAGGGCGGGTCAGTTCCATGCCTATATCCCAGGTATTGATATGCCTCATATCCCCCTCCACATCTTTTAAATATTCCGGATTTACATGAAAACTGTGGAACAGATGTCTCACATCCTTTACCAGAACCATGGCACAGCCATAAGTCTGAAACAGCCATTTGTGGGCGTCCCAACTGATACTGTCGGCCAGCTCCGTGCCCTTTAGCAGGTGTTTATAACGGGGGCTTAACAGGACGGAAGCGCCATAGGCCCCGTCAATGTGAAACCAGAGTTCATACTTGGAACAGATGGCTGCCAGTTCTTCCAGAGGATCGATGCTTCCGGTGTTTGTGGTTCCGGCTGTACCGATAACAACAAAGGGAATCAGTCCGTTTTGGGTGTCTTCCTGAATTTGTTTTTCCAAAACATCTGTGCACATCTGAAAGGTGGAATTGGAAGGGATTTTGCGGATACGGCTGTCCGGAATACCGATAATCCGCAGACCTTTGGCAACAGAGCTGTGGGTCTGGTCCGAGATATAAGCTGTGCCCAGGTGCAGGGTTTCATCATTTAATTTGTGGTCCCGGGCAGCAGTAAGAGCTGTAATGTTTGCCATAGAGCCGCCGCTTACAAAGACACCGCCCGCATTCTGGGTGAAGCCGGCCTGACGGCACAGCCATTGCAGAACTTCCTGTTCAATACAGTTGACCATAGGGGCCAGTTTGCTGCCTCCGGCATGAATATTATAGGCGGAAGTCATAATATCTCCCAGCCAGGAGATGGAGGAAGCCGGACCGGGTACAAAGCCAAAAAACCGTGGATGGTTCGCATCACCCCGGTAACGATACACTTCTTCTGTCATTTCGGTAACGACTTCATCTACGGGACGTCCCTCTTTTGAAATTCCAATCTGCTTGATTTTGTCTGCTTGTCCTTCTTCCGTATACCAGGTGACTTTCTGAGAATGAATATCATGCTTTTCAAGACAGAAATTGTGTACAAATTTTTTTATGGCCGCTTCTAACTGGGCGCTGTTTAAAACATTTTCACTGTTTAGCATGGTTGCTTGTCCTTTCTTTTTCGCCATTTTTTCATATATTTCATATATTTTGTTGGCTTTTTTACTTTTTGAAAATCAACCGTAAATCTTTACGGTAGAATAAGTTTATTGTATACTACAGTTATATATCTGTAAAATTCATATATTTGATAATATATATGAAAAAAATTAATAAAGAGCTGAAGAGTAAGGAAAGAGATACATGGAACTGAGAAATATCAACACTTTTTTGAAGGTGGCAGCAACTCAAAATTTTTCAAAAGCAGCAGAACAACTGGGATATTCCCAATCCGCTGTGACTGTGCAGATACAACAGTTGGAAAAAGAACTGGAAACTCCGCTGTTTGAACGAATCGGAAAGCGGGTTTTTCTAACGGAAAGGGGAATGGAATTTACTTCTTATGCCAATGAAATCATGGGGGCGGCCAACCGAGCCCGGTTTTTTGCAAAGGAAAAGGGGGAACTGGATGGAACCTTACGGATTGGCGGGGTAGAATCCGTCTGTACCGCTATGTTGCCAGATTTCCTGCTGACTTTTCACAGCAGTTATCCCAGAGTGAAAATCACCATAAAATCAGGCACAACAGAAGAACTGATGGAAATGGCGAGGAGCAATGAAATTGATTTTGTCTTTACGCTGGACAGAAAAATATGCAGCGGGGAATGGGTGAAAGTTGTGGAAAGGAAGGAGCACATTTTGTTTGTGACCCTGGCGGAACAGTTACAGGAAAGAAAAGAACAGATACCTATACAGGAATTGGTAAAAAAGCCCTTTTTGCTGACAGAATTGGGAGCCGCTTATCAGTATGAATTGGAACGGCTGCTGTCCGAGCGGGATTTGGAAATTATGCCGATTCTGGAAATCGGCAATACGGAAACCATTATTCATCTGCTGAAAAAGGGTATGGGACTTTCTTTTCTTCCGGCATTTACGGTGAAGGAGGAATTGGAGAAGAAACGATTTTCGGAAGTCCGAACCAATCTTCCGTCGGTGGTGATGTACAGCCAGCTGCTCTATTGCAGGAACAAATGGGTGACACAGGAAATGCAGAAGTTTGCGGAATTGGTGGGAGGGAGGATTGACTAGCTAAAGACTGTAGAATCGGAAACTGAAAAATTATTCACACAAAAAGCTTTCTATATGATAAAATTAATATCATATCCTGCTGGCGGGATTAAAAAAATGAAAGATGAGGATACAGAGATGAAAATAGCAGTAACTTATGATAATGGAGAGGTATTTCAGCACTTTGGAAAGACGGAATATTTTAAAGTATATGAAGTGGAAGACAATAAAGTAGTTTCCAGTGAAGTGATGAGTTCTAATGGTTCCGGACATGGAGCGTTGGCCGGACTTTTAGCAGAACAGTCTGTTGATGTATTGATTTGCGGAGGCATTGGCGGTGGAGCTCAGACGGCTCTTGCTGAGGCGGGAATTGAATTGTGCGCGGGAGCCCAGGGGGATACAGACCAGGCTGTGGAAGCTTACTTGAAAGGGGAATTAGTATCCACAGGAGTAAACTGCAATCATCACCATGAAGAGGGACATAGCTGCGGAGACCACGGAGAGGGACACAGCTGTAGCGGAAACTGCGGTGGACATTGTGGTTCTGCGCCGGTGCTGACAGGCCGTAATGTTGGGAAAGTCTGCCGTACCCATTACAGAGGAACCTTTAATGATGGCACACAGTTTGATTCTTCCTATGACAGAGGGGAACCGTTGGAGTTCACTTGCGGAGTGGGTCAGATGATTAAAGGTTTTGATGCAGCAGTGGCAGATATGGAAGTGGGTCAGATTGCGGAGATTCATTTGATGCCGGAAGAGGCGTATGGAATGCCGGACCCCAATGCGATTTTTACCGTTGAGATTGCACAGCTTCCGGGAGCGGAAGATTTGGAAACGGGACAGCAGGTTTATTTATCCAATCAGCTTGGACAGCCATTTCCTGTTAAGGTGACAGCAAAAGATGAGAGTACAATTACGTTTGATGCCAATCATGAGATGGCGGGAAAAGAACTGAATTTCCGTATTGAACTGGTAGAAGTGAAATGAGAAAATGAAAAAAGCCGGAAAATGTGTTCGGGCATGTGTTGTAATCCTAAGATATTCTAAGATATTTTGCAGAAAAATTCAAAATATCTATTGACGAATAAAAGGATTTCTGTTAGTATATTAGCGTATGCCGCACAAAGAGGTATAAGTACCGTGTATACGGTCACCATATTTGGCGAGTAATGATAATAGGAGGTGCCATATGTACGCAATTATTGCAACAGGTGGTAAACAGTACAAAGTAGCCGAAGGCGATGTTATCAGAGTAGAAAAGCTTGGAGCAGAAGCTGGTGAAACTGTTACATTTGACCAGGTACTTGCTGTAAGCAACGACGGTTTAAAAGTTGGCGAAGACGTAGCCAATGCAAGTGTAACTGCATCTGTAGTTGAAAACGGTAAAGCGAAAAAGGTTATCGTTTACAAATATAAGAGAAAAACCGGATACCACAAGAAAAACGGTCACAGACAGCAGTTTACTAAAGTTAAAATTGAAAAAATCAATGCTTAATTCATTATGATTAAAGTGACGATTTATCAGAATTCAGAGCAGAAAATCTTAGGTTTTGCCATGCAGGGTCATGCAGGATATGCCGAAAGCGGCAGTGATATTGTGTGTGCAGCTGTATCGGTGCTGGCGCAGAATACAGTGAATTCCATTGAGCAGTTTACAGAGGACAGGTTTACTGTGGATGTAGATGAGCAGATGGGAGGGCTGGATTTCAAAATAGAGCCGGGATATTCCAAAGAAACGGCGTTGCTTCTGAATTCGCTTATCCTTGGTTTACAGGGGATAGAAGAAGAATACATGGAGTATATCGATGTAATATTCGAGGAGGTGTAAAGACATGTTAAAAATGAACCTTCAGTTATTCGCTCATAAAAAAGGTGTTGGTTCTACAAAGAACGGACGTGACTCTGAGTCTAAAAGACTTGGTGCCAAAAGAGCTGACGGACAGTTTGTAAAAGCTGGAAACATCCTCTACAGACAGCGTGGAACAAAAATTCATCCAGGCGTAAATGTAGGCAGAGGCGGAGACGACACATTATTCGCATTAGTTGATGGTGTTGTTCGTTTCGAGAGAAAAGGCAGAGACAAAAAACAGGTTTCTGTAGTTCCAGTGGCTACTGAAGAGTAATTACGATAACAAGGCGGCTTCAAATCTTTCAGGGGTTTGAAGCCACTTTTTTTCAATAAAAGAAAGAGGTTATTATGTTTGCAGACAGAGCAAAAATATATATCCGCTCCGGAAAAGGCGGGGATGGACATGTCAGTTTCCGAAGAGAGCTGTATGTCCCAAACGGCGGTCCTGACGGCGGAGATGGCGGTAAGGGCGGAGATGTCATATTTGAAGTGGATAAAGGTCTGAATGCACTGACCGATTACCGTCATAAAAGTAAATATGCCGCAGGAAACGGTGAAGAAGGCGGCAAAAAAAGATGCCATGGGGCAAATGGAAAAGATATTGTTTTAAAAGTGCCCGAAGGAACCGTTATTAAAGAGGCAGTCAGCGGAAAAGTTATTGCGGATATGTCCGG
Source organism: Blautia acetica (assembly GCF_038739805.1). Taxonomy (NCBI): domain Bacteria; kingdom Bacillati; phylum Bacillota; class Clostridia; order Lachnospirales; family Lachnospiraceae; genus Blautia; species Blautia acetica. Next base: position 89,361 of record NZ_JBBEWO010000007.1, on the reverse strand, counting down.
CGGAAATACCAGACAGATTGTATTAAAAGGCGGCAGAGGCGGAAAGGGAAATCAGCACTATGCTACGGCAACTATGCAGGTCCCTAAATATGCACAGCCCGGCCAGCCGGCACAGGAACTGGAAGTGCAGCTGGAATTAAAAGTCATTGCCGATGTAGGACTTATCGGATTTCCAAACGTAGGAAAATCCACTCTGCTTTCCAGAGTCAGCAATGCCAGACCTCAGATTGCCAATTATCATTTTACAACTCTGAATCCTCATTTGGGTGTGGTGGATTTAGATGACTGCAACGGGTTTGTTATTGCCGATATTCCGGGATTGATTGAAGGCGCGTCAGAAGGTGTGGGCTTGGGACATCAGTTCCTGCGTCATATTGAAAGAACACGGGTTTTAATTCATCTGGTAGACGCAGCGTCCACAGAAGGCAGAGACCCCATTGAGGATATTTATAAAATCAATAAAGAACTGGAAGCCTATGACCCGGAACTTATGAAGCGTCCACAGGTCATTGCAGCAAATAAAATAGATGCCGTGTATGCAGGGGATGAAGACCCGGTGCAGAAGATTCGTGATGAATTTGAACCTCAGGGAATGAAAGTTTTTGCAATTTCTGCGGTAAGCGGAAAAGGATTGAAAGAACTTTTATACTATGTAAAACAGCTTTTGGATACAATAGATAAAGAGCCTGTAATTTTTGAGCAGGAGTTTTTCCCGGAAGACGCACTGATTACAGAAAATCTTCCGTATACAGTAGCACAGGACGAAGCAGACGAGCATGTTTTCATTATAGAAGGTCCAAAGATAGAAAAAATGCTGGGCTATACCAATCTGGATTCCGAAAAAGGGTTCCTGTTCTTCCAGAAATTCTTAAAAGAAAGCGGTATTCTGGAAGATTTGGAGAAAGCAGGTATCCAGGAAGGGGATACGGTTCGTATGTATGGCTTTGACTTTGATTATTATAAATAAGGAAAACAGGAGATAAAGCATGACAAGCAAACAAAGAGCGTATTTAAAAGGGCTTGCAATGACTATGGAACCGATTTTTCAGATTGGAAAATCCAGTTTGACACCGGAAAATACAGCAGCTGTTGCAGAAGCCTTAGAGGCAAGAGAACTGATTAAAATCAGTGTTCTCCAGAACTGTATGGATGACCCGAAGGAAATTGCCGCAGTGCTTGCAGAGCGTACACGTTCTCAGGTCGTACAGGTCATTGGTAAAAAAATTGTGTTATATAAAGAAGGCAAGGATAATAAGAAAAAGATATTTCTGCCATAAAGAATAACAAAAAAGAGGAAAGTGTTATGCGGGAAAAAAGAAAGAGAATCGGTATCATGGGAGGTACTTTTGATCCTATTCATATAGGGCATTTGATTCTGGGAGAAACGGCATATGAACAGTTTCAATTGGATAAGGTGCTGTTTATGCCTGCCGGAAACCCTCCGCATAAAAGAGAAAGAAAAGACCGGGCCAGTGATGAGCAGCGCACAGAAATGGTGAAAAGGGCTATAGCGTCAAATCCGCATTTTGAACTGTCTCTGGAAGAAATGCGGCAGGATGGATATACCTATACCTACAGAACACTGGAAAATTTGCAAAACCAAAATCCGGATACGGAATACTTTTTTATTCTGGGAGCAGACTCTCTGTATGATTTTGAAAAATGGAGAGAACCTTTCCGCATTCTGAATGTCTGTACAATTCTGGTAGCCACCAGAAATCATACCAGTCATCAGCGTTTAGACGAGACCATTGCCGCACTGAAGAAAAAATACGGGGGAAGAATAGAAAAGCTGAATTCTCTGAACATTGATATTTCTTCAGAGCAGATTCGTACCTGGATACAGCAGCGCCGTTCATTGGCCTATTATGTACCGGACCAGGTGATATCTTATATCATGGAGAATAATATATACAAGGGTAGTGATAAAGATGAAATATGATTTTGCGGAAATTGAGAAAAAATTGAAAAAATATCTGGATAAAGACCGTTTTATGCATACCCAGGGAGTGATGTACACAGCGGCAGCCCTGGCTATGGCTCATGGAACCAATATGGAGCAGGCTCGGCTGGCAGGTCTGCTTCACGATTGTGCAAAGTGTATTCCCAATAAAAAGAAGTTGAAAATCTGCCGGAAGCAGGGCATTGAACTCAGTACCTTTGAAAAGCAAAATCCCTTTTTGATTCATGCGAAGCTGGGTGTTTATATTGCAAAAGAGAAGTACGATATACATGACCTGGGAATATTGTCTGCTATCCGCTGGCATACTACAGGGAAAGAGGATATGAGCAGTCTGGAGAAAATAATCTATATAGCGGACTATATTGAACCTGGAAGAGACAGAGCACCCAATCTGTCCTGGGTGAGAAAAGTAGCTTTTATGGATTTAGATGAAGGAATGTATTACATTTTAAAAGACAGCCTTTCCTATCTGGAAACCAGTGCAAAACTTATCGATCCTTATACAGAAAAGGCTTTTCAATATTATGAAGCGCTGCACCTTGGAAAAAAGGAAAAGGAGAACACAGACCATGAATAGTAAAGAAATAGCACGCATGGCTTGCGAGGCCATGGAAGATAAAAAGGCTCAGGATATTAAAATTATTCAGATTGAACAGATTTCAACACTGGCAGACTACTTTATCATTGCCAGCGGAACTAACCGCAGTCAGGTGCAGGCCATGGCAGATAATGTGGATGAAGTGCTGGGAAGAGCCGGTGTAGAAGCCAAACAGATGGAAGGATACCAGAGCGCAAACTGGATTCTTATGGATTACAGAGATGTCGTGATTCATATTTTTGATGAAGAAAACCGTCTGTTCTATGATTTAGAACGTATCTGGAGAGATGGAACTTTAGTTGAGAGAACAGATTTAGATATGTAAAAGCAAGAGAAGAAACTCCATACGAAGTGTGCTCAAGAATACCAAGTGGAAAATCAGAGACGCTTCTATGGGGTTCTTCTTTTTTGCTGAAATTAACGCATAAAACGAAACACACCAATTACTTTTCCAAGAATCTGGAAAACCTGCTCCGGTCCTACAAGGATAGGATCCATGGAATCGTTTTCCGGCTGAAGACGAATATAATCTTTTTCTTTATAAAAGGTTTTTACTGTTGCAGAGTCGTCTACCAGTGCAACAACCTTTTGACCGTTCTCAGCAGTAGGCTGCTGTTCTACAAGCACATAATCTCCGCTGAAAATTCCGGCATTTATCATACTGTCACCTTCTACGACCAGCATAAAAGTTTTGTTGTTGGGCATAAATTCAGAAGGAATGGGGAAATATCCCTCGACATTTTCCATGGCAAGAAGCGGCTGTCCTGCAGCTACTTTGCCAACAATAGGAACATTAACCGTCTCTCTCCGAACCAGATTAAAATTGTCATCTACAATCTCTATGGCACGGGGTTTGGTTGGGTCTCTGCGAATATAGCCGTTTTTTTCCAGTGTTTCAAGATGGGAATGGACAGAGGATGTGGATTTCAGATTCACAGCCTCGCAAATTTCCCTTACAGAAGGAGGAAATCCTCTGTTTAAAATTTCATTTTTCATATATTCTAAAATTTCAGATTGTTTTTGACTTATTTTTCCATATGACATAATCTGGTACCTCCGAATCATCGAAATCTTACTTTTATCATATCACAGCTTTACAGAAAATGCAAACAGATATTCGGAAAGTTTGTTCGTGAAACGAAAATATGTTCGATAAAAGTATTGACAAACATGTGTTCTTGTAGTATGCTGATTGCAGATAGAAAGCAAACAGATGTTCGCAAACATATTTTCGCGATTTTACGGAGGGTATGAGAATGAGAAGTAAATTAAGAAGAAAACGAAGTTTTTTGTATGCTATAGTTTTATTGTGTGCAGTGGTATTAGGAATGCTCTGGGTTACTTCTGATACGGCCAGTGCGGGTACACAGGAGTCTGTACGGCATAAGTATTTTACCAGTATCGAAATAAAAGAGGGAACAAGTCTCTGGGAAATAGCTCAGGAATATCAGACGGAAGAATATGATTCCACAGAAGACTATATCAGAGAAGTTAAAAAGATTAACCACATGAAGAGTGATGTAATTTATGAGGGCTCCTATTTGTGCATTCCATATTACTCTTCAGAAAATAAATAAGCGTGTTCAGTTCTTGCAATGCTTTTTCGCTATGATACAATAGGAGAAGATATTTTATAATTGGGGAAAGGAAAGGCATTCATGAACCGAAAAAAAATTACTTCTACAGATGTAGCCAGAAAGGCAGGCGTTTCTCAGTCAGCTGTGTCCATGATTCTTAATAAAAAATATAATGTCTCTTTTTCAAGAGAAACGATAGAGCGGGTGGAAGAGGCAGCTCGGACATTGGGATATACGAATGAAAAGAAGGCTTCAAGAACCAGGGTGTCCATGAGAGGAACTATTTTTGTCATGTGTCCCAATTTATCCAATCCGTATTATTGTTCTCTTTTACAGGGAATTGAAAAGACAGCACAGAAAAATCGGTATGACGTGTTTTTATGTAATACCAGGAGGGATTATCAAACAGAGGAGAAGTACCTGAAAAAAATAGAAAAACTGAATCCATCGGGAGTCATTTGTACTTTCACGCCGGTATTTACGGAACTTCTTCAAAAGATTTCTGAAAAGATACCGGTTATACTTATTGGAGAGAAAGCTGTTGTGGAAGGAATGGACACAGTGGAACTGAACAGTAAGAAAACAGGTGAACTTCTTGCTGGGCATTTGCTGGAACTGGGACACAGAAAAGCAGCCTTTTTATCCACTCCTCTGACACAGAGGCAATCCGCCAGAAGAGCCAGAATGAAAGGTTTCTGTGAAACTTTTGAAAAAGCAGGATATGGAGACAGTGTTTATATTAAGAGCCTTCCGGAACAGATGGACATTTTATTTCAAGAGGAAGATATGGAATACAGGACAGGATATGAGCTGGCTTTGGAAATGATTAGAGAAGTTCCTGATTTAACTGCCATAGCCGGAAGCAGTGATATGGTTGCTCTGGGAATCCGCGATGCACTTTTAAACCTGCATTACAAAATTCCGGAAGAAATTTCCGTAGTGGGCTGCGACAATTTATTAATTTCCGGAATGAAAGGGATTGACTTGACAACTGTGGAGCATTTTGCCCCCAAAAAAGGGGAAGATGCCTGTCGCCTTCTTCTTGACAAGATAGAAGCAGAACAGGAAAGAGGCGGTTTTTTGAAGGAGGGAATGATTCATCATATAGAATATGAACCTCGCTTGATTATTAGAGGAAGTACATCATATCCTCGGAAATTGTAATTAATATTTTAAAATATTAATAATAGAACGGATTAATATTTTGACATCCAATTTGACCATGAGTATCTTTTATGCTACTCTGCTGTTAGAATTCATGCCATTGAAGCAGAGAAAGGACAGAAAGATATGGAAAAAACAGATTGGAAGGCTTATTTGCAAAAAGAAATTGAATGCAGCTGTGGAAGAACACATTTTTGTGATATTGAGGAAATTCTTATTGAGGAGAATGCAATTTGCCGCCTGCCGGGGATTTTAAGTCGTCATTCCTATAAAAAATTGTGTGTGGTATGTGACGAGCATACGGAAAAAGCCGCCGGTTTCCGGGTGTATGAGGAACTTACAAAAGCAGGATACAACTTTAGCAAGGTTCTTTATCATGAGCCGGAACTGGTGCCGGATGAACAGGCCTTGATTTACCTTTTTACACAGGTACCTCAGGACTGTGATTTAATCATAGCTGTAGGAAGCGGAACGATTAATGATTTGTGCAGGTACGTCAGTTATAAAATGAAAATAGATTATTATGTTGTGGGAACAGCTCCTTCTATGGATGGGTATGCCTCAAATGTATCTCCACTGATTATCCGTCATTTAAAAACAACTTATACAGCAAGACCGGCCAGAGTGATTATCGGAGATTTACAGGTACTTTGTGAAGCACCCATGCATATGCTTGCTGCAGGCGTCGGGGACATTATTGGGAAATATGTATGTTTGGCAGATTGGCAGCTGGCTCATGAAATAAATGAGGAGTATCTTTGTCCGGAAGTGACAGCATTAGTTCGAAAATCGATAGAGAAAGTAACAGAAAATGCCGAGGCAGCAGCAAAGAGAGAGAAGAATGCAGTAGCTGCTCTTATGGAAGGACTGGTTTTAAGCGGTATTGCAATGAGCTATATTGGAAATTCCCGTCCGGCTTCAGGAAGTGAACATCATATGTCTCACTATTGGGAAATGATGTTTTTGCTGAGACACCAATCTGACCCTTTGCACGGAACAAAAGTAGGAGTGGCAACAGTGGCTGCCCTGCGGTTATATGAAATACTGAAAGAGAAGAAAAACATGGGGCTTTCGCAGCAAGTATCAGCTTTTTCGTATAAAAAGTGGGCAGAAGAAATTGAGGAGGCCTATGGTCCGGCAGCGCCGGAAGTTCTAAAGCTGGAACAGGAGGTTGGGAAAAATGCGGATAATGAGGTTCTGAGAAGACGAAGCGTGTGGGAAGAAAAACAGGAAGAAATCGGGTCTGTTCTGGAAAATCTTCCTTCTGCAAAGACGGTTGCACAGATTTTAAAATCGATGGGAGCACCCAGTTCTCCGGCAGAAATCCAAGTGTCTTTGGAAACTTTTAAAAAGGGGATTTATTTTGCAAAAGATTTGAGGAATCGTTTTGGACTGCTGCAGATTTTGTTTGATTTCAGTTTACAGAAAACATGCAGTGAAATCCTGGAAGAAGAGTTTTACAGATGATATTGTCTGAAATTGCAGAGCCTTTTAAAGACTTTCTTGTATCCCTTGTCCGGCTGTGATAAACTATAAAAAAGTGAAAAGATTACAGACTTGGTATCTGGGAAAGGGAGTTTTTACAATGTACAAGATAGAGAACCAGTATTTAAAAATTGTAGTTTCCTCAAAAGGAGCAGAGTTACAGAGTCTTTTTGATAAGGAAATGAACAAAGAAGTTTTATGGTATGGAGATGAAAAGTTCTGGAAACGCCATTCGCCTCTTTTATTTCCCAATGTAGGGCGTCATTATAAAAATTGCTGCTATTACAACGGAAGGCGCTTTGATACAGACCTACATGGCTTTGCAAAAGATTCAGAGTTTATATGTATAAAACAGGAAGATAATCTTTTGACATTTTCTTTGAGAGATGATGAAGCTACCAGAGCTTATTTTCCATTTTCTTTTGTTTTAAATGTGACTTATCGGCTGACAGAAAGAACGTTGGAGGTTGTCTGGGACGTAGAAAACAACAATGAAGAAAAGATGTACTTTACTATAGGAGGGCACCCGGGATTTAATGTGCCGATTTTGGAGGATACCCGGCAGACAGAATATAAGCTTCTCTTCAACAGAAAAGAAGCACTGGAATACCGCCTTGTCTATGGAGATTCGTGCAATGCAGATGGGGAAAAAACTTACAGGCTGCCTTTAGATACATACGGTGCTTACAGCGGATGTGCGATTACGGAGCATATGTTTGATAAAGATGCTTTGATTTTTGATGGTTCTCAGATTACGCTTGCAGGGATTGCGTATCCGGATGGTACTCCATATATTCTTATGGAATGTGAAGGATTTACGAATTTTGGTATCTGGAGTCTTCCGGGCGCACCTTATATTTGCCTGGAACCATGGAGAGGAAGATGTGATGATTACGGTTTTGAAGGAGACATTTCAGAGAAACCAGATATTGTCTCTGTAGAAGCGGGAGACGTATTCCATCAAAATTACACGATAACCGTATATAAAAAATAACCATAGAAATACAGGAGAAAGCCTATGTCGAATATAAAAAAGGAAATTCCCTATAAAATTTATCTGGAAGAAAGTGAGATGCCAAAAGAATGGTATAATGTCCGGGCGGATATGAAAAACAAACCAGCGCCTCTGTTAAATCCTAAGACTTATCAGCCTATGACGGAGGCAGAATTGGGACAGATTTTTTGTGAGGAACTGGTAAAACAGGAGCTTGACACCACAACTCCTTTTATAGAAATACCGGAAGAAATCAGAAACTTTTATAAAATGTATCGTCCCTCCCCGCTAGTTCGGGCGTATTGTCTGGAAGAAAAGCTGCAGACGCCGGCTAAAATTTATTATAAGTTTGAGGGAAATAATACCAGTGGAAGTCACAAACTGAACTCTGCGATTGCACAGGCTTATTACGCAAAAGAGCAGGGATTGAAAGGGGTTACTACAGAAACCGGAGCAGGACAGTGGGGGACTGCACTGTCTATGGCCTGCGCCTATCTTGGATTGGACTGCCAGGTATATATGGTAAAATGTTCTTATGAACAAAAACCATTCCGAAGAGAGGTAATGAGGACTTATGGTGCTGCAGTCACACCATCGCCTTCAGATACGACAGAGGTAGGAAGAAAAATTTTGAGGGAACACCCAGGCACATCGGGAAGTCTTGGCTGTGCCATTTCAGAGGCTGTGGAGAGGGCTGTACAGCAGGAAGGCTACCGCTATGTTTTGGGAAGTGTGTTAAATCAGGTGTTATTGCATCAGACAGTGATTGGACTGGAGACAAAAACAGCTTTAGAAAAATATGATATCCAACCAGATATCATTATTGGTTGTGCCGGAGGTGGTTCTAATCTGGGAGGTCTGATTTCTCCGTTTGTGGGAGAAAAATTAAGAGGAGAAAAGGATTATCAGATTATTGCAGTGGAACCTGCTTCCTGTCCGAGCCTTACCCGAGGAAAGTTTGCCTATGATTTTTGTGATACAGGTATGGTTACGCCTTTGCAGAAAATGTATACATTGGGCAATAATTTTATTCCTTCTGCCAATCATGCAGGGGGACTTCGCTATCACGGCATGAGTTCCATTTTATCTCAGCTGTATCATGATGGCCTGATGGAAGCCCGGGCGGTAGAACAGACATCTGTATTTGAGGCTGCAGAGCAGTTTGCAAGAATAGAAGGAATTCTGCCTGCGCCGGAAAGCGCACATGCAATTCGTGTGGCTTTAGACGAAGCAATTCGGTGCAAAGAGACTGGAGAAGAAAAAACCATCGTTTTCGGATTGACCGGAACTGGATATTTTGATATGTACGCATATGAAAAATTCAACAATGGGCAGATGACAGATTATATTCCCACAGAGAAAGATTTGGAACAGGGATTTGCAGGAATTCCCAGATTTCCGGGGAATGAATTTTAAATGACAAAGTTCTGAACATATCTTAAAAGGAGTTGCGGCTGCTGCATGAAGCAGGAATATTCTTGACAGGTACTTAATGCGGCAGCCGTACCTTTGTCTATATCATATCTGTTTTAGGAGTGCAGACGATGAAACGAATATTATTACTGGAAGATGATAAAGCCTTAAATAGGGGAATTTCTCTGAAACTGGAAAAGGAAGGATACGAAGTTTTGTCCGCTTTTTCTCTCAAAGAAGCAAAAGCGCTGTTTCAGAAAGGGAGCATAGATTTGGTTATTAGCGATATTACGCTTTCCGATGGCAGTGGAATGGATTTTTGCAGAGAGGTAAGACAAAAAAGCGAAGTTTTTATTATTTTTCTTACTGCCCTGGACCAGGAAGTGGACATTGTCAATGGATATGACTGTGGTGCAGATGACTATATGACAAAACCTTTTAGTCTTTTGGTATTGATTTCCAAAGTAAATGCATTAATGCGCAGAGCCGGGCAGCAAGAGGGACAGATTTTGCTTTCGGATGGCATCGAAGTGAACTGTCTTACTATGCAGGTATACAGGCAGAAAGAACCTGTAATATTGAGTAAGAAAGAGCTGCAGCTTTTAATTTGTCTGATGGAACACGAAGGAACCGTTATGACAAAGGAGCAGATACTGGAAATGGTATGGGACAGAGAGGGACAGTTTGTAGACGAAAATACGGTGACGGTTAATATTAGCCGGCTGAAAAGCAAACTGCATACCAATGCCATAGAAAATGTAAGGGGATTGGGATACATATGGACAGACACAGTAACAAAGAAATAAAAAGCATGGCCGCAGTGCTTGGGTGTGTGATGGCAGGAATTTTATTGCTGTCTTCGGTTTATCTGGTGTATCGTTATGAGGAGAGGAATAGGCAGGCAGCACAACTGGCTTTGCGGTATCCATGGTCAGAAGGTGTCTGGATAGAAATCAGAGAAGCAAAGAATACTGCCGATACCCAACAGGCGGATCGAGAAAAACAGAAAGAACTGCAGGAAAAATACGGATACTATTTTTTCTCTGCAAAGGAAAGCAAAGAAATTTTGCTTTTGTTTGCTTCGGAGATACTGATAATTGCAGGGATTTTTGCAGGTGCGGTGTTTTTTATCAGAAAAAGAGCAAAAACAGAAGAAAATCTGGAACGGGCGCAGATAAAAGTATTGGAAGACAGTATGGAACGCTTTATGGATGGAAATTTTGATACCGCAGAACTTTTGAACATCCAGTCAGATTATTTGTGGGGCTTAAGAGAGAAAGAAGAAAAGCTGGGAACTTACATAGAAAATATGAAGGAGCGCCTGGAACAGGAAGAGAGCAGTACAAAAGCCCTGATTACGGATATTTCCCATCAGTTGAAAACTCCTTTTGCAGCTTTCAGAGTATGCTATGAAATGATGGAGGATGATACACTTACAGAAGAAGAGGGGAAGGAGTTTTACATACAGGGAAAGCAGGAATTGGAGAACCTGGGAAAACTCATGGAACTGCTGCTGAATATGTCCAGGCTGGAAGGCAGCATGATTCATTTGGAGCCGCAGGTGAGAAGTCTGAAGAAAACCATTCTTGGAGCAGTCAATACGGTGATTATGAAGGCTGTAGATAAAAACATAGAACTTTCGGCAGAACTGGAGGACTGTTATTCAAATCATGATTTTCGCTGGACCCAGGAGGCCATGATTAACGTTCTGGACAATGCCATTAAGTATTCAAAGCCAGGGAAGAAAGTAGAAATACGCATGCGGAAGCTGACCTCTTATGTACTCATTGAAGTATTCGATGAGGGAATTGGAATTCCGAGAAAGGACAGAAACAAGATTTTTCAGAGGTTTTATCGTGGTGAGGAAGCGAGAGAAATGGAACGTGATGGTGCAGGCGTAGGTCTTTATTTGGCCAGGCAGATTCTGGAACAGCAGGGGGGCACCATTTGCGTCAAAGATAGAAGCGGTATTTTAGGAAGCTGTTTTCACATTATGCTGCCCTTGGCTGAAGCTTGACAAAGAGAGGATAAAACTTCTGGTATTTTTTTCAATCCTGTGCTATAATGGTAAACCGCCTAAACTGGAGGATGCTGTAAAATTTGAGAAAACGGTGTCCGAGTCAGATTTTAGAGTGAAATTTGCGAATAGTGAGGGAAAGAAAATGGAAAAAAATCAGGATATGCTGTTAGAACAACAGCGTCTATTGTCGTGTCTGGAAATCATCCGGGAAAACATTCGGGAGTATGAAGAAAAAGAAGCGGTCAGTAAAAAAGAAGTGACACAACTTTTTCAGGCTGTGAAGAAAGGGGAGGGTGACTCCTTTGGTCTGCTGGAAGCGGAGAAAAATATTCTGGAGCACATACAGAATTCTCTGCGGAAAAACAGGGCAGCGCTGAACAAGGCATACTTTGGCAGAATTGACTATGATGACGAATCTTATGGTGTGACAGAAAGCCGTTATATCGGAAAAAACGGTGTTACACGAAATTCCAATGAGGTAATGATTGTAGACTGGAGAGCCCCGGTTTCCAGTGTTTATTATGAAAATGAACTGGGAAAAGGCAGTTATGAAGTACCGGGGAGTGAGCCTGTAAACATCCGGCTTTTCAAAAAGAGAACTTATGATTTGCAGGGAGAGAAGCTGCTGGGATTTTATGACAATGATACAGCGGCCAGTGATGAACTTTTGGTAAAATATCTTTCTCAGCATAAGGAAGCCGTGCTGGGAGACATCATTGCAACCATTCAGAAAGAACAAAATGAAATTATCCGTGCTACGCCATATAAAAACATGATTGTACAGGGCGTGGCAGGCAGTGGGAAAACCACAGTGGCACTTCACAGGATTTCTTATATTCTGTATAACTATGAAGAGGTATATAAGCCATCGGAATTTTGTATTGTGGGAAGCAGCGATATGCTTTTGAACTATATCAGCAGCGGTTTGCCGGAACTGGACGTGAACCATGTGCGTCAGATGAGGATGGACGTGTTCCTTCCTTACCTCATGGAAAAGTCCTGGAAGAAAAAGTTCAGCATCATAGAAGAAGACACCAAGGCCTGCAAAAAAAGCAGACTGGATTTTGTATATGCACTGGAATGCTTTTTGAAAAAGTGGATAGAGAAACATTTGAATTTACAGGATATTCGGGACCGGGAATTAGGTGTGATACTGTCTCAAGAGAATATGCAGGATACCAGAAGCCGAAACCCGGATCTGTCCCTGTTTCAGTTAGAGAAGCTGTTGAACCAGCGAACCCGTCAGCGAATTCAGTTTTTGTGTACGGAAAAGGAAGAGGGATTTCGCAAAGAAAAGCAGAAAGCGTACCGGAATTATTTTTGTTCTTCTAAAAATAAGTGGACAGAAATACAGATATACAGAACGTTTCTGGAAGAACTGGAACAGGCAGGCGATGAAACACATAAATTTGAAGGCGGGTATAAGGAAACCATAGCGCATGTGGAAAAGGGGCAGATGGATTTGTATGATACAGCGGCGCTGTGTCTTATCCGAAAGAGAATTTTTCTGAAAAAAGAGACGGATGAATTCAGTCAGATAATTCTGGACGAAGCCCAGGACTTTGGAGAGACGGTATACTATGTACTTCGTCAGGTGCTTCCCCGCTGTTATTTTACCATTATGGGAGACGTATCTCAGAATATTCGGTATGAGACAGGTTTAAATGACTGGGAAGATTTGAAAAAGATTCTTCTAAGAGATGACAGGGATAGTTTTTATCTGCTGGCTAAGAGTTACCGAAACACCATTGAAATTTCCCAGTACGCAGGAAGAGTCTTGGAAAAAGCCTCTCTTGGGAATTATAAAATACAGCCGGTTATCCGCCATGGAAATCCGGTCTGCGTTCAAATGCAGCAAAGAAAAGACATTGGAAAACAACTGAAAGCATTGCTGGAAAACATACAGCAGAAAGGCTTTGAAACGATTGCTGTCATCTGCAGAGATGAAAAGGATACAGAGACTGTACGGAAAGTTCTGCAGACAGAACAGGAAGAGGGCTTTCATAATGGAATTATGGTACTTCCGGTTACGCTGACAAAAGGATTGGAATTTGACGCCGTAGTTTTATGGCAGCCGGATACATTGCGATACGGAATGAATGTAAAGGAAGCCAAACTGCTGTATGTGGCTATTACCAGAGCTTTGCATGAGTTGTATCTGCTGGGAGAAAATGAACAGACGGAATTGCTGAAAAGCCGTTCTTAGAGTATAATAAGATAGAAATTTAAAAGTTATGGAGAAAGGAATGAAAATAATATGAAAGTATTGTTATTAAATGGAAGTCCCAGAAAGGCAGGCTGTACCTTTACAGCTTTAAGTACAGTTGCAGAGGCATTAAAGGAAAATGGTATTGAGACAGAAATTTTTCAGGCAGGAAATCCGGATAAAGAGCTGGTAAAGGAAGCTGCTCTGAAGCTGAAAGAAGCAGATGGTATTATTGTAGGTTCTCCGGTATACTGGGCTTCTCCCACAGGGCAGATTATAGAATTCATGGATAAGTTGTGTTCCCTGGCAGGAAAGGATATGCTGTATAAACCGGCTGCTGCCGTAGCTTCTGCCAGAAGAGCCGGCACAACCGCGACCTTAGATGTTCTGACAAAATATTTTGCCTTTCATCAGATGCCAATTATCTCCTCCAATTACTGGAATATGGTGCATGGAAATACACCGGAAGAGGTAAAACAGGATGAAGAAGGACTGCAGATTATGCGTGTGCTGGGAAAAAATATGGCATGGACACTGAAATGCATTGAGGCCGGAAAAAAAGCGGGAATAGAAGCACCCAAGCCGGAAGAAAAAATCAAAACAAACTTTATTCGCGGATAATTACAAAAAGAATTACAAAACTGTAAGGTTCCTGTCAGCAAATTGCAAGTCTTCTGTTGTATTATGCATAGTAGAGACAGAAAGAACAGAACAGAAGGGAGCATGACAGATGAAACCAATGGTAGAAATCAGAAATTTAAAGAAATATTACGGAAAGGGAGAAAATCTGGTAAAGGCAGTAGACCATACGAATCTGACGATAGAGAGAGGGAAGTTTACAGCGATTGTAGGAAGGTCCGGTTCCGGAAAAAGTACCATGCTGCATTTAATGGGCGGTCTGGACAGACCGGATAAAGGCAGGGTGTTTATTGACGGGGAAGACATTTTTAAACTGAAGGATGAACAGCTTGCAGTATTCCGAAGGAAAAAAATAGGTTTTATTTTTCAAGACTACAATCTGCTTCCTTCTTTGAACGTATGGGAAAATATTGTACTTCCTCTGGGATTGGATAATAAAAAGGTTGACCATAATTATGTTATGGAAATTATAAAAACCATTAGCATCGAGGATAAGCTGAAAAATCTTCCCAATGCTCTTTCCGGAGGACAGAAGCAGAGAGTGGCCATTGCCAGAGCACTTGCTTCACGGCCTTCGATTATTCTGGCCGATGAACCCACCGGAAATCTGGATTCCCGGACAGAATTGGAGGTTATTGCACTTCTGAAAACCTGTGTGACCAAATACGGACAGACTTTGGTGATGATTACCCATGATGAAACCATTGCTCAGATGGCAGACGAGATTATTGTCATTGAAGACGGTAAGGTGGTGACGGCAGAATGAAGACGGTAACCAGAACGGCTTTCTCCAATATCAGGGCGAATAAAAGCCGAAATATTTTAACAGGTATCGCCATTTTTCTCACCACCCTTCTGCTGTTTGTGATTCCCGGCGTTGGATTTGGTGTTGTGAATCTGGAATTTGCGGCAGTAAATCAGGTATATCCAACCTTTCATGGGCTGTATCGCGACGTGTCTCCCCAGACTGCACAGAATCTGAAGGCTTCGGACCGTCTGGAAAGTATGGGCCTGCGGTGTGACCCGGCTGTTATGGTAAACGAAACATACACCATCAGTATGGTGTATCTGGACGAAACTTGTGCCGAACTGAACAAATCAGAATTAGCAGAGGGGCATTTTCCACAGAAGGAGAATGAAATTGTGGTGTCCGAAGGACTGTTAAAGGCCATGGGACTGGAGGGAAGGATAGGTGATACTATCCGCGTGCCCTACCAGCCTATAACAAATGAAGGCCTGGATTACAGCAGGGAAAAGGATTTCGTTATTTGCGGTATGACAGCAGACAGCCAGATAAATGAAGACAAGAAGTTATACAGCGCCTTTGTTTCTGAAGAATTTGTGAAGCAGAATTTTCCCGTGACAGATATTTCCTACCGCGTCTATTTTCGCCTTCCAACGGTACCTTCAGCTACAACAGATGACATGGAAGAGGAGATGAAAGACATTGCTGCTGCCTTTGAGATTCCTGAAGACAGCCTGGTGGTAAATACAGAATATCTGGCAGCCAATTATGTGGATCCCTCTACCATTCCTATGATTATAATGATTATGCTGATTGTGGTACTGGCCGGAGTGATTACCATTTACAGTATATATTATGTATCCATGATTCATAAGGTACAGGAGTACGGCCGATTAAAAGCCATAGGAGCCACAAAACACCAGATTCGCCAGATTGTTCTGAGGGAAGGATTTTTTACGGCAGCGTTTGCCATTCCGGCAGGTCTGTTGGCAGGAACAGCTACATTGGAGGGAGTTTTTCCTTTGATGTATAAAATCATAAATGCGGATAAGAAAGAAGACATGGTGATAACTGCCATATCTGAGATTGTAAAGAATCACAAAGTACAGTATCTTCATGCATGGCTGTATTTTCTGGCTGCAGGTGTGGCGCTTATGACCGTTTACCTTTCACTTTTGAAGCCTATGAAAATTGCCGCCCGAATTTCTCCCATAGAGGCGCTTCGCTATAACGGAGAAGGCCGTAAGGGAAAAGGAACGAGAAAGGGTTACGAATATCTGAACTTGTTCCGCCTGACCTGCTCCAATCTGTCAAGGAATAAAAAGAGAACAGTGATTACCATTGTTTCCATGGCGATTACCGGAGTTTTCTTCGTGACCGTGTCTGCCGGTTTATCCTGCGCAGCTCCCAGAGAGTCTGCTGCTTCCAGTATTGACGGACAGTATTATCTTTCTGTTATTACAGAATCCGGAAATAAAGAACATCCGGAACTGGAATGGAGTCAGGTTCAGCAGAACAATCCTCTGACACCGGAATTTATCCGGGGAATTGAGAGTCTGGATGGTGTGGAGAAGACAGAAGTAAAACCGTGTATTCCATTGAAGAATAAAAAATTTGAAGAACAGTTATCCCTTGTAGGTTACTCGGAAAATTATGCTGAAATACTGGAAAAGGGTATTGTAGAAGGAAAAGTAACTTATGAAGAACTGCAGAAAGGCAATAAAGTCATTCTTTCTAAGACAGCGCTTCACTGGTATCCGGAACTGAAAGTAGGAGATAAAATTACGTTCCAGTATTCGGACGGCAATGTAGAAAAGGAGAAAAGCCTGGAGATTGCGGCAATTGGGAATTATTCAGAGGGTATTGTCAATTATTCAACTTTTCTCACTGCCAAGAGCGCAGTCAATGCTATGAGCCAATACAATGTCAATGACGCCCTGAGTATTTTTGCAGACAAGGACTATGATGCAGAGTTGGAAAAGGCCTTGGTTGCTGCCTGTGAAAAGGCCGGTGGTATCGAGCTTGCAGATTCCTGGCAGAAGGGGTATGAAGAATATAAAACATCTATGTCCTTTATGTATCTGTCCTGCTATGTTTTCCTTGGAATCTTAGGTGTTATCTGTATGATGAACATGATGAATACCATGATAAACAGCATTCATGTGAGGAAGAAAGAACTTGGTATGATGCAGGCCATCGGCTTGTCAGATAAACAGCTTGTGAAGATGCTGAATCTGGAAGGACTGTTCTATACCATGGGAACTCTGCTTTGCTCTGTGAGTCTGGGCAGTTTTACAGGTTACCTGTTTTTCCTCTATGCAAAAGAAAACCATATCATGGGGATTCAGTATTTCCATTATCCTACCCAGGCGATTCTTGGTCTGATTATTGTGATGATACTGCTTCAGGTTATCCTCAGTACGGCCATTGGAAAATCTTTGAAAAAAGAGTCTTTAATGGAAAGAATTCGCTTCAGCGAATGACAAATAGATTGGAAACATAGAGTTGCAGGAAAAACCGCTGCGTGAGACAGAAAAATGTCTGTCGCAGCGGTTTTTCTCTTAAAAAATAAAAAACAGTATATAACAGTATAAAACAGTTGACAACAGTTCTATGCTGTTATATACTGTTTACAAGAGGAGGAAAACCATGAAGATTATAATCCATCACTCATCCATGGTCCCCATTTACGAGCAGCTCGTGGACCAGATAAAAACTATGATATTAAACGAAGAATTAAATCCGGGAGAGATTCTTCCTTCTGTGCGCGGTCTGGCAAAAGAATTGAAAATCAGCGCCCTCACAGTAAAGAAATCTTACGATACCCTGGAGGCAGAAGGCTTTACCATTACCGTACACGGAAAGGGGACTTATGTGGCCCAGGCCAACCGGGATGCCAAGCTGCAGGAGCAGCAGAAGGAAATAGAGGCAGAATTTGAGCATGCCATAGAGAAAGCCAGAAGGTACGGCATGACAGAGGAAGATATCCGGGCAGTTTTCGACCTGATTATGGAGGAATAGAGTATGTTGAAAATCAAAGATTTAAGAAAGTCTTACGGAACCTTTGAGTTAAATTGTTCCATGGAAATTCCCGCAGGCTGCATTACCGGACTGGTGGGCTCCAACGGTGCGGGAAAGAGCACAACCTTTAAATCTGTTTTAGGGCTGATTTCCATAGACGGAGGAAGCATAGAGGTTTTCGGAAAGGAGATACATACCTGGACAAAAGCGGAAAAGCAGCGGATGGGAGTGGTGCTGGCAAATGGGGGATTTAATACATATCTTACGATGAAAGATATGGAAACCGTGCTTTCCCGGATGTACCCCCGGTTTGACAGAGCCATGTTCCGGGAATACTGCCGCCGCTATCAACTTCCGGCAGACAAAAGAATCAAAGAGTTTTCCACAGGTATGCTGGCAAAGGCGAAAATTCTGGCAGCCATTACTCATAAAGCAGATTTACTGCTTTTGGATGAGCCCACCACCGGACTGGATGTTCTGGCCAGAGAAGAGTTGTTGGATATGCTGCGGGCCTACATGGAGGAAAACGAAGAGAGAACCATTTTGATTAGCTCTCATATTTCTACAGATTTGGAGGGGCTTTGTGATGATTTGTATATGATAGACAACGGAGAGATTGTACTTCATGAGGAAATGGATGTACTGCTGGGGCAGTACGGTATTTTAAAGGTGACACAGAGCCAGTTCGATGCCATGGAAAAACAGTATTTGCTGCGGGTAATGAAAGAAAGCTATGGTTATCGTTGTCTGACCAGAGAAAAGCAGTTTTATATGGAAAATTATCCTAACCTTGCGTTAGAAAAGGGAAACGTGGACGAAGTGATTGCCATGATGGTGAAGGGAGAAGCAATATGAAAGGATTATTACTGAAAGATTTTGCCCTGATGAAGGGACAGCGAAGATTTTTTTTGATGTTGCTGCTGATTGGAATGATTCCGGCGCTGGCCGGAGGCAATGTGGGTTTTCTTACCGTCTATCTGCCTTTTGGCTTCTGCTTTTTTACCATATCTACTATCAGTTATGATGAGATTGACAATAGCCTGCCCTTTTTGCTGATTCTTCCGGTTAGCAGAAGAGAATACGCAGGAGAAAAATATGTGTACGGCATAATCTGTGGAGTTGGAACTTTGGTGTTATGCCAGCTTTTGGGTATAGGATATGGCATATTCCATGATGATTTTCTGATGATTCCCTATTTTGTTCAAGGAGGAGTCACAGCTGTAATTATGATAGTTTTTTTTGCAATTATGATTCCCATACAACTGAAATTTGGGAGTGAAAAGGGAAGAATTTTTCTCTTTGCTATTGTGATAGCAGTAATGGGAAGTATAGCTGTGCTCAATCGTCTGCTTCATCTTAGCATAGAAGCAGAGAAAGCCGTGGGATTTTTGGCAGATATTCCCGTATGGGGATATATTTTGGGCAGTATCGTGTTGTGTG
Source organism: Blautia acetica (assembly GCF_038739805.1). Taxonomy (NCBI): domain Bacteria; kingdom Bacillati; phylum Bacillota; class Clostridia; order Lachnospirales; family Lachnospiraceae; genus Blautia; species Blautia acetica. The sequence goes on along the minus strand of NZ_JBBEWO010000007.1, from coordinate 70,096 downwards.
TACTGGCATTGGGAATCTCCTACAGTATCAGTGTCAAAATTATGGAGAAAAAAGAGCTGTAGAGGAAAAATATTTTTAGCAATGAGCGAAGAGAGACTTTTTTCAGATAGACCCTGGAGGGCTGCTGAGAAGTCTCTCTTTTTATCTGCGGGCCAGAAAATATCAGGTTTCTGCCATTTTCTGAATCAGTCGCCGGTTATAGACTAAATGCAAGTACATGGCATCCTGCGCACGGACAGAGTCGTGGGCGCAGATAGCTTCTGTGATTTCCCTGTGAGTTTCTATCGTCTCTGTGTAGAGACGGCTTTTGGTTATTTCCACAAACAAAGGAATAGAACTGTTAATGACAGGAATCAGGCGGGGAACCACCAGATTCTTGCTGCTCATGGCAATGGCCGTATGAAATTCAATATCTTTTTGAATGTGATTTTTCTGTTGGAGCAGTAAATCTTCCACTTCGCTGCACAAAGCAGTGATTTTCCGGATGTCGTTTTCATCTGCCCATTTTGCAGCCATTGCAGCAATGGAAGGTTCAAGTAAAAAGCGTACGTCCAGCAAGTCTGCCACCAGTTTCTTTTTATCGCCTATAAAAGTGAAACCAAGAGGGTCTTCTACCATTCCGGGAGAAGCAGCTACATAAGTTCCGGAACCCTGACGGATAGTGACAATATTTCGGGAAGCGAGAAGCTTCATGGCTTCACGAATGGAACTGCGCCCGGCATGGAGCCGATTCGACAGGTTTGATTCGTTAGGCAGCTTGTCTCCGGGCTGCAGATGTTCTTCTAAAATCAATGCAATGATATCCTCGGCTATTTTCTGCGGAAGACTTTTTTCATCTAAAGCGTCTGGTGAGATCGGATTGGTCATACGTTTTCCTCGTTTCTTTTAAATGTATCCTTTGTTCTATATAATAAAGTAGAAGGAGATTTCTTGTCAAATCGTGAAAATGCACAAAAAACAAAAGTGAAAATTGGATAAAATTACGATATTGTTTTTTTGTAAATGAAAAAATTATAATGTTAAACATCGGATGAATTTGGAGAATAAATAGATTGCAATGAAGTAAAAACAAAAAAACAAAGTGAAAATCAAAAAAACATGAAAAAACATCAGATGATTTAGGAGGAATACAAAAATGGCAGATACAACATTTACAGCCGACCCAACAAGACTGATGGTGGCTGCCGCAGTTGGAATTGTAGTTTTGCTGGTGCTTATTATCAAAATGAAATTGCACCCGGTGTTATCTATGATGATTTCCGCTATTCTCATTGGAATCGGAGCAGGCATGCCGCTGTCTATGATTTCTGAGACTGTGGAAAAGGGAGTGGGAGAAACCCTTCAGGGAATTGCCTTACTGGTAGGACTTGGCTCTATGTTTGGAGGCATTCTGGAATCCAGCGGAGGTGCGAGAGTAGTTGCCCAGACGTTAATCAACAGATTTGGACAGAAAAAGGCAGGGGCAGCGCTGGCTATCACCGGACTGGTCATTGGAACTACAGTATTTTTTGAAGCCGGAGTTGTGGTATTGATTCCGCTGGTTTTCAGCGTGGCAAAGCAGACCCGAAAGTCCACCCTGTATTATGCGATTCCTCTTCTGGCAGGATTGGCCAGCGGATATGCCTTCGTGCCGCCTTCTGCTGCGTCTGTGCTGGTCTCCGATGCTCTTGGCGTAAATCTGGGAACTATGATTTTACTTGGCGTTCCTACAGCAATTCTCAGCATGACCACAGCAGGAATTATCTGGGGCAGATTTATTGGAAATAAGATTTTTACCGAGTTACCCCAGAATGTAAAGGAAATTCATGATGAAAAGGAGGAAACCCTTCCTTCTTTCGGACTTGTGCTGGGGGTTATTCTGGTGCCGCTGATCTTGATTCTTTGCAGCACACTTGCAGAATACATACCTTTTCCACAAGAAGTGAAAGATGGATTGAAATTTTTAGGAGAACCTTTTCTGGCACTTACGATAGCTACTTTATTCTCTATGTATTTTCTTGGAATACGGAGAGGAATGTCCAAAAGTCAGTTGAAGCAGATACTGGAGCACTCTTTGCGCCCGGTTGGCATGATTCTTCTGGTGATTGCCAGCGGTGGTGTTATCCGCTGGATGCTTCAGGATTCCGGCCTGGGAAATGTGATTGGACCTATGCTGGAGAACAGTGACTTACCTCTGATACTTGTGGCTTTTTTCATTGCGCTTCTTGTGAGAGCGTCTGTAGGAAGTTCTATTGTAGCCATTACTATGGCATCAGGTATCATGGCTTCTATGCCGGCGGTCATGGGAGAGAATATGTTGTACCGCGGGGCTATGTGTCTGGCTATCTGCGGGGGAGCTACGGCTTTGAGTCATGTGAATGATGCAGGTTTCTGGCTGGTGGGAACATTTCTGGAAATTGATGAAAAGACTACATTGAAAACCTGGACCATTATGGAGACAATCGTAGGTGTTACAAGTTTGCTTGTAGGACTGGTCGTTTCTATGTTTGCATAAGCTCCATGATGAAAGGAAAATGGCGGAAAATAAAAAAAGTAGTTGACATTTCAGAAATCAGGGCTATAATGGTTATTAAATCAATTACAACATATTAATGTGATAAAACACCGAAATCCGATGAAGGGAACAAGGTCATATTTCAGAACGGTATTTCAGAGAGTCTGCGTTTGGTGAAAGCAGATATAGCGGGAAATGTGAATATCCTCCCTAAGGAGCTGACTGAAAGAAGCAGTAGGTTCAGCCGGAATCCTCCGTTAAAGGGAAAACATATGAAGTATGTGAGCGCTGCAGGAAATCTGCAGAATGAGGGTGGTACCGCGGATTATATTCGTCCCTTTCGGCAAGAGCCGGAGGGGGCTTTTTGTCGTGTGAAAGTTCATGAAACTTTTCTTGGGTGTTTGCACAGAAGAAGGAGGATTTCTATGAAAGCATTACAAAAAGCAAGCAAATTTCTATCCAATTACACTTCGGCCGTGGTGATTGCCATAGCGGTTGTCACCTTTTTCCTTCCGGGGCTGATGGGCTGGGTCAACTTCCAGTTGTTTACAGATATGGTGGGCAATAAATTTACCAGCCAGTCTTTGATTATCGGAATTATCATGTTCAGTATGGGACTGACACTGACGACCCAGGATTTTAAAATTTTGGCGCAGCGTCCTCTGGATATCTGTATCGGTGCAGCTGCCCAATATCTGATTATGCCGTTTCTGGCTTTTGCGGTCAGCCGTGCCCTGCATTTGCCGGATGGCATTGCCCTGGGACTGATTTTAGTAGGCTGTTGTCCGGGGGGAGTTTCCTCCAATATCATGTCCTACCTGTGCGGCGGTGACGTGGCCTTTTCTGTGGGCATGACTACGGTATCCACACTGTTGTCCCCGATTATGACACCGCTTCTGGTTGCTTTTCTGGCAAGCGGAACAAAAATCAATATTCAGGGGCTGCCCATGTTTGTGTCCATTATCAAAACCGTGATTCTTCCTATTGCCGTAGGATTTCTTCTTAACTATCTCTGGGGAAAGAAAAAGACTTTCCAGAATATCCAGAAAATGATGCCCGGTGTTGCTGTATTGGGTCTGGCCTGCGTAGTAGGCGGTGTTATTTCTTCACAGGGCGCAAACTTCTTCAACTCAGGTGTTGTCATTTTTGTAGCTGTTCTGCTTCATAACGGACTTGGCTATCTGTTGGGCTACGGTGCCGGTAAACTGACAGGCATGAACACTGCGAAGAAAAGAACAATCTCTATTGAAGTGGGTATGCAGAATGCGGGACTTGCCACCAACCTGGCCACTACTACGGCACAGTTTGCCAGCACCCCGCAGTCCGCAATTATCTGTGCGGTATCCTGTGTATGGCATTCCATTTCCGGAACCTTGATTGCCGGTTTCTTTGCAGGTCTTGACCGTAAAAAAGAAAAAGCAGAAAGCACGGTGGGAAGCGGAGCCATTCTTTCTGAAAATGAATGATTTAAAGGAATTCTGAAAATGAACCGTAAAATTTTGATTATAGAAGATGATTCTGTCATACAAAAAGAACTGAAAACACTTTTAAAAGGCCACGGATATGAGGTGCAGGCTGTGGAAGATTTCCGTCAAACCATAGAAACGGTAAAGCAATTTTCCCCCCATTTAATTCTCCTGGACGTTAAACTGCCAGGAGAAGATGGATTTTCCCTATGTGCGAAAATCCGCAGCTTTTCCGCTGTGCCCATTGTGTTTGTCACCAGCTGCAGCACAGATATGGATGAATTGAACAGCATTATGCTGGGAGGAGATGCATTTATCACAAAACCCTATCATACAGCCATTCTTCTGGCAAAAATGGATTCCCTTCTCAAAAAAGCCTATCCAAGGGAACAGAATACCTGTCTGACACACAGAGGTGTCACCCTTCATCTGGAGGACAGCACCATATCCAGGGGAGAAGAGAGTGTAGAATTGACAAAAAATGAAGTGAAAATTTTATATTATCTGTTTTGCCATGCAGGAAGTATCTGCGCCAGAGGGGATTTGATAGAATACCTGTGGGACAACCGTCTTTACGTAGATGACAATGCCCTGAGCGTGAATATCAATCGTATCCGGGAGAAACTTTCCTGCATGGGAGTACAAGACTTTATTATTACAAAACACAGACAGGGATACCGGATATAATGCCTTATGAATGGATGGAGCGGCTGAAAAGTATCCATGTACTTATAAAATAGCAGAGGAATAAACCGGCCAGAATACTTACAGTTGTGCCTGCCTGCAGCAGCAAGGCGGTAACCCCAATATACGCAGAGATTTCTGCTGATATAGATTGTACAAAATAGGCAATCACAACAGCAGCAACTATGACAGCTACAAGGACTGGAAGGCCAAACCAGACACCTAACTGCTTCAGCACCAGTTTCTGTATACGCGGCTCCTCCACGCCTAATTTTCTAAGTACGGAGAAGCGGTATTTGTACTGGTCTGCGTCCAAAAGCTGCTGCAGGGAAAGTATCGTAAGGCAAATCACCATGATTACCACAGCACCATAAAGCATTGCAGCCTGTAAGATGAAATTACTTGCTTTTGTGCTGTTAATCTGCAGGGTGCTTAAACGAATTCCATAACTGGTTTCTTTATCTGTCTCTTCTGGATATTTTGCTGTGAAAATTTTTTCCAGTTGGCGGGCGTTTTCATAAGAAATCGTGTCCTTTGTTGTAATATAGCGGTTTTGCATAACCGGAAGCAAGCGCTCACACACCTTATCCGGGAACACATAAAGGACATTGGTATAGGAATTGTAGGCCGTTTCCCCAATGGAGTCTTCATAAAAGGACTGCTTAGAGAGCGTTAATGTTCCGGCGTCTGTTGCAACACGGGTATGACTTTCCAGAAAGCGGTCGATTTCTTCCGTCTCTGCAATGGACTTCCACTGCGTGGTAAACGCATTTTCTGCCAGAGAAACAGGAGTATATCCAAGCATTTCCCGTATGGCATTGTAGTCGCTTAAAGAAATTGCCGCAACAGGAAAATCGTATTTTGAGCGGCTGTGAAAATCATCTTTGTTTGGAAGGTATAGATGAAAAGTGCAGTCGTATGCCGCTTCAAGCTTGTGTTCTGCTAAAAAATCTGTCACCAGGTCATAAGTATCATGGGGCAGATTTTCTTCTTCATATACGTCGTTGTATCCGGAATAAATCTGCACATCATACATAGAGCGTATATCCAGATAACCGGAAGCCCAATTTACCAAAATGGGGGCCGCAATGAACAGAAAAACAGCAAGCACTAAGGTTATACAGATAAGAGTCATGGTCTTGCTGGTTGTATTCAGCTTCGATAAAATCTGTCCAAAAAAGAAAAGAGCTTCCTGGCGGTATCTGTGTTTGGACGATTTCTCTTTCCAGGCCAAAAGGAAGCTGCCGGCAAGGTAAAGGAAAGCACAAATAAAGAAAAGCAAATCCATCAGGACAAATACCAGATATTGATGGATGGTTCCGCTGCCTAAGGCCAGATAGTATTCCTTTGTCAATGCGGGGACACTGGCTGCTGTGCATGCATTTAGAACAGAGCATACAAGCAAACTTGAAAGCAGTGTAGAATCACTTGCTTTTTTCTTTTTTATCAGGCACAGCACAGACCAAAGCAGAGTCATGGCCGGAAAGAGAATGTTTCCCCAGAACATGATTTGTACAGGAAGGGCGAATCGGGAGTCATAGTAAAACCAGACTTTTTGTATTCCTGTAAGGAGCATCCACACGGACAATCCTTCAAAGAGGATGATCACACCAGAAATCCAACGACTCCTTTTTAATGCAGGCTCGTTTTCCCTGCCTGATAAAAGCATATCCATTATTTTTGCCTTTTGGATGGCGTGGATATTCCACATCCCCACAAGCAGGAAACTGCATACAAAGAAGCAGACAGTCAGCAAAACCGTATCTGGAAACAGGGTCCATGTCAATTCATAACTTTTCCCATAGGAGGTCAGCAGCAGGGCAGTGATAAATTGGGAACAGAACACACCAAGGAAAATTCCAATCACAATAGAGAGTGTTCCCATGAGAAAGGTTTCGGCAAAGAAAATCCTGCCAATGATTTTTTGTTCCATACCCATGACGGACTGCACTGCAAATTCTTTTTGCCTGCGCTGAAGCATATAACGATTGACAAAATGTATCAAAAACAGCACAAGCAATGTAATGAGGCAAATGGCTGCTTTCAAGCCGTCACTTAAGAGTGTGAAGTCGTATTCACTTCCTATATCCGGCCTGTAATAGCTGCTGGCAATGGACAGGAAAGAATAAAACAGGGCAACGCAGATAGTCATGGTTACAATGTAGATTAAATAGTCTTTTACAGACCGGCGGGCATTTTTGAGAACAAGTTTAACATACATGGCTTTGCCCTCCTCCAATCATGGTAAGGACATTCAGAATTTTATTGAAAAAAGCACTTCTGCTGTCATGTCCCTTACACAGTTCCGTGAAGATTTCCCCGTCCCTGAGAAAGAGGATACGATTGGCATAACTGGCTGTAAAAGCGTCATGGGTTACCATGAGAATCGTAGCGCCCATCTGTTCGTGGATACTTTGCATGGTGGACAAAAGCATTTGAGAGGAATGGCTGTCCAAAGCTCCTGTGGGTTCGTCTGCCAAAAGCAGCCTGGGATTGTTGATGAGAGCCCTTGCACAGGCGCAGCGCTGTTTCTGGACGCCGGATACCTGGTAGGGATATTTGTTTAGAATATCACAGATATTCAGCTTTTGCGCCATATCCCAAATGCGGGGTTCCACATCCTGAGCCGGGGTTTTATGAATGGCCAAAGCCAGGGCAATGTTTTCGGAAATTGTCAAGGTATCTAATAAGTTAAAGTTCTGAAAGACAAAACCTAAGTTTTCTCTGCGAAACCGGGCAAGAGACTTTGGCTTTATTTCTGTAATGTCTGTTCCTTCTAAATAAATGTGGCCTGCGCTTACGGTATCAATAGCAGAGATACAGTTAAGCAGCGTTGTTTTTCCGGAGCCGGACGCCCCCATAATACCGAGAAATTCTCCGGCCTCAACGGAAAAGCTGATATCCTGAATGGCCTTCGTGATATTCCCTTCATTGCCATAGTATTTTTGGATATGTTCCAATTTCAAAATGGTACTCATGTGTCTGACCTCCTTAAGTCTTTTCTGTATTGGATTATAAATGGCCTGGGAATTTTTTTGTATCAGGTTTTCTTACACAGTTCTTACAGAAATGTAAGAATTGCAGAGCCTGTCAGTTCTGTACCCCGGTAACAAAATCGTTGACAGGAAAAGACAGCGTAAGAGTTGTCCCTTTTTCTTTCGAGTAAGCAGTCAGCCCAATTCCAAGCTTATCACAAAGACGCTTGCACAGATACAGCCCAATTCCAGTGGAATTTCTGCCGGTTCGCCCATTCTGTCCGGTAAAGCCTTTTTCGAAAATGCGGGGCAGGTCGCCTGGGGGTATGCCGATTCCGTTGTCTTCTATACATAAAAGAATATGCTCCTGCTTTCTTACCGTAAAAAAGTGTAAAGCCGGCTGTTCTGTACCATACTTGACAGCATTGCTGATAAGCTGGTTTAAAATAAACCGTATCCATTTATCATCCGTATAAACACAGTGCTCCAGGTTGTCTGCAGTAATTCTCATATTGCTCTGCCGCAAAAGATATTTGTTGTCTGCAATGGCGTTATGTACCACATCACTTAGCTGGATTTCCCGTATAGAGTAATCTTTTTCTGTATGTTCACTACGGGCATAGTAGAGCGCCTGTTCTGTAAATTGCTGGACATTTTCCAATTCTGCCAGCAGTTCTCGGGTAAAGGAGGAACGGTTATTTTCGCAAAGCAGCTTCATGGCTGTGATTGGGGTTTTGACTTCATGTATCCACTGCTCGATGTATTCCTTATATTCTTTTCGTTCCCGTTGGATTTCCCCTATTTTTTCAATCATAGATTTTTCTGCCATTTTCATAATCTGGTAGAAGACCTGATCGGCGGCTTTCTCCGGTACAGCCATGATTTCCGGTATTAAGTACCGTTCCTCTAACTGCTCTGCCATGTCTAACAATTTGTTCAGACGAGTCTTTTGCATACAGCAGACAATGACTAAGTATGAAAGCAAAACAAGCAGCCAGACCATAAGAATAAACAGAACCGTCTGTACGGCATTGCCATTGGCCAGTAAAAACAGGGCAAGTGCCAGCATACCCAAAACATGGATAAAAATAACGGGCAGTTGATTTCTCAGATATTGTTTTACGCGCATAAGGTATCCCCTTTCCTGTTGTCTGTCTTCCTAAAGATGTCTTTCTGTTACTCTATTATACTGTGCAGGAGAGATTTTCTCAATATGGCAAAGTCTTGACAAAAAAGAAAAAAGGCCTATAATAGTTCTTTGTAAAACGGTTCTTTTTAAAACTATCAGCAACGGGAAAGGAGAGGTGGAAAATGAGGCCGGAAGCATCAGATATGCGGCTGTTGATGCGGTGTGTGACAAAGCTGTATGAGCAGTGTCTGGAAAATATTCGGGGAGAATATGGGCTTTCACAGATAGAAATCGCCATTATCGGATTTCTGTATAACAATCCGGGAAAGGATACTGCTGCAGAGATTGTGGAGCTGCGAAGGCTTCCCAAGGGAAATGTATCACAGGGCGTGGAACTTTTGGTAAAAAAAGGGCTTGTAAAACGAAACGCTGATACAACGGACCGCAGAAAAGTGCATTTGTTTTTGGAGGAGGCGGCAATTCCCATTTGCAGCGGAATTGAAAAGGTGAATCAAAAGTTTGAGGAGCAGCTTTTTGCCGGTCTTTCCGGAGAAGAAAAAGAGATATACGAGAGAATCAACAGACAGCTTATGGAAAATATTGAGAAAGGAATGAGTTTTCATGAAAAGTGACAAAGATTTTCTGGGTACACAGCCCATTGGAAAATTGCTTTTAAATCTGGCGCTGCCCACGGTTGCCGCGCAGATTATCAACATGCTTTACAACATTGTAGACCGTATTTATATCGGACATATTCCTAAGGCGGGGGCCATGGCGCTGACCGGAGTGGGAGTCTGCATGCCTCTGATTATGATTGTGTCTGCCTTTGCAGCACTGGTTGGAAACGGCGGTTCTCCCAGAGCTTCTATTGCCATGGGGAAAGGTGACAATGAGTCTGCAGAGAAAATTTTGGGCAACTGCTTTACTTTGCAGATAGTGATTTCCACTATTTTAACAGCCGTGCTGCTGCTTTGGAACCGAGATTTTCTCATGGCGTTCGGGGCCAGTGAGGATACCATTGAGTACGGTGTCAGCTATATGAATATTTATGCACTGGGAACTATTTTTGTACAGCTTACCCTTGGTATGAACGCTTTTATTACAGCTCAGGGATTTGCGAAGACGGGTATGCTGTCTGTGCTGATTGGTGCAGTTGCCAATATTGTCCTGGACCCCATTTTTATTTTTGGTCTGGACATGGGGGTAAAAGGAGCGGCCCTTGCCACCATCCTTTCTCAGGGATTATCCTGTATCTGGGTAATGGCATTTCTTTTCGGAAAGAAAACATTCCTGCGTATTCAGAAGAAGAATCTGAAACTGCAGAGGAAGGTCATTTTTCCGTGTATTGCTCTGGGTTCTTCTGTTTTTGTTATGCAGGCCAGTGAAAGTATTATCTCCATCTGTTTTAACTCTTCTTTGCAGAGATACGGCGGAGATATTGCCGTAGGCGCCATGGCGATTCTTACCAGTGTGATGCAGTTTGCCATGTTGCCGCTGCAGGGACTGGGACAGGGAGCGCAGCCCATTATCAGTTATAATTACGGTGCCCGCAATGAAAAACGTGTAAAATCGGCGTTCCGTCTGCTCTTGAAAGTCAGTTTGTTTTATTCCCTGCTGCTGTGGGGACTGGTGATGCTGTTCCCAAGGGCTTTTGCCGGAATGTTTACTTCTGACGGAACCCTGATGAATTTTACAGAGACCGCGCTGCGTGTCTATATGGCCGCTCTGTTTATTTTCGGTATTCAGATGGCGTGTCAGATGACTTTTATGTCTATCGGAAACGCAAAGGCCTCTATCCTAGTAGCCGTTATGAGAAAATTTGTGCTCCTGATTCCTCTGATTTACCTTATGCCCTTGATTTTTGACGGGGATAAGACGAAAGCAGTCTATATGGCAGAGCCGGTGGCAGACACGTTTGCCGTGATTTTTACGGTGGTTCTTTTTGCCCGTCAATTTAAAAAGGCACTTGCTGAAATATCCCGTTGAGATATGGGGGAAAAAGGGATATAATAGGGGTTGTAATAGATTAAGAGGTGGGAAACCGTCTCGGATAGGAGTAATATGAATTACGAAGAAGCAAGAGTATATTTGGACGAAATTTCCAAATACGGAAGTGTACTTGGCTTGGAGAATATGAAAGAGCTGCTGGTCAGACTTGGTAATCCCCAGGAAGATTTAAAGTTTATCCACATTTCCGGAACAAATGGGAAAGGGTCTGTGCTGGCTTATCTTTCAACGATACTGTCCGGCGCGGGATATCGCACAGGAAGGTACATATCCCCTACACTGTTTTCTTATCGGGAGCGGATTCAGGTCGATGAGAAAGAAATTGAAAAAGAATCTCTTGCCCGTCATGTGACAGCCATTTCAGAGGCTGTGAAAGATATGGCGGAGCAGCATGCGGGAACACCTACGATTTTCGAGGTGGAGACTGCTCTGGCTTTTCTCTATTTTAAGGAGAAAAAATGTGATGTGGTAGTGCTGGAGACAGGGCTTGGAGGGGCTCTGGACGCTACCAATGTGATTACTACCACACTTTTGGAGGTCATTGCCTCTATCAGTATGGACCACATGGAATTTCTGGGAGATACCCTGGAGAAAATTGCCGTGCAGAAGGCGGGCATTATTAAGCCCCATACCCAGGTAGTCTGTGCAGCCCAGAAGGAAGAAGCCCAAAAAGTGATAGAAGAAACCTGCAAAAGGCAGCATTGCTGCCTGCGGACGGTAAAGCAGGAACAGATAAGCCAGATTTCCTATGGACTTTCCGGGCAGAGTTTTACCTACGGCAAATGGGAAGAGGTGAGAATTTCCCTGGCCGGAAGTTATCAGGTGGAGAATGGCGCTCTGGCGCTGGAGGCTGTGGAGGCTTTGCGGGAAATAGGCTTCCTTCTTTCTGACGAGCAGGTTCGGGCAGGTATGCACAAGGCCTGTTGGAGAGGCAGATTTACACGGATTGCCCAAAATCCGGATGTGATTCTGGACGGTGCGCACAATCCGGCTGCAGCTCTGGAATTAAAGCGTTCCATAGAACTGTATTACAAGGACAGAAACCTGCACTATATTTTCGGTGTGTTTAGGGATAAAGACTACCGGAAAATCATTGCATTGACCGCACCTTATGCAAAGGACATTATAACCGTGGAAACACCGGGAAATCCCCGTGCCCTGCCGGCTGAAGAACTGCGGGATGCGGTGGCAGAGGTGAATCCGTCTGTGGAGGCGGCCAAAAGTATCAAAGAAGCAGTCCAAAAGACTCTGGAACGCGCGGACAAAGAAGACGCAGTGATTATCTTTGGTTCCCTGTCTTTTTTAAAGGACGCAGTAAAAGCAATTTCATGTGAGGGTAAGGAAAATGACGAAGAACAAAATGGATAAAGAAAAAATCGAAGAAGGCGTAAGACTGATTCTGGAAGGAATCGGAGAAGATATTAACCGGGAGGGACTTTTAGAGACTCCGGACCGGATTGCCAGAATGTATAAGGAACTGGCAGCAGGCTATACAGATGATGCGGCAAAACACCTGAAAAAGAGATTTCATGTAGATAACAACGATATGGTATTGGAAAAGGATATTCCTTTTTATTCCTTCTGCGAACACCATATGCTGCCTTTCTACGGTACCGCAGCCATTGCCTATATTCCAAATGGCGAAGTGGTGGGACTGAGCAAAATGGCAAGAACCGTGGAAGTGTTTGCAAAGCGTTTTCAGCTTCAGGAACGTCTGACCGCGCAGGTGGCGGATGCTTTTATGGAGGAGCTGAAACCTCAGGGCGTTATGGTGCTTGTAGAAGCAGAGCATATGTGTATGACTATGAGAGGCATTAAAAAACCGGGTACAAAAACGGTTACTGTGGTTACCAGAGGCGTCTTTGATGACAATGAAAAGCTGCAGAACAATTTCTACCGTATGCTGGAAAGACGGTAAATATGGACAGAGTAAATAAAATCTGCAGTCATGCGCTGTGGCAGCAGGCGGTGGCCAAGATACAGGAACTGGAAAAAGAGCGGGTTTTCTGCGGGCATGATGTGGCGCATTTTTTAGATGTGGCAAGATTGGCCTATATTGAAAATCTGGAGAAAGGTCTGGCTCTGGATAAGGAACTGATATATGGTGCTGCCCTGCTTCACGACATCGGCAGAGGGCTGGAATACACCCAAAACATACCCCATGACCAGGGAAGCCAGCTTCTGGCAGAAAAGATTCTGCCGGACTGCGGCTATACGAAAGAAGAAGAAAACGCAATTCTGGAGGCAATTTCCGGCCACAGAACAGCAGATACCGGAACCAGAGCGGATTTGGCGGGACTCTTATACCGCGCAGACAAGAAATCCAGGACCTGTCTCTTTTGTTCGGCACAGGCAGAATGTAAATGGAGCACAGAAAAGAAAAATCTTACCATAGAGGTGTAAGCTAGGAGGAACTTCTTATGATGAAAATCGGAAATCGTATGTTTGATGTGGAACAGGACTGTTCCATTATGGGAATTCTCAATGTAACCCCGGATTCTTTTTCTGACGGGGGCAAGTGGAATGATATAGAAAAGGCAAAAAAGCACACAGCAGATATGATTGCGGAAGGTGCGGCCATTATTGATATTGGCGGAGAATCCACCCGCCCCGGTCATGTGCAGATTTCCATTCAGGAAGAAATTGACCGGGTAGTGCCGGTGATTGAAATGGTAAAAAAGGAATTTGACATTCCGGTATCCATTGACAGCTATAAAGGAGAAGTAGTGGAAGCGGCTTTAAAGGCAGGGGCTGACCTGGTGAATGATATCTGGGGACTGAAATATGACGCAAAAGTTGCCGAACTGATTGCCGAATATCAGGTGCCTTGCTGTCTGATGCACAACCGGGAGAAAGCGGAATACAACAACTTTTTAGACGATATGTGCCAGGATATGCGGGAGTCTCTGGCTATTGCGAAAAAAGCAGGCATTGCCGATGACAAAATCATTCTGGATCCAGGCGTGGGATTCGGAAAAACATATGAGCACAATCTGATGGCCATTCATCATCTGGAACGTCTGGTGGAATTAGGCTATCCGGTACTGTTGGCCACTTCCCGGAAATCCGTTATCGGAACGGCTCTGGACTTGCCTTCTGACGAGCGCGTGGAGGGTACTTTAGCGACTACGGTTCTGGGAGTACAGAAAAGGGCAGCTTTTGTCCGTGTCCACGATGTAAAAGAAAATTTAAGGGCTATCCGCATGACGCAGGCCATTTTAAGGGAAGGAAAATAAGCCATGAAAACATTGCAGTATGATGAAATTCATGTGGAAAATCTGGAAGTCTTTGCGAATCACGGAGTCTTTCCGGAGGAAACCAGTCTGGGACAGAAATTTGTGATTTCCCTTACCATGTATGTGGATACCAGAAAGGCAGGGAAAACGGACTGTCTGGAAGAATCTGTGCATTACGGGGAAGTCAGCAGCTTTATGACGGCCTATACAAAAGAACATCCCCGGAAACTCATTGAGGCGGCAGCAGAAGACCTGGCAGAAACGGTGCTGCTGCAGTATCCTCTTTTAAAAGGTGTGACACTGGAATTGAAAAAGCCCTGGGCGCCGGTGGGACTGCCTCTGGAGACGGTTTCCGTGAAAATTACCCGGTTCTGGCACACGGCTTATCTGGCCCTCGGCTCTAATCTGGGAGATAAGGAGGGCTATTTAAATCAGGCTATCAAAGAACTGGACAGCGCAAAAGACTGCCAGGTGGAAAAGGTATCTTCCTATCTGGTGACAGAGCCTTATGGGGGTGTGGAGCAGGATGATTTCTTAAATGCCTGCCTGAAACTGAAAACCCTGCTGTCCCCTCAGGAGCTTTTAGAACGTCTGCATGAAATTGAACAAAATGCCCACAGAGAACGGTTGGTTCACTGGGGACCCAGAACCCTGGATTTGGATATTCTTCTGTACGATGACGAAGTACTGGAAACAGAGGATTTAATCATTCCCCATGTGGAAATGCAGCTTCGGGATTTCGTATTAAAACCCATGTGTGAAATTGCACCGTATAAAAGACACCCTCTTTTAGGAAAAACCATGACACAGCTTTTGTGTGAATTGGAAGAAAAGGGCTGATGATGAAAGAAAAGATACTGGTTGCAGATGATGAACAGGAAATCGCAGATTTGATAGAGGTCTACCTGGAAAATGAAGGTTTTCAAGTACGGAAGTTTTACGATTCCAAAGAGGCTCTGGCCTGCATTGAGACCGAAGTGCCGGATTTGGCTGTCCTGGATATTATGATGCCAGATATCAGCGGTCTTACCCTTTGCAGGAAAATCCGGGAAAAACATAATTATCCCATTATTATGCTTACGGCCAAAAATGGGGAACTGGATAAGATTAACGGTCTGGCTCTGGGGGCAGATGATTATATGACAAAGCCTTTTCTGCCGTTGGAACTGGTGGCGCGAATTAAAGCCCAGCTTCGCCGGTACAAGCGGTATAATACCGGAACCGTGCAGGACGCAGGGGATATTCTTACACATAAGGGATTGGTGCTGAATAAGAAAACTCATGAGTGTACTTTAAATGAACGCCCGCTTTCCCTGACGCCTACGGAGTTTGCCATTTTGGCAATTCTCTGTGAAGAAAAGGGGAAGGTAGTCAGCTCCGAGGAATTGTTTCATCAAATCTGGAAAGACGAATATTACAGTAAGAGCAACAATACCATTACAGTTCACATACGGCATTTAAGGGAAAAAATGCAGGACTCCTTCGAAAAGCCCAGGTACATTAAGACAGTCTGGGGGGTGTGGCTACAAAATTGAAAACTAAAGGACGGAGAAACAAACGTCTTCGGTATATCAGGTTATTTGCTGCGCTTATAGCGGTTCCCCTTATCTGCTATACCATTTACTATATAGCGGATGTGTTTTTTAACGGGGCTTTTGTGGACTGGTTTACCCATCGGTTTGTGTATGAGCAGACCGTTTATGAGGGGGAGACGGCTTATGTAGAGCGTCAAATTGCCTGGAATGTGTTAAAACCTTTTCTGGCAAAAGTTTTTTTGCTGGCGGCGGCGTTCTTTGCCCTGTCTTTGGCGTTTGTCTCTTATTTCAGTCAGAAGCGAAAAGCAGAGAAACTTCTTTTGGATACCAGCCGGAAGATTCATCAGTATATGCACAGTGAACTGGAAGCAGAAGAAATTTTTCCTTCGGAATATGCCCAGGTCAGTACCCAGATTGTGCAGATAAAGGCGGACATGCAGCAAAAGGAACGGCGCTTAAAGGAAGAGGCCCAGAAGAAGAATGATTTGATTACCTATCTAGCCCATGATTTGAAAACCCCCCTGACTTCGGTGCTGGGATACCTGAATCTTTTAGAGGAGGCGCCGGATATGCCTGCTGCACAGAGAGAAAAATATGTGCACACTGCCCTTGGAAAGGCAGAACGTCTGGACAGTCTGATAGAGGAATTTTTTGAAATTACCCGGTATAATCTGCAGAATATGGTGCTGGAAAAAGAAAATCTGGATGTGTCTTATATGATGATACAGATGACGGAAGAATTTTATCCTGTGTTGTCATCCGGGCATAATACGGTCCGTCTGGAATTGCCCCAGGAATTTTTCGTGTACGCGGATTCGCAGAAGCTGGCCAGAGTTTTTAATAACCTACTGAAAAATGCCATTGCTTACAGTTATCCGGACACAGAAATTGTAGTAAGAGGAGAGCAGCAGGGGGAACAGGCTGTGATTTCTTTTGAAAATCATGGAAAAACCATTCCGAAGCAGAAACTGGATTTGATTTTTGAGAAATTTTTCCGTATGGATGAGGCCAGAAAAAGCAATACGGGAGGGGCAGGTCTTGGACTTGCCATTGCAAAGGAAATTGTGGAGCTTCACGGGGGAAGTATCTCGGCGGAAAGTAAGCAGGAGAAAACCGTTTTTCGGGTGACACTGCCGGAAAAACCCTCAAATTAATAAAATCTTAGGAAATACACAGGAAAATCTTAAAACACCATTCTTTTGTGTTTGTTACATTAGATACAGAGAGAAATCTGTAGAACAAACGAAAAGGATGGTGTTTTTCATGTCAAAAAGACGAAGAAGGAAAAGAAGAAAGCATATGCTGATGGGGTTTATCCTGTTTCTGACAGTGACGTATGGGCTGCTGGCATTGGGAACCTGGGCGGTGGGAAATTTACTGCAAAAGAACAGGGAAACAGAACAAGGAGTCCTCTCTGAAACTCTAAATCTCCAAAAACTCTCCAGCAAAGCAGCCGTGCTGACGGACCTTTCCACTGGAAAAATTCTGGCTGAAAAAAAGGGCGATGAACGGATTTATCCTGCGTCTCTTACTAAAATCATGACGGTGGTTCTTGCCATGGAGAAATTGGATAATCTGGATGATACAACGGTTCTTGACGGAGATATGTTCCGGGAGTTATATGCCCAGGGAGCGTCCATGGCGGGTTTTGCCCCTCAAGACCAGGTTTCTTACCGGGATTTGCTTTACGGTGCTCTGCTGCCTTTAGGCGCGGAGTGTTGTGAAGCTTTGGCAAGGGTCTGCGACGGTTCGGAGGAGGCCTTTGTAAAAGAGATGAATCAGAAGGCAAAGAAACTGGGAATGAAACATACCAATTTTAAAAATGTAACCGGACTTCATGACAAAGACCATTACACCACAGCAGAGGATTTATCCCTGCTTCTGGAATATGCGTTAAAAAATCAGGAGTTTTATGAAATTTTCACTGCAAAAAGTCATAGCATGGCTCCCACAGCTTCCCATCCGGAAGGATTTACCGTGTACAGCACCATGCGCCAGGAAATGGAGCAGAACGGAATTTCGGAGCCGGGAATTCTGGGCGGAAAGACAGGTTATACCTCGGAAGCCGGACTTTGTCTGGGAAGTCTTTTAAGCTTAGGGGGGAAGGAGTATATTCTGATAACCGCAGACGCACCGGGGAGTCATGAGACGGAACCCAGCCATATTTTGGATGCGGCAGAGGTCTGCCGGCAGTTGTCGCTCATTGGCAGTTGACAGAAAAATCAGGTTCCGGTAAAATATAAAGTAATGCAAATAGGAGAAAAATCAGAAAAACAGGATAGCTCAAACGTTTGACGCAAACCTTTGAGTAAAAAATGCTTGCCCTGGAGCCGGGTCTAAGGAGTATGATAGAGGTAAGCAAACAGAAAAGGAGCCTGAGATACATGGACAAAAAAGAGCTGCAGAATTTGCTGGAGCAGGTAGCCGGAGGACAGGTAAAGCCGGAAGATGCTCTGCTTCAGATAAAAACAGAACCTTATAAGGAAATGGGCTTTGCCAAGCTGGATACCCACAGGGGAATCCGTCAGGGCATGGCAGAAGTGATTTACGGTGCGGGAAAAACAAAAGAACAGATTTTAAAGATTGCCCAGGCCATGGTGGAAGAAAGGGAAAAGACGGTGCTGATTACCAGAATGAGCAAAGAGGCGGCGGAATATGTGGGCGCTTCCCTGGATTTGCATTATGACGACCTTTCCCGGACAGGCATTGTGGGACAAATACCGAAACCGGACGGGGTGGGCAAAATTGTGGTGGCTACCGGAGGAACCAGCGATATGCCGGTGGCAGAAGAGGCGGCTTTGACTGCCCAAGTGTACGGAAATGAAGTGGTTCGTCTTTACGATGTGGGTGTGGCGGGTATGCATAGGCTGATGGACCATATTGAGGATATTATGAGTGCCAGGGTGATTGTAGCCATTGCAGGTATGGAAGGGGCTCTGGCCAGCGTCATCGGCGGTATGGCAGACTGTCCGGTGATTGCAGTACCCACCAGCGTAGGATACGGGGCGAATTTCGGAGGACTTTCCGCTCTTTTGTCCATGCTGAATTCCTGTGCCAGCGGTATCAGTGTGGTAAATATTGATAACGGATTCGGTGCGGGGTATCTGGCAAGTATGATCAATCATCTGGAGGGGAGAAAAGAATGAAAACCTTATATTTAGAGTGCAATATGGGGGCCGCCGGAGATATGCTCATGGGCGCTCTTCTGGAACTGATTCCGGACCGGGAAAAATTTCTGAAAAAACTGAATCAGGCTGGCCTCCCCCATGTGAAGGTGTCTGCAAACCCGGCAGTGAAATGTGGGATTACGGGAACGCACGTTTCTGTGCATGTAGACGGCGCCGAAGAAGAGAGTGAGGAGGTATCCTTACAGGGAAGCGGACTTGAATCTCAGGAAGTGCATGAACACCACCACGGGCATACACACGCCCATGGACATCATCACCATGCGGGGATGAAGGATATTACAGAGCAGATTGACCGGCTGCAGACAGATGAGGCTGTCAAAGAAGATGTGAAGAATATTTACCGTATCATCGCCCAGGCGGAAAGCCAGGTACATGGCCGTGACATTACAGAAATTCACTTTCATGAAGTGGGTACGGCAGATGCTCTTGCGGATATTACAGGCTGCGTCATGCTGATACATGAACTGAAGCCGGAACAGGTGCTGGTTTCCCCTGTTACCACAGGATTTGGACAGGTGCGCTGCGCTCACGGGGTACTTCCGGTTCCGGCCCCTGCCACGGCTCGGATTCTTATGGGAGTGCCCTGCAATGCGGGAAGGATGGAAGGGGAACTCTGTACTCCTACAGGTGCGGCGATTCTCACCTATTTTGCCTCTGCTTATGGCAGAATGAGGGAGATGAAAATGGAAAAAATCGGCTATGGAATGGGGAAAAAGGACTTTCCAGCCGCAAACTGTGTCCGGGCAGTTTTGGGAGAGGCTCCCGCTGTTTGACAATTTGATACAGTTCTGGTATGATAGAAAAACGATTGCTTGATTTATGGAGTTGTTGCATTGATTGCATGTCGAGAATGTGCGGTGCGGCAACTCCATTTTTATGAGTAGTTAGAAAGAAGAGGTAAAGAATAAATATGGAAAATGTGAAATTTGAAAATCTGCAGCTTTGCCCGGAGATTTTAAAAGCTGTGAAATATATGGGCTTTGAGGAGGCTTCTCCCATTCAGGCTCAAGCGATTCCTACTATTATGGAAGGAAAGGATATCATTGGACAGGCCCAGACCGGTACGGGCAAGACCGCAGCCTTTGGAATTCCCCTGCTGCAGAAAATCAATCCTAAGGAAAAAAAGCCTCAGAGTATTATCCTGTGCCCCACAAGGGAACTGGCTATACAGGTAGCAGAGGAAATCCGCAGTCTGGCAAAATATATGCATGGCATTAAAGTTCTTCCTATTTATGGCGGCCAGGAAATTGTAAAGCAGATTCGATCTCTGAAAAGCGGGGTGCAGATTATTGTAGGAACACCGGGTCGTGTCATGGACCATATGCGGAGAAAAACGGTGAAAATGGACCAGATTCATACCGTGGTTTTAGATGAAGCAGACGAAATGCTGAACATGGGATTCCGGGATGATATTGAAACAATCTTAAAAGGGGTGCCGGAAGAGAGGCAGACCATCCTGTTTTCTGCCACTATGCCGAAAGCCATTATGGAAATTACGAAAAAATTCCAGAAAAAGGCAAAGGTTATTAAGGTTACCAAGAAAGAACTGACTGTGCCCAATATTGAGCAGTTTTATTATGAAGTAAAGCCCAAGAATAAAGAGGAAGTGCTGACCCGCCTGCTGGATATTTATACGCCAAAGCTTTCTGTTATTTTCTGCAATACGAAGAAGCAGGTGGACTTGCTGGTGACTGCCCTTCTGGGGAGGGGCTATTTTGCAGCAGGGCTTCACGGAGACATGAAGCAGGAGCAGCGTGACCGGGTTATGCAGGGCTTCCGCAGCGGGAAAACGGACATTTTGGTGGCAACGGATGTGGCAGCCAGAGGAATTGACGTGGATGAGGTCGAGGCGGTATTTAACTATGACCTGCCGCAGGATGACGAATACTATGTGCACCGCATTGGCCGTACCGGACGTGCAGGCCGTATTGGCCGTTCTTTCTCCTTTGTATCCGGAAAAGAGGTTTATAAGTTAAAAGAAATTCAGCGCTACTGCAAGACCAAGATTTTTGCGCAGAAAGTGCCGTCTTTAAATGATGTGGCAAATACTAAGATTGAAAATATTCTGGATTATGTGGAAACCATGATTGCAGAGGAAGATTTGACTGCCATGATTGATGCTATTCAGGACAAGCTGAATCATTCGGATTATACGGCTATGGATATAGCGGCAGCCTTTCTGAAAATGCAGAGCGGCATGTCTGAGATAAAAGAAGAGGAAGAGCCAGACTTCGGAGATACCGGGGCAGAAGAACCGGGGATGGTGCGGCTGTTTATTAATATCGGCAAGAAACACAAAGCAAAACCGGGAGACATTCTGGGAGCGCTGGCAGGTGAAAGCGGCATGCCGGGTAAACTCATTGGTACCATTGATATGTTTGATAAATATACCTTCGTAGAAGTACCTCAGGAATATGCAAAATCTGTGCTGTATGCCATGAAAAATGTGAAGATCAAGGGGAAATCCATTGCTGTAGAACCGGCGAACCAGAAATAACAGACAGAGAAAATGGCAGAAAGGAGAGAGATAAGGTTATGGCGAAGAATACAGAAGAAAGGAAGCGAACACTTGCGCTGGAAATCATTCAGCGCCTGAAACAGGAATATCCGGATGCCGGGTGTACGCTGGACTATGACCAGGCCTGGAAACTGCTGGTGGGCGTTCGTCTGGCCGCCCAGTGTACCGATGCCAGAGTGAATGTGGTGGTAGAAGAACTCTATAAGAAATACCCGGATGTGCAGGCTCTGGCTTTGGCTAAACCAGAAGAAATTGAAGAGATTGTCCGTCCCTGCGGACTTGGAAAAAGCAAGGCCAGAGATATCAGCGCCTGTATGAAAATCCTGTGGGAGGAGTATCAGGGAAAGGTTCCGGAGGACTTTGACGCGCTTTTAAAGCTGCCCGGCGTAGGCAGAAAGAGCGCCAATCTCATTATGGGCGATGTGTTTCACAAACCGGCCATTGTCACAGATACCCACTGTATTCGCCTGGTGAACCGTATGGGGCTGGTGGACGGATATAAAGAACCGAAAAAGGTGGAGATGGCTCTTTGGAAAATCATTCCTCCGGAAGAAGGCAGTGACTTTTGCCACCGTCTGGTTTATCACGGCAGAGACGTGTGTACGGCAAGGACAAAGCCCCACTGCGAGAACTGCTGTCTGAAGGATATTTGCGCCAGAAACGGCGTGGACTGAGAGAGGAAACCTATGAGAACGTGTCAGGAATATTACGGGGAACTTCGAGAATTCCGCCATTGGCTGCACCGCCACCCGGAGCTGAGCATGGAGGAAGAGGAAACCAGCTGTTTTTTGCTGGAACATCTGCAGAAATGGGGAATTCCCTGCCGCAGGACGGGCAAAACCGGAGTGATTGCCGATATTCAGGTAAATCCCCAGTGGAAAACCGTGGCTATCCGAAGCGAAATAGACGGACTTCCCATACAGGAACAGACGGGATGTTCTTTCGCTTCTGTTTATCCGGGGAAAATGCATGCCTGCGGCCATGACGCCATTACAGCGGTGAATTTGTGTCTGGCGAAAGCGCTCTGGGAAAACCGCAGCGCTTTGTCCTGCAATGTGCGTTTTCTCTTTGAGCCGGGTGAAGAAACCGGAGAAGGGGCAGCGTATATGATGGCGCATGGAGCGTTGAAAAATCCCGAAGTGAGGGAAATTCTGATTTTTCATTTCGCTAATCAGGAATCCAGGAGTATGGAGATTCAAAAGAGTATTACCACAGCAGCTATTGGCGGTATTACCATTTCTGTGAGGGGAAAATCCAGCCACTGGTTTCAGCCAAAAGAGGGAATTGATGCCTTGTATGCAGCGTCCAGACTGGCTGTGGAAATTCATAGATTAAATGAAACGCTGCAGACGGAATATCCCTTTGTCCTGGGATTTGGACAGATGTCTGCCGGAACGGCGGGGAATATTGTAGCAGGTGAGGCGGTATTAAAAGGCTCTCTTCGGGCTTTTGCAGAACAGGATTTCTCCTATGTGTGGCAGCAGTTGGAAAATACAATACGACAAATAGAAGAAGAAACAGGTGCGGATATTTGTCTGGAAATGAAAAAGAAAATACCGCCGATGATTAACGATGCAGAACTGGTAAAACGGGGCGCTGCCATCGGCCGGAAACTGCTTCAGGAGAAATTTTCTCTGGGAGAAAAGCCCTTTCTGGTAGGGGATAATGCAGCCTTTTATATGGAACAGATTCCTGGTATGCGGGTTGTGTTTCTGGCTGGAAAAGAGGATGAAAAAAATTATCCGGTGCATAATCCAGGGTTTGACATAGAGGAAAGCAGTATGGAAGACGCGCTGGAATTTTTGTATGAAATGGTGACGGGAGAATTTGCATAATATTTGAAAAAACAGGCATAGGAATAAAATCCTATGTCTGTTTTTTGAGGGATATTTTATCCGTTCTTTGCCCGTATCTGTATCAGTTCTCCTGCAATGCTCACAGCAATTTCACTGGGAGTTTCTGCCTGAATATTCAGTCCGATAGGGGTGGTAATTCGTGCCAGTTCTTCCGGTGTAAAGCCGTCGTGCAAGAGTTTTTCCCGTATAATGGCTTTTTTCCGTTTGCTTCCCATGACACCGATATACTTTGCAGGTGTCTTTAAAACCTGCTGCTGCACCAGATAATCGTACTGGTGTCCTCTGGTCATAATGCAGACATAATCCTCCGGCGTAATTTCAAAATAGTCGGAAAGCCGGGTGAAATCTCCGGTAATGCACTTTGCGGCAGCAGGAAAAAGCCGGGGACTGCTGAAGTGTTCCCTGTCATCGAAGACAGTGCAGGAAAACTCCAGATGTGTCAGCAGGGGAACCAGCTCCTGCGCTACATGGCCGCCGCCAAAGATGTAAACCATGCCTTTTCGTACCAAAGGTTCACTGTAGTATCTGCGCCCGTCTAGAACCGCCTGTGCAGCATTGGGCTTTAAAAGAGGGGCCGGATTTGAGAGGGAGAGCCCCCAAAGACCACTGTTTTCCTGGTAATAACCAGACTGCCATGCAGTTTCTTCCGTAATATCCAGAAGCAGCCAGGAATTTTCATTTTTGTTCCAGTCCGCTAAAAGTCTGCTGCACAATTGATAAAAATCTTGATTTTCCCATGAAATATATTGAAAATAAAGAGAGACGTCACCGCCGCATATCATACCCAGGTCAGCGGCCTGATTTTCTCTTAACCGGTAGGCCCGACAGGAAGATTTTTTCTCTGTCAGAGCTTTCTGGGCCTCTAAAACAGAAGTATGTTCTACACTGCCGCCTCCTATGGTGCCAAAAGAGGTTCCGTCCGGCAGCACCAGCATGCGGGAACCGGCGCCTCTGGGGGTAGAGCCGGAACTGGCAATCACGGTAACAAAGACGAAATCTTTTTGCTGTTCCATAGAAGCTTTCGCGATTTCAAATAATTCCTTCAAGTTTTTCATAATCCGGCAGCTCCTATTCGATATAAGTGACCCGTTCCTTATCAAAGAAACCACGGGTTTTCGGCTCTTCATCGGCTTCTCCTACGGCAATGACTGCCAGAGGCACACTGGAAACCTTCAGTAAGTCCCGAAGCTTTTCCACACGTTCCATAACCGGATAAAAACCGCACCAGCAGGTGCCGTAACCCAAATCCGTTGCCTGTAAAAGCAGGTTCTCAATGGCAGCTCCACAGTCCTGAGGGAAAAATCCGCTGCCTCTTCCTTCCTGCAAATCCGGTCTGGCGCAGACCACAATGGCAAGGCTGGCGGTCTCCAGCATTTTGGTGTAAGGGCTGATTTCCATAATCTGTTTTCGAATCTCCGGATTTTCCACGACTGCAAATTCCCATGGCCGGGTATTGCAGGCGCTTGGGGCCATCATAGCTGCTTCCAGCATGGTTTCAATATCTTTTCGGGGAATCTGCACCCCTTTTTTGTATTTTCGGACACTGTGACGGTTTCGTATTACTTCTGATGTATTCATAATGTAAACCTCCTGCTTTTTTTCTCTATTATAAACGTTTTTGGAAAAGGTTTAAACCCCTGTTTTTTCTTTTGCAAAGGTAAGGGTAATCCAAAGACGGCCGTCTTTGGATTCCGCACAAATATTTCCCTGCATTTTTAACATCAGCTCTCTGGAAATGGAAAGCCCAAGTCCCGCATGATTTCCCTGCCTTGCCTGGTCTGTCCGGTAAAAACGTTCAAAAAGCAGCTTGGGATGAACCGTCTCCCAGGTTTTGGTTTCATTGACAAAGGACAGAGTATTCCCTTTCTGATAAATAAAAAGCGTTCCTTGTCCATGGGTCAGAGCATTGGAAATCAGATTTCGGAGAACTCTTCTAAGCTGTGCGGGGTCCGCCTGTATCTCTGCATTTTCCTGCTCAAAGGAAATAGAAGGAGCTCTGTTCTGCGCCTGAAAATGGGGATAAAATCCTGCAAGGGCGTCACATAAAACAGGAAATAGCTGTATCTTTTTCATTTCTATGGGAAATTCATTTCCAGTCAGTCTGGTATAGAGAAACAACTCCTCCAAAAGTGTTTCCAAATCCTCCAGCTTCTGTCTGACAATCCGGCAGTATTTTTCACGCTTATCCGGGTCCTGGGTTCGCTCCAGAAGCTGCATATAGCCCGCTGCTCCGGTAAGCGGAGTGCGAATATCGTGGGATACACAGGACATGGTGTATTTTAAATCTTTTTCCGCTTCTTCCGCAGTCAGAACCGCCTGCTGCAAAACGTCCATAGACCGGTTTATCTGGCTGCAGAGGGCAAGATGTTCCCGGTCACGGAGAAAGCAGGTCAGACGCTGGTTGCTGTCAGGGCTGAAGTCCTGCAGCTGCCCGGTAAACTCCCGGAGCTGCTTTTTAAAGAGCATGAGCCGGAAGAAGAGAAACAGTACCAGTCCAAAAAGAATAAGAATAAGCAGTACCATGGTTTTTCCTCATCAGACAGGCAAAGAAACTGCCTGTCAGCAAATATCGTTTTTATTTAATACTACACAGGAGAGCTTTGTATAAAAAGCAGTCCAGAGAAAGGCCACCAGCAGAGCACCGCCTGGCTGCAGGAATGCACCGCTTTGAAAGGTTTTTGCCAAAGCGGGTGTTGCCAGTACATTCAGCGGCGGAAAAAGCAGACTGATGTGAACGCCGAAAAGGCCCGCCATAAAATCTGCTGCTGCGCCAAACAGCCCCAGTGCGCAGCTTACAGAAAGCAGAGCGCTTACAAGCACCCGTCTGGTCAGCATACAGAACAAAAGATTCTGAGCGCAGAGACTGAAAAGCCCTGCCCAGCCAAGAACCAGCATGGCGGCCAACTGTACCGGATTGCCCAGAGGATTTTGAAAACCTGCAGCAGGAAAGAGCAGAAGCGTTGCACCTGTTAAAAACAGCAGGAAAAATCCGCTTACAAATCCCAAAGTCAGAAGTTTGCTGAAAATATAATCTCTTCGTTTAGGATAGTAGGAAAAAATGTTTTTTCCAAATCCTGTAGTAAAATCATCACACACAATCACAGAACTGACAATGACTATGAGAGTGCTCATAAGTCCTCCGGAGAAAAGCAGACTTCCCAGAAAATCAGACTGTGTCTGTTCCTGAAAAGCAAAGGCGTCAGACACATCATCTGTGGTAATCTCCATACCGGCCTGACGGGCTCTCTCTGCAAGCGCAGGGTCAGAAACCAGCCGCATGGTTCCAAAGGCAATAAGAAGTACGAAACAAAGAATTGCGGCTGTAATATAAAGACCTTTTTGGCGAAAGACAGCGCGAAGCTGCATACGAAGAAGGTTAAGCATAGAAGATACCTCCTTTCTCCTGACTTTTGTTTTGCTCCATTAATTCCAGGAAATAGCCTTCCAAATCCTGATGATGTGTATAAATGGCCTGGACGGAAATATCTGCGGAAGTCAGAACGCTGGTGACAGCCGAAGAATCCAGTTTTTGATAGATACGGATTTCTCCATTGGGGTGTACCTCATAACGGGACAGGCCAAGCTGCTGTTCTAAAAGTACAGAGGCTTTCTTGGAATCGGCAGTTTTTACACAGAGGTAATCCCGGCATTTGTCATTGAGTTCTTCGGAGGAAAGTTCCTGAATCAGACAGCCATCTTTGATAATGCCGTACCGGGTGGCCATTTTGGACAGTTCTCCTAAGATATGGGAACTGATTAAAATCGTGATACCTTTTTTTCGGTTTAAATCCATGAGAATCCGGCGTACTTCATTCATGCCCTCAGGGTCCAGTCCATTGATAGGTTCGTCCAGAATCAGTAAATCCGGCCCGCCCAGCAAGGCCATGGCAATTCCCAGACGCTGCTTCATGCCCATGGAAAAATGCCGGGCTTTCTTTTTGTCTCCGGGATTGAGTCTTACCAGCCTTAACAGTTGGCAAATCTGCTTTTCCGGGTCTACAATGCCCATAAGCAATGCTTTTAATACCATGTTTTCGTGAGCCGAGCAGGAAGGCTCCAATCCGGCAGTTTCAATCAGAACCCCCATACGCCTGCGGACGGAAGGCGTATCCGGAGATTTTCCAAAAAGAGAAATGCTTCCTTCCGTAGGATGGGCCAGGTTGCAGAGCATTTTCAGCGTGGTGGATTTTCCAGCGCCGTTTCTTCCAATAAAGCCATAAATATCGCCTTTTTGTACATGCATATTCAGAGACGATACTGCTGCTTTTCCTCTGTAGCTTTTACAGAGATTTTGTGTTTCAATAACGTATTCCATAAAATCCTCTCCTTTTCTGTTTCTTTCCATACAGTATCTCTCAGAAATTTTCAAAAAGCGCAAAGAAAGATTAAAGAAAAGGTAAAGATGGTTCCGCCAGTTTAAAGCCAATTCCCCATACTGTCTGGATATAATGGTCTGTCTGGGTTTTTTTTAGCTTGGCCCGTATATTACTGATGTGGACATGTATGGTTTTGTCCTCCACAAAATAGTTTTCCTGCCACACCAGTTCAAAGATTTCCTGCTTGGTAAAAACCTTTTTGGGATGCTTTACAAGAAGTTCCAGAATCCCGAACTCATGTCCGGTAAATTCTACGGGGATACCTTTTGCGGTAAAGGTGTGTTCTTTGAGATTTAATATCCAGTCCTGATAGCGGAGCATTTCCTGGGCAGCAGGAGATGGACTGTGGCGGCGCAGCTGTACCTGGATGCGGGCTTCCAATTCTTCTAACGCAACCTACCTTGTCTTCCAGAGCAGACCGGGCAGAGAGTACAATCACCGGGGTTTGGGTATGTAAACGGATATACGTCAGAAGGTCTTCCCCTTTCATTCCCGGTATCATTAAATCCAAAAGGATGAGGTCAAAGGTTTCCATATCTGCCAGAAGTTTCCCCTCTGTGCCGGAAAAAGCCTGTCTGCAGAGATGCCCGTTGTCTGTGAGGAATTCGTATATCAGGCTGTTAATGACAGAATCGTCTTCTACAATTAAAATCTGCGCCATGAGATTGGCCTCCAATCGTTGAAAATTTATATTTAATCTAGCAAAAGGTATGTAATGATAAATTCAAACCATATTATAGGGCTTTTCCATATCCTGTGCAATAAAAAATTATGCGATTTCATGACGCTGAAAACCTCTGTAGGCCAAAGGCAGCACAGCCGCACAGCATACCACAGAAAAAACCGGAAACATAATATACGGCGGAACGACCAGTCCGGCAAATTCGTATGGTATCATGTGAAAGATATTAAAATAAGCCATACTGTTTGCAGGCAGCAGATGAAACAGACGGAACGCAGAAATGGAGTTCTGGGAAATCTGCACCATCATAGGGAAGATTAAAAATACGGACATCAGTATCATGACGCCGAAAGGCGATTTTAATTTGGCGGAGAGCAGCATGGTCAGTCCTGCCATCAACATACAGCCGCCGAAAAAGCAAAGTCCGCCCAGAAATCCGGCCTGTCCCAGGGTAAGGGGATAAATACACAGCACATCAAAAATCTGGACAGGTGTACTGCTGCCGTCAAAACCAAAGGTGAGCATGCACTGGAAATAGGTCTGTAGCAGAAGCAGAAGGCTGAAGCCTGCGGCAAAGGAAAATCCCGTAAACAGCTTGGCACGAATCAGTTTTCCCTTTCCATATCGGGAAGAAAGCAGAAGCTGGTCTGCGTGGCTGGTGTATTCCCCTGCAAACAGAGGAGAAAGACATATTGCTATGACAAAAGCAGACAGAATCCCTGTACTTTGCATAAGCGTGAGGAAACGTCCATAGCCCTCGGTATTGGAATAGGTAAAGGGTGTCTGCACTTTTTCGGCAGTTTTCAGGGTATGTTCTTTGGCGGTTTGACTCATAGTGGTATTTGCTATAGTATTTTTCAGCAAGGATGCTCTTTTTTCATAAAAATGGTTGGCGTCTCTTTTGGTCAGAGCCGCCATTTCCTCATAAGAAAACTCTTCTCCCGAAGCCCGGTAGACGCGCCCTGCAATGCCGTAGATGGAGCTGTAGGGTCTTGCATAGGTCTCATATTCTTCCAGACCAATGTAGGGGATTTCCGTATTTGGGGGAATCTGTGCATAAGCGTGGGCAGCTTCCAGAAGAAGTGCAGTATCTAAAGTTCGTCCGTTTAAATCCTTTGCATATTGGAGGTCTTTGAAGGTGGCCTCATAATTGGATTCCGAAACTTTTCCGTTTATGTAAGTGCTGCCAAGCAGGGGCCCCCACACGCTCAGTATGGATACCAGAAGGCCGACGGACATGGCCAGAATGGCGGATTTTCGCTTCCATATTTTTCGGTACTCAAATTCTACTAAAGTAAAAAAATGTTTCATAGGGATGCCTCCTCACTGAAATAATAAAGATACAGGTCTTCCAAAGTAGCAGTGACTGCCATGGCGTCTTCGGAAGGCTTTTGGCTGCTTACCAGGCGAAGAAGCACGTTTTCTTCTTCTTGACGGATATTAACGATGGGAAAGGATTTTTCTGTACAGAGTTTTTCTGCATATGCCGGAGGCAGCAGACATTCCCAAACCTTTCCTTCCAACACCTGTAGAATTTTCTGGGGACTGCCCTGATGAAGCAGTTTTCCGTCTTTCATGAGAAATATAGTATCTGCGATATATTCCACATCTGAGACAATATGGGTAGATAAAAGGACAATGCGCTCTCTCCCCAGACGGGAAATGAGATTGCGGAAACGTACCCGTTCTTTTGGGTCTAATCCGGCTGTGGGTTCGTCCAGTACCAGAATGGAAGGATTGTTGAGCATGGCCTGGGCAATACCCAGCCGCTGTTTCATACCGCCGGAGAAGGTTTTGATTTTCCGTTTTGCCTCTTTTTCCAGGGACACTACGGAAAGCAGCTCCAGCGTTTTCTTTTTGGCAGTGGTTCTGGACAGTCCTTTCAGGGAGGCCAGATAAAGCAGAAAGTTTTGTGCGGTAAATTCCGGGTAATACCCGAAATCCTGAGGCAGATAACCGAGTCTGTCCCGGTACGCCTCACTATGTACGTCTGCCTGATTAAAAGTAATGGTACCGCTGGTAGGCTTTAATACTCCGCATATCATGCGCATTAGCGTGGTTTTTCCTGCTCCGTTGGCGCCCAGAAGTCCGTAAACACCGGGAGTCAGCCGCAGACAGATGTTGCTGCAGGCCATTTTTGTTCCATATTGCCTGCTTACTTTATCAAGAATAAGTTCCATGGTGATTCCTCCGTTTTCTTTAAAAAGATAAAAAGCTGCAGAATAGTTGTGGCTGCAGAGAAACATGCTGCAAGCAGCCAGAATATCAGGCGGTTGCTCTGGTAAAAGGCGTCTGTATTTTGAAAGATTCCATTGCTGATACTGACCATGCACGTCACTGCAGCACAGCCGTAGATTCCTTCTGTGCCTCTTAAAATGTTTAAAACCAGGAGGGAAGCGGCACAGGTAAGAAGATAAGGTGTCAGAACATACAAAAGAATCTGCGCTGTATCAAAAGCAGACAGTTTCCCCACGGTAAAAAGTCCCATCAAAAGAACTGGGAAACTGCACAGACCCAGCCAGAACATGCGGGCAAGCAAAACCTGAGAAAGATTGAAACGGCAGCTCATTTCAAGTTCTGCCATTCGGCAGCAGGAAGAGCGAGCCAGTTCGGTTATGCCTATCAGTGCCAGAAAGGGAAGCAAAGAGGGAATAGCCATCCAGTTTTCCCTTGGGGAGACGAAAAATACGGCAAAAAGCAGACAGGAAACGAGCCATGTGCGCTTTCTTATGTAAGGAAGCTGTTGCAGCAAAAATTCTCCAAAGCTTTTTTTCTGCAGGGGAAGATTCCGCAAAAACTCTTCCCGATGAATCGGATTTGGAGGCTCAAAGGCATCTTTTAACGCATATCTTAATTCTTTTTTCACAGAAAATCCTCCTTTCGCAAATGCTGCCTTAATTTATCCAGAGCCTGTCCGGACTTTCGGTAAACCGCAAAGCGGGACAGGCCGGTAATAGCTGAAATCTGTTTCACGGAAAGCTGTTCTGCATAGCGCAGAAGCAGCAGCTCTTGCTCCTGGTATGAGAGTAAACAAAGTGCCTGGCGCACACACAGCTTTAGCTCTGCCCTGTGCAGCAGGACTTCCTCCGTGCCAGCGTTTTCATCCAGAGGGACAAAGGCTTTCCGGCGGAAAGTATCCATGCAGAGATTTCAGGCTATGGTATAGAGATATGCCAGTTCTTTTCCACGTTCCACATAGGTATTCTGAGAGATATATTTCAGAAAACATTCCTGTGTCAGGTCTTCAGCCAGAGCAGCGTTTTGAGTTTTAAAATAGCAGTACCGGTAAATTTTGTCATATTGTTCTTCTATGTCTGCAGACATCTGAAATCCCCCCTTCCTAATGTCTAACGGATTACTCCGGGAAGATGTGCGGTAAAATTAAATTTATTTTACCATAATCTGCAGTTTGTTTTGAAAAATTTTATACCGTCTGATTCACGGCACAGGGCAGCAGTTCCAAACGGATATAATAGCCTCTGTCATGTCCGCATACGGGGCATTTTTCCGGTACCTGCAGTCCGGCATAGATATTTCCGCATTTCAGGCACATCCAGGATGTTTCAATCTCTGACACGAACAGTGTGTTCGATTCCAGCATTTGGGCCAGAAGACGAAACCGCTCTCCGTGGGTTTTCTCGATTTTTCCAATCATATGAAAAGAAGCGGCAATTTCTGCAAATCCTTCTTCCCTTGCTTTTTCCTCAAATGCCTTATACACATCGTCGTGTTCTTCCATTTCGTTCTTTTCCGCAAAGCGCAGAAGTTTTGCCACATCCTGAGAAATATCCACGGGGTAATTGCCGTCAATGGAAATGTTTTTCTCTGCCAGAGCTGTCAGATGTTTATAAAAAATTTCAGCATGTTCCCGTTCCTGATTGGCGGTAAAGGTAAACACTGCTTCCACAACAGCCAGTTGATTCTTTCTGGCTTGTGAGGCTGCCATGGTATAGCGGTTTCTGGCCTGACTCTCTCCGGCAAAAGCCCGCATGAGGTTTTCTTTGGTAATACTGTTTTTTAATTCCATAGTTGTTTTCCTCCTGTTCCTTGTACTAGTATGTCCCGGACAGAGCGAATCCATGCCTGTCTTTGGAAGAACCTTTTTGTGAGAGGTACATAGGATAAAAGAAAAAGGATTTTTTATGGCATACGAAACCTATGGGAAAGTTGTTGGTGTGATACGAAATATCAGCAGGGGCAATTCCTGCTGCAGTTTTCTGGCAACGATACAGACAGAGACGGAAACGGTG
Organism: Blautia acetica; assembly: GCF_038739805.1. Lineage (NCBI taxonomy): Bacteria > Bacillati > Bacillota > Clostridia > Lachnospirales > Lachnospiraceae > Blautia > Blautia acetica. Next base: position 37,700 of record NZ_JBBEWO010000007.1, on the reverse strand, counting down.
AACTTTGTAGTGACCGGAGAAACCATGGTCATCGATCAGGTGCGGCTGAGAAGAGGGATGCGTGTAGCTGCTTTCTACGATACCAGCCTTCCGGCCCCGGCTATTTATCCGCCCCGGTATCAGGCAGAGGTGGTAACGGTTTTGCGGCAGAACCAGGATGCAGCATTGAATTATTTTGACGCAACTCTGACAGCAGAAGACAATTCTCTGAAACTGAATCTGTCTTCTGCAACCCGTATTTCCACTGTAAACGGGCAGCCCTTTACCTGTCATCCGGGAAATCAAGAACTGCTGGTTTATTATACAGCCACTACTTTTAGTATTCCTCCCCAGACCACACCTCAAAGAATCCTTGTTATGTGTCCTTCTTAAGTGCATAAGGAGAAGAACTGGGACTGCTGCAGAATCCATGGTTTTGTGTTCTTTCAGAGTGGGGGATTTTTTCCTGCGGCAGTCTGCAGAACACCCTGGTTTTAGGAAGAATGGTATGAAAAGGAAGAAAACAGGGCATGCTGTAAAGAAAAGGTTATAGGAGAAGCAGCATGAAATCTATTTGGACAAACTCCTGTATATTAAAAAGATGGGAGAATTTAAACAGGGAAATCGAAACAGAAATTGCCGTTATCGGAGGAGGCATAACGGGGATTCTGACCGCGTATCTGCTGCAGAGAGAGGGCAGGAGAGCAGTAGTGTTGGAGAGATACTTTATTGGCAGCGGCCAGACCCAAAATACTACGGCAAAAATCACATCCCAGCATGGGCTGTGTTATGCAGGTCTTATAAAGAAATATGGAATAGAGAAGGCCAGACAGTATGGATTTGCCAACGAAGAGGCGCGAAAGGAGTATGAGCGTCTGATAGAAAAGGAACAGATAGCCTGTGATTTTGAAACAACTTCTTCTTATGTGTACGGAAGGAGCGCCCGGGGATTGGAAGAAGAGGCGAGGGCAGCAGGCAGTCTGGGGCTTCCCGCAGGTCTTCGCAGGGAAGGGCTGACCCTGCCGTTTCCTGTATGGGGGCGGTAGAATTTCACAATCAGGCTCAGTTTCATCCTCTGAAATTTCTTTCTTCTCTGGCAGAGCAGGTACAGGTGTATGAAAACACTCCGGTAGAGCGCGTCAGAGAGAACGTACTGTTCACTCCGGAGGGAAGGGTAAAAGCGGAAAAAATTGTTTTTGCCTGTCATTTTCCTTTCGTAAACTTTCCGGGGCTGTATTTTGCAAAAATGCACCAGGAGCGTTCCTATGTAGTAGCCCTGGAAAATGCCATGGAAGTAAACGGTATGTATATCGGTGCAGAAAAGCGGGATTTCTCTTTTCGCAGTTATGGGCCGTATCTGCTGTTGGGAGGAGAGGGACACCGCTGTGGAGACAAGACAGGACAAGCGGCAAGATATGAGAAATTGAGGGAAAAGGCGGCCCGGTGGTTTCCCGAAAGCCGGGAAGCGTGCTGTTGGTCAGCCCAGGACTGCGTTACCGCGGATTCTGTGCCTTTTATCGGCAGATTTTCCGGCAGCAGGCAGAACTGGTATGTGGCTACAGGCTTTCAGAAATGGGGCATGACAACAGCTATGACGGCAGCCATGCTCATTCGTGACGATATCTGCGGATTTACCAATCCCAATAGGGAAGTTTTCCGGCCCGGGAGATTACCTGTAAAGGATTTGGACTTTTTTCTTTCTGATGGCGTCCGTTCTGTAAAGGAACTGGCAAAACCGTTTTTTTACGACCCGCAAAAGACAGCCCGGGATATTCTGCCGGGACATGGCGGCATTGTCACCTATAAGGGGCGAAAAATAGGTATTTATAAAGATGAACAGCAGAATATCCATGGGGTTGAAATCCGTTGTCCCCATCTTGGCTGTCAGCTTTCCTGGAATCCGGATGAGAAAAGCTGGGACTGTCCCTGTCACGGTTCACGATTTGATTATGAAGGAAAACTGTTAAACGGTCCGGCGCAAAGCGGTCTTTAATCCTGCTTTTCCCGCAGCACCACGGCTTTGGAGGCAGAACGCCTCCGTTCATCGCTTAATTTGGCATAGTGCTTTTTCGTGGTATTGACATCAGAGTGTCCCAAAACGTCTGCCACCAGATAAATATCCCCGGTTTCCCGATACAGAGCCGTACCGTAGGTGCTTCGCAGCTTATGGGGAGTAATCGTTTTGACAGAAATGGCAGAAGCGTACTTTTTCACCATTTTTTCCACGGCATCCACGCTGATACGTTTGCGCTGGCCGGAGAGGAAAAGTGCTTCTTCATGCCCGGCGACCGGGGTAATGGCAGTTCTGGAGATTTCCAGATAATCTTTCAGAGCCTGTTCCACCTCTGTACCGAAGTAGACAATCATTTCATTTCCTCCTTTTCGCAGAATCCGGATGCCATTATTTTTGAAATCTACATCACCTATATTCAGTCCCACCAGTTCGGAAACACGAACACCTGTTCCGAGCAGGAGAGTAATCATGGCAATGTCGCGGTACTTTTGCTTGTTATAGTGATAAAGCTGTACGCCGGTCAGTTGATTTCCATAATTTTCAATATGGTCCAGAAGATTGGCCACCTCATCGGGATCTAACTGAATAATGGCTTTTTCCTTGATTCTGGGCATATCCACAAGGCGGACAGGATTAGACTGTAAAAGCTGGCGTTTGCACAGATAATCATAAAAACTGCGCAGACAGGACATTTTTCTGGCAATTCCTGTACGGGAGTTGGTTTCCAGTTTGTTGTCCGGGGTTTTGTAGGCCTTTAAATATTCCTCAAATTCTTCAAAATCCACAGGTTGTAAAAGGGATAAATCCTGGATAGAAATATCAGTCATGGGTTTTTCTTTTAAAGCAGGATTTGTAAGCTGCAGAAAACGAAAAAACACACGCAAATCGTATGCATAAGACAAACGGGTTTTGTCAGAGGTCGTGGGTTCCTTGGCGCGGAAATAATCCTTGACGTATGGAGGAAGTTCCATAAGGAATTCACGAAGTTTTACGGTATTTTCAATTTTTTCCTGTTCACGGTATGTAATTGGCTTTGCCATAAGAAAACCTCCAAAATGATTGTTTTGAGAGTAGTTTATCACAAATAAAGGAAAAAAGCTATAGTTTTTCGGTTAAATCTGTATTTGTCCGCTAAACTATTTTCAGAAGAAACAACTACTCTTGTGTATCTAAATTCATAGAATACATAACATATTTATGGTAAACTTAATAAAGCAAAAAAATAATAAGCACTCTTTCACGGAGCACCTATTATTTTTGTCATTTTTATCTCGCAAACGTATTTTCATCTAAAAGAATGGTAAACGGTCCGTCATTAATCAGGGAAACCTTCATGTACGCTCCGAATTTTCCGGTTTTGACTACCGGAACGCTTTCTTTGACTTTTTCAACCATGTATTCATACAGAGCCTCTGCCTCTTGGGGATTTCCTGCGTCAAAGAAACTGGGCCGATTGCCTTTTTTGCAGTTGGCATACAGGGTAAACTGTGATACCAACAGAATTTCTCCGTTTACATCTGCCAGGGAAAGGTTTGTCTTACCCTCCTCATCTGCAAAGATACGCAGATTTATCATTTTCTTTACATACTGGTCAACGGTTTCTCTGGTGTCTTCTTTTCCAATGCCCACCAGCACCAGAAAGCCTTTGTTGATAGATGAAATGCAGTTTCCCTCTGTTTCTACAGAAGCGCTGCTTACCTTTTGTATAACAAGTTTCATAAATGTGTATCCTCACTTTCATTTTCTTTACTGCTGTTCTGCTCTGAATTTTTGTTTTGGGAAAATTCTACCGGCTGCAGGGTTTTTGGGTCAATATACTGAAGGTTTTCATACATTTTCTCGTCTGTTGGCATAGATTTTTTTCGTAACTCATGGTCGCGGAAATGCCTTACACCTGCTACCATAACAGCCCACAGAGGAACCCCGATAATCATGCCGGGAATTCCCATAAGCCCGCCGAACAGCAAAATAGCAACAATCACCATGAAGCTGGAAAGTCCCGTGGAATTTCCCAGAATTTTCGGTCCCAGAATGTTGCCGTCAAATTGCTGTAAAACCAGAATAAAAATCAGGAAATACAGACACTGCACCGGGTTTACCATAAGGATGATAAAGGCGCTGGGGATGGCACCAAGATAAGGTCCGAAAAAGGGAATCACATTGGTGACGCCTACAATAACGCTGACCAGGAGTTTGTAAGGGGTTCCAATCATGGAGGTGCCAATATAGCACAGAATCCCGATAATGAGGGAATCCACAATTTTGCCGCTGATAAAACCGCCAAAGGTTTTGTGGGTAAAACGAAAGGCTCTGATAATACTGTTGGCGCGTTCTGTATCGAACCATGCATACACCAGCATTTTAGACTGGGTAACAAACGCTTCTTTTCCGGCCATCAGGTACACGGAAATAATCAGACCGATTAACAGGTTTTTGATAAAGACCAAAGTTCCGAACACCCCTGTGGTCAGGGACTGCAGAACCGCCTTTGCCTGCGGCAGCACTTCAACATTTAAAAAGGCTTCCACTTTGGGAGAATAACGGTTCAGATAGTCAAAGACAATGGTCTTCCACTCCGGATTGTCCTTTAAAAGGGCTTCCAGCCAATGCCGGATATTCTGGACATATCTTGGCGAATCGTTAATAATACTGATAATACTGTCCAGAATACTTGGTACAATCATGGACAAAAGAGAATAGATAATCAGCAGGGCAAAAAGCAGTGACGTACTGATACACAGATATCGAACCATTTTTTTGTGCCCCGGCTCCAAAGTCATCTTCTTTTTCTCTGTAAAATACCGAAAGATTTTCCTCTCCTGAAAATTCAGCACGGGAATTAGAAGATAGGCAATCACTGCGCCGCAGATAACGGGCATCATAATGCTTATAAATCTTCGGATTCCGTTAAACAGCACATGCATACGGAAAATGACAAAATAAAACAACAGGCTGGCACAGATTACTGCAAAAGCTGTCATTCCCCAGTACAGATATTTTTTGTTCCAACGAAATTTCATGTTGGGCCTCCGTTCTTTTTTTGAATTCTTCGCTAGGAAACAGTATATCATGAATTTTCCCGCCTGTGGGGAAAACTGCAAAAAAATGTTTCTTTTTTTCAGTATTTGTGCTATGATTCAGAAGACTTATACAAATTGGAAAGGACTGTGTTGTATGAAATTACAGAAATTATTGAGTCTTACCAGAAAGGCGGTAGACGAATTTCAGCTGATAGAGGAAGGGGATAAAATTGCCGTGGGAGTTTCCGGCGGGAAAGACAGTCTGTCTATGCTCTATGCCCTTCATGGACTGATGCGCTTCTATCCAAAAGCTTTTACCATAGAGGTCATTACAGTAGATTTGGGACATCCTGATTTTTCCCTGGATAAGATTGAAAATCTGTGCAAAGAATTAGATGTGCCCTTTCATGTTGTAAAAACAGATATTGCGCCTATTATTTTTGAGGAAAGAAAAGAAAGCAATCCCTGTTCTCTTTGTGCTAAAATGAGAAAAGGCGCTTTGAACACAGAAGCCAAGCGGCTGGGCTGCAATAAAATTGCTTACGCTCATCACAAGGATGATGTGATAGAAACCATGCTGCTCTCTCTCATTTACGAAGGCAGATTTCATACGTTTGCCCCGAAAACCTATCTGGACCGTATGGATTTAACCGTCATCCGCCCTCTTCTGTTCGTTAATGAGGCTGATGTGATTGGATTTAAAAACATGTATCATCTGGAAATTGAGAAAAGCCCCTGCCCTGTGGACGGCTATACCAAGCGGCAGTATGCCAAGGAACTGCTGGCCAGCTTAAACCGGGAAAATCCAGGTGCCAAGGAAAGGATGTTTACTGCTATTTTGAACAGTAATATCAATGGGTGGCATGCGGTAAATAATCATAAGTAAGAGGATGCCAAATAAAAACCCGTCAATAAACAACGGTAAAAAAGGTTGTTTATTGACGGGTTAGTTCTGGTATTTTACTCAAACACTAGAAGCTCCGCCTTTTGATTTCCAGCATTTTCTTAATCATTTCCACACAGCCGTCAATTCCCAGAACGGAACTGTTCAGGCAGAGGTCATAGCTGTCTGCGTCCGCCCATTTCTTGCTGGTATAATAATTATAATAGCTGGCTCTCTGTTTGTCCGTTTTATGGATTCGGTCCTTGGCCGCAGCATCGGTAAGCTGATATTTGTCTGCGATACGGCGAATTCGTTTGTCCATATCTCCGTGGATAAAAACGCTGAATGCACCGTTAAAGTCTGCCAGAGCATAGTCTGCACAGCGTCCGACCATAACGCAGGATTCCTCTTCTGCCAGCTTTTTGATGGTGTCAAACTGAGCCAGGAATACCTTGTGGTTAATGGGCATATCTGCGAATGCTGCGGAAGAATAACCAAAAGAATACGTATCCATAACTAAGGAATATAAAAAGCTGTTAGTCGGCTTTTCATCATGGTGCTCAAATAATTCCTGACAGATACCACTGTCTTTGGCTGCACGGTCCAACAGCTCTTTATCATAGCACTTGATACCTAAATCCTGTGCCAGTTTCATACCGATTTCCCGTCCCCCGCTTCCATATTGACGTCCGATTGTTATAACTGTAGTTGCTGCCATAACCATACACTCCTCTCTTGAAAATTCTTATGTTATATCCATTATAATCTATTTTTGTGAAAATGTATATAAAATTAGAAAATTTTCTTGGAGATATCGTCACAATTTTATTTATCTTAACTTTTTCAGCAAATTCTCAAAATACTCCGGCAAAGGCGCTTTAAATTCCATATATTCTCCGGTTACCGGATGTTGGAAACCAAGCACCATGGCGTGAAGTGTCTGCCCGGTAAGTCCCCCGTAAGGACATTTTTTAGGTCCGTACAGCATATCTCCCAAAAGGGGATGTCCAATGCTGCTCATGTGTACGCGAATCTGATGGGTGCGGCCAGTTTCCAGCTGACACTCTACATAGGTGAAACTGCCGAAACGTTCCAGTACCCGGTAATGGGTTACTGCCGGTTTTCCGTTTCTTACATGCACCGCCATTTTTTTTCGTTCTACCGGGTGTCTCCCGATATCTCCTTCAATGGTACCCTGGTCCTCTTTTAAATTTCCGTGAACAATGGCCCGGTACTTCCGGGTAATGCTGTGTACCTTCAGTTGTTGGGCCAGGCTCTGGTGAGCCAGGTCGGTCTTACACACCACCAGGGCACCTGTTGTGTCCATATCGATGCGGTGGACAATTCCCGGACGCAGAACTCCGTTAATGCCCGAAAGGCGGTCTTTGCAGTGGAACATCAGGGCATTGACCAGCGTTCCCGTATAGTGTCCGGCGCTTGGGTGTACCACCATGCCTTTGGGTTTGTTTACCACCAGAACCTGTTCATCTTCATAGAGAATATCCAGAGGGATGTCTTCTGCCAGAATATCCGGTTCCTGACTGTCCGGCACCTGTACGGTGATTTCATCGTCCTCTGCCAGTTTATAACTGGCTTTCACCGGCTTTTGTCCCACGGTTACATTCCCTTCTTTCAGCTGTTTCTGTAAAAAAGAGCGGGAGTAATCATTCATTACTTCCGCCAGATATTTGTCAATCCGTTCTCCTTCATAAGCGGCCTCAGCCTGTAAACAAATCTGTTTCATGATTCCTGCTCCTGCTGTTTGGGGGATTTCCATTTTAAAAACTGAAAATCTTCGTCTTTATAGTAAAATAAAACCAAAAGGAATAAAAGCACCATACTGACAGTAACATAGATATCCGCTATATTAAATACCGGAAAATCAATGGGGGAAAAATAGATAAAATCTACCACATAGTTCAGACGCAGACGGTCTGCCAGGTTCCCGATTCCTCCGGCTGTGATAAGAAAACACAGTATTTTTAAAGGCAGAAAATGTTTGCCTTCCGGCAGCTTCCACAGCACATAACAAACACCAATCAGAATCAGGGATGTGAGCAGTACCAGGAAAACCTTTTGATTCTGAAACATACCAAAGGCAGCACCGCGGTTTTCCAGATAATGCAGGTACAGCACATTGGGAATTAAAGCAATGTCTGCCTGGTCTTTTAAGTGCTTTACTGCCAGAAATTTTGTCCATTGGTCAAGTCCCGTAAGGGCAGCGGCAGACACAGCCAGTTCCAGAAAGGATTGTATTTGTCGTTTTTGTTCCATAGATTCCTCCTTTTAATCTGCAGCCAGTACAGCGTGAATACCGGACAGCAAATCCCTATCTGTTAGGGTTCTGTCCACCACAGCATTTCCCCAGCCCTTCAGCAGGATAAATTTCACAGCCTTTCCATCCATTTTTTTATCGGATTTGGTAGTCTGCAAAATGTCCTCAGGAGACAGCCCGGTTGTCTCTACAGGCAGATGAAAGGCCTCTAGCTGCCGCAGAACGTCTTTGTAATCTTCCTCTGTAATCCAGCCCTTTTGCATAGACAAAAAGGCGGATGCAGCGCAGCCTACGGCTACACAGGCTCCGTGGGACATGGTGAAGTTTTTCAGTTTTTCTATTGCATGGCCGATGGTGTGTCCCATATTTAAGACGGCTCGTTCTCCCTGTTCGGTGGGGTCTTTTTCTACTACTGTTTTTTTAATCAGACAGCTTCGGTAAATCATTTCCAGACAGGTCGATTCCTCTCTTTCCAGGATGGCTTCCCTGTTGCAGGACAGCCATGTGCTGTAACCTTTATCACGGATAAGTCCGTGTTTAATGACTTCGCCCATACCGCTTGCAAATTCTGCATCGGGCAGGGTTTTCAGCACGGCTCCGTTGGTATAGACCAATAAAGGCTGATGAAAGGCGCCTACCATATTTTTGTATTGCCTGAAATCCACTCCTGTTTTTCCTCCGATACTGCTGTCTACCTGGGAAAGAAGGGTTGTGGGAATCTGTATAAAATCAATGCCCCGCAGATAAGTGGCGGCTGCAAATCCGGTCATGTCTCCCGTGACACCGCCGCCCAGGGCTGCCAGCATATCGTTTCGGTCGAAATGTTCCTGAATCAGATGTTCATAGATTCCCTGAATCTGGTCCAGATTCTTGTTGGATTCTCCTGCAGGCAGAATATAAGCAGTTACTTTCATACCGCATTTTCCCAGTTCTTTTGTGACTGTATCCAGATATAAGGGTGCTACATGGCTGTCCGAAACCACGCAAATACGGCGGCTTTTTTTGGAAAGAGAGAGAACTTCCTCGGAAAGGGAAGAAAAATCTTTTCGGAATACAATAGGGTAGTGAAACGTACCCTCTCGCTGCACCAGTATACGTTCTTCTGTCATAGCGGCTAGACCTCCTTTTCTTAACAGTATTTGTACAGGACCACATGGTAACGGTCCTTTTTTGTTTTGTTGGTTACAGTGCCGAATTGGAATTTGCCTTTTCCCCGGACAGAAATAATATCTCCGTCTTTCAGGGCATATCCGTTGGACACCACATTCCTGCCATTGACAAAGACTTTGCCCCCTTCAATGAAAGGCAGCATACTGCTTCTGGAAGTCCCAAAAGCCAGGGCAATGATACTGTCCAGACGGGGAGAAGCTACCGTACCGGAAAGCTCTTCTCTTCTGGGAACAGGAAAGTCCGTGATTTCTGTAATGCGCTCTGCTTTTACGGATGTGTGGCGGATACGGCAGATTTCCTCTATGAGAAAGTCACACATAGAGGTGTGGCAGAATACACAAGCGCTTTCCGCCTCCATGAGAATATCTCCGATTTTACTCCGGTCAATGCCCAGATTCAGAATGGCTCCCAGATAGTCCCGGTGTGTCAGTTTGTCCGAAAATTTTCGGTTTAAGGGCTGGATTCGGAGACAGGACAGAGGATAATCTTCTTCACAACAAAAAGCATCAGGGACAAAGGCTGCCATCTGACGCTCTGCTGTTTCATAACCGCCCCAGAGTTTTACGGAAACACCTGTATCTTTCAGGGAAAGACTCTGAAGCATAGTCTGTTCATTTAAGTCGAGAAAGTCGGAGAAAGTAAGAATGCCTCTGTAATAGGCCTTCTTACTAAGCTCTGTCATACGCTTTTTGAATAATACATCTTTTTCCATAAACGCTCTTTAAATCCCTTCGTACATGGAACCGCCGGTAATGTCATTCAAAAACTCCTGGGAATCTCCGGTAATATCCACACCTTCTGGTGTCAGAATGAAGATGTAGGAAGAAACCTTACGGATACTTCCGTTGATGGAATAACTTGCACCGGAAGTAAAGTCAATGATATGCTGGGCCAAATTGATATCCAGTCCCTCTAAATTTAAGATTACGGTGCAGCTGTCTAAAAGCGCGTCCACAATCTCAGTAGAGTCATCAAACTGCTTTGGTTTAATTACGCACACTTCGTTGGAAGGCATTTTCTTTTTCACATTATACATAGGCGTCACCTTACTGGAAGAAGAGGCTGGCTGTTTCTGAGGCTTTGGAGCCTTTGCGGCAGCAGTCTGCTTCTCTGCTTTTTTATGGCTTTTTACAGAAGATAAATCATCGTCGTAGTCATCAAGGTCTTCATCCAGCTTTTTAAAGAATCTCTTTTTGGGCTTTTCATCTTCAAAATCGTCATCTACATCATCTAAAAAGTCGTCATCATCAAAATCCTCATTTACCTTTACTGCGTCCAAAAATTTATCTAAGATATTCATAATATCAATCTCCAATCTTTCTATATACTGTAATCTCTTTCTCCGAAGATGCCGGTTCCTACACGGACGTGGGTGGCTCCTTCTTCGATGGCGACTTCATAATCACCGGTCATGCCCATGCTCAGGACACTCATAGTAACATTATCAATATTTTTCTGTGCAATGTCAACACTTAATTTTCTTAAATTTCTGAAAAATATCCGATTATCTTCCGGATTTTGAGTATAAGGAGCAATCGTCATCAATCCTTTTATCTGGATATGGGGCAACTTTGCAATTTTCTGTGCAAGAGAAAGTGTTTCCCCTGGGGTAATTCCGAATTTGCTCTCTTCTCCCGCTGCGTTGACTTCCAGAAGGATGGAGACCGTGACCTGTTTCTTTCCCGCTTCTTTGCTGATTTCCTCTGCCAGACGCAGGGAATCCACGGAGTGTATGAGGCAGGCCTTGTCTACTACATATTTTACTTTGTTTCGCTGCAGATGTCCAATCATGTGCCAGTGTATTTCAGGAGAAAGACTTTCTGCTTTGGCAGTCAGTTCCTGCACTTTATTTTCTCCGAAATCCCGGACACCCAGAGGCAGGAGTTCCTCTATCATGGACATGGGTTTTGTCTTGCTTACGGCAATCAGCGTAACCTCTTTTGGGTCTCTGCCGGCTCTTTTGCATGCCTGTATTACTTTTTCTTCTACGTTTTTATAATTCTCACAGACACTCATAGTTCATACCCCTTTCTTTTGTATCTGAGTAACTTGCTAATAGAGAATTTCTTCCTCTTTTACACTTTCTCCATCCAAAACAATGTAATCAAAAGGCTGGAGACCGTAGGAGGTTCCCTGTGCAACAATACAGTATTCTTCATTCTGGTCTAAAATTTTAATCTGGCGGAAAACGGCATATCCTTTATTCATACAATAAACACCTTCCAGATAATCCACCTCCCCGACTTCAAAGGTTTCAGTAGAGTCCTGTTTTTTCAGAATATCACCGTCCTGGAAGGTCTCCTTATCCACATAACAGTAACCGCCGGAATCATCTTCTGTTTCGGATTCAGAGGTGATTTCATTGCCGTCTGCGTCTGTTTCTTTATAGATAACAGCTTCTACAAATTCTGTAACCGGAGAGTCGCTGTTGCTGTCCAGTTCCCTAATAAAACCTTCTCCCTCACTGTTGTCTCCTTTTGCAAGAAAATCACGGGGAATGAGGTAGAATTCTTTGGTTACAATAGAACTTACCGGTATTTTCAGACCGCTTTGTGTATTTACAACCAGTTCAATTTCCAGAAAACGGTCAGACGCATAACGTACCATACCGTTTTGCAGCTGGATTTGGGCAACTTTCTGGTCTCCGATGCTGATAATGGAAAGCGAACCATTCTGACTTTCTCCGTCCTTGGTAAATTTGACCTTGATACTGGTACGGTCTGCAATCGCTGCCGCCAGTTTATCGGTGAGGGGAACCATAAGGGTCCATTTTTCGCTGGTAATTACTTTGTAGACAGAATCGCCTGCTTTTATTTCTTCGCTGGTTAAAAGGTCTGTCTTTTTGTAAGATTTTTCATTGAAATCCTCCTCTGTAAGGTTTTCAACGGTTTTATCCTCGTACCCATCTGTAGAATATACAATCACACCTGCTTCCGGAGAAGTGTAGACGGTCTGGCTGCCCAGGGATACAGCAGTTCCCACAGCCTGTCCGGTAATGACCTGGGAGTCGCTGTCTTCGTCTGTATCGGCAGCTTCTTTATCGATCTGTTCGGTCACTCCTGCAGCCTGGAGAATACTTCCCTCTAATTCATACTTAAAGCTGTAGGTATCATAGAAATCGCTGCCATCAAAGGCATAGGAAAACTTAGCCATACTGGACCGGAGTTTTTCCAGTTGCTCCTCTGTGAGGCTGACATTCTGCACCTCCTGCCTGGCGCTGGACAACCCATATACAGAACCGTTTTTCCGTACCTCCATGCCTTCTCGTGCATAATATTCCGTGTATCCGGTGCCGCCCGCCTGTACCACCTGCTCTTCCCGGAGTGCCAGCGCTGTACATACCGGATTCTTTGTCAGCGGACCGGAGGTAACCTGATAGGAGGTTACATGGGGGGAGGTGGCATACAAAATTACGGTAATTATCATATAGATAAACAGGGCACCGAACATGATGGTTGTAATATTAAAAGTCAGCAGCCGTTTTAAAGCTGAAAAGAATTGTTTTATTTTTTTACCAAAACTGTTTTTTTTGCCTGACAAGTTTAATCTCCTTTAATCTCCGTTCATTTTCTGCACTACCTTGTATTTTACCATTTTCAGGGGGGAATCACAATAGCTAAATTTTTTGCATAAAAAGGAATGGGATGGAAATACTAGATAAGGAAAAAGGAGGCTTGTATTATGAACAGCAGAATTTTAGATTATACGGCACTGGTTGTTACCGTTATCGGTGCGGTAAACTGGGGATTGATTGGATTTTTCCGATTTAATCTTGTTACCTTTTTATTTGGCGATATGACCTGGATTTCCAGAATTATTTATGCACTGGTAGGTATTTGCGGGTTGTATTTGCTCAGCCTTTTCGGAAGAGTGTCTTCCTTTTCAGACGATACCGAACGTCTTTAAAAAGAAGAAGCCCTTTTGTCTGCGCTGTCAAAAAGAAGAGCTGCCGCTTTAAGCCTCTTATTTTGCTTAAAACGACAGCTCTTTCATACTTGCTGTAACGTAGGAAATCCGATTAAATGGAAACCAGAATCATCTCTTTGACGCTTTCGGGAAGTTCCTTTTCGTCTTTGGAAACGCTTAATACAAAAGATACGTTGTATTTTTCACCCATATCCTTCAGGCGTGCCATCACATCTGCAAATGCTTCATCTGTTACCCGTGAAATTTTAATGAAACTGTCGAGATACATTCTTTCCAGGTCATTGTCCTGAGAAACTACACCGGAGAGAAATCCCAGAAATTCACTGCTATTTTGAATATCGTAGTCAGACATATCAATTAAACGTACCTTATTATTTAATTCATACATGTGCTTTCTGCTTTTATCCAGATATACCAGTGTTCCGTTTGCTTCTTTGACCTCTGTATTTACTTTATCCAGAAGTACCTTTGTTTTTCCTTTACCCTTTTCTCCTACAATTAACTGAACCATCGCAATTTCCTCCTTAGCCGCACGTAATATGTAATTTTACTAAAACCGTGGTTATTGTTAAATTAATTATAGTGCATATCGTTCAAAAATACAATGGTAAATTCAAAATTTATAGCAAAAATTAAGAATTAATCTTTTCCAGCATCTGGCAGATACGGTTGTTCATTTCCGTTTCGCTTTCTGACTGGAAAACAATAGCTGCAAAAGCATTTCCATAATTGTTCTGCACCAGCAAAGCGGTATATCTTTCCGTATCAGAAGAGAAAAATTTTCCTCCTAATACGGTTACGCCTCTGGGAACAGTGATTCGGCCTGTGGCATAGAGATTGTCACAGCTAAGCCACTGCTGTTTGGCAGTACCGTCAGCCTGGCTGTAATTCAGGATAAATTCCGACAGCCCCATGGCATTGGTAAGGTCCGGATATTTTAAAAGTTCATTTAAAAGCAAATAGATATCGTAAACCGTGGTATACTGATTTTCGTCCGAAACACCGGTTGCATTTACGAAGTTGGTGTTGGTCATGCCAAGGTCCTGGGCTTTCTGGTTCATCAAGTCCACAAAGGCATCTGCGCTGCCTCCTGCGCTTCGTGCAAGGGCCAGACAAGCGTCTTGTGCCGAAGATACTAAAACGGCATTTAAAAGCTGCTTGACGGTGATTTGATTGTCTGCAGACAGTCCGCAGGTATTTCGGTTCTGACCGTATACCATATCCTCCTGGGAAATGGTGACCGTATCGTCGGGATTCAGCTTTTCAAAGGCCACCAGTGCAGTCATAAGCTGTGTCACCGTACCTGGAGATACTCTTTCATAGAGTCCGGTTGAAAAGGAAATTTTTCTGCCATGGATATCAAAAAGTCCGGCCCGTTCCCCTTCTTTGGCTTCTACACCCTCCAGGGAAGTTTCCGCCTCTCCTACGCAAAGATTCTGGGACAGCCCATCAGCTACGGGATAATCCTCTCCTGCTGTGGTTCCGAAAACACGCTGGCTTCGGTCATACGGAAGGATTTCTTTTAACTGTCTGTTTTTTCCAATAAGGATAATGGCAAGCAGTCCCAGCAGCAAAAAAATTATTAGAAGGAGAAGCAAAAATAAGGTTTTTCTCACCTTCTGCTGATGACGCTTTTTAAATCTTCCTGTTCTTTTTTGGGGTTTTTTGAAAAGTTTATCGATACATCTCACGCCAGTCCAGCTCTCCTCTGCCCAAAGAACGAATCATCATTTCCGCAGTGGCCAGGTTGGTTGCCATGGGAATGTTGTGGGTGTCGCAGAGCATGAAAATACGTTTTACGTCAGGGTCATGCTTCTGCGGCTCCAGAGGTTCTCTTAAATAAATCACCAAATCCATGTCATTTTGCTCAATCATGGCTCCAAGCTGCTGTTCTCCGCCCAGATGTCCTGCCAGAAACTTGTGTATGGTCAGATTGGAAGCTTCTTCAATAAGTCTTCCGGTGGTTCCGGTGGCATAAAGGTTGTTCTTTGATAAAATATTTCTGTAGGCAATGCAGAAATTCTGCATTAATTTTTTCTTTGAATTGTGTGCAATTAATCCGATGTTCATGATTTTTCTACCTCCCTGTAAGTTCTGTATCGCTGTAAGCCCACATTCAGCACAAGTCCCATTCCGATATAAAGGCTGACCATGGAAGTCAGACCGTAGCTGACAAAAGGCAGCGGCGTTCCGGTGTTGGGCATAATCTTTGTGACAACGGCCACATTGATGAAGCCCTGGACAGCCACAATGGATGCTACCCCGCAGCATATAATCTTTCCGGCAGTATCTTTTGCCCGCAGACTTGTTCTGATACATTCAAAAATAATCAGCAGCAACAGCAGTAAAATTGCCACGCACCCGATGAATCCCAGTTCTTCTCCGGCAACAGAGAAAATAAAGTCTGTCTGGTTTTCAGATACGAAATTTCCCTTGTTTGCAGATGCCACTTCATTGTTGTTCAGACCTTTTCCCGTAAGCTGACCGGAACCGATGGCCATGACGGAATTTTCCTGCTGGTTTACAGCATCGGAATACTCATCGTCTTCAGAGTTTAAAAAGGCCATAATACGGTTTCTCTGATAGGATTTTATCAGCTTCTGGTCCGGTTGGACAACGATAAAGAGAAATACAACAGCAAGAGGAATGACAATCAGCAGTGCGCCTCCTATAATTTTATAGCTTAATCCTGCAATATAAAGCAGTATACAGAAAATTATAGCAATAGTTATGGTATTTTTCAAGTCTGGCTGTTGCAGAATCATGGCAAGAGGCACAGCAATCAGTACCGCTGATTTGACCAGCGTTCTCAAGGTATTAATATCCTCCTCGTGGTCCATAAAGTACTTAGCAAAGAAAAGTATAATAATAATCTTGGAAAGCTCGGTAGGCTGAAACTGAAAGCCGCCAATGCTAATCCAGCGGGTAGCGCCATTGGCATCGGTTCCCAGCAGAATAACCAGAAGCAGAAGGAACAGGTTTCCGCCGTACATAATCCAGTTGAAATTTAAAATCCAACTGTAATCCATCAGCGATACCACCACCATTACAATCAGTCCCAGAATCATACCTGCAAACTGTTTTTTCTGAAGAGAGGGGTCCGCGCTTCCTACCAGAAGTACGCCAATAGAGGTGAGCACTATCAGCACAAGCACCAGTCTGAAATTGTAGTCCTTTAGTTTATATTGTCTAATCATGAAAACACCTTTTTTCCTAATCTCAGTTGTTATCTCCAGAGGGATATTCCTGGAGAGGAATGTTCAATATCGGTCTGTAAGGGGATTTTTGCCATAAAAGTAGCAGTTTCTTTCCGGTAACGGATTTCCACGTTCTGTTCTCTTACGGCAAAATACTTATTTACAGCCCGAATCATATCGTTTTGCAGCATTGTCATCATTTGTGGAGTACAGTCCAGCCGCTCGGAAGTCAAAAGCAGCTTTAAACGGTCTTTTGCGATAAGACCGGAACGTCTGCCAGGAAATCTTAACAATTCCATGTCCTCCTTTATTATTTTCTGAAAATGCCTGAAAGACGCCGAAAGACGCCTTGTTTTTTCTGAAATTCCAGGAAAGGAACTTCTTCGCCGGAAATTCTGCGGCAAATATTTTCAAAAGCTCTGCCGGACAGGGAGTCTTTTCCGCAGAGAGGCTCTCCCTGGTTGGTGGCAATGACTACGGCCTCATCATCAGGAATTGCACCGAGAAGGTCTACGGCAAGAATTTCTGTCACATCTTCTATGGACATCATTTCACCCCGCTGAATCATATCCGGTCTGAGACGGTTGATGACAAGCTGAATCTGCGGCATTTCATTGGCCTGCAAAAGCCCGATGATACGGTCTGCGTCCCGGATAGCAGAAACCTCCGGAGTAGTGACCACAATAGCCCGGCCTGCGCCGGCAATGGCATTTTTAAAGCCCTGTTCAATACCTGCGGGGCAGTCCAGAATAATATAGTCAAATTCTTCGGACAAATCCTCAGTAAGCTTTACCATCTGTTCCGGTGTAATAGCTGTCTTATCCTTTGTCTGTGCAGAAGGCAGAAGAAACAGGGTATCGCACTGCTTGTCTCTGATCAGCGCCTGTTTCATCCTGCAGTTTCCTTCAATGACATCAATGAGGTTGTAGACAATGCGGTTTTCCAGTCCCAGCACTACATCCAGGTTGCGAAGTCCGATGTCTGTATCCACTACAACTACTTTTTTGTTCAGTCTGGCAAGACCAAGGCCGATATTGGCTGTTACCGTGGTCTTGCCTACGCCTCCTTTTCCGGACGTCACTACAATAATTTCACTCATACCAAATCCTCCTGATATTTTCTTTTTGCTGCTTCCTGTGTACTTTGCAAATTGACAGCTTAATCGTTTCGTGTTGTTGTCGTGTCAGCAGAAGATGCTGTACCGGTGACAATTTCAGATTCATCTGCAAGGTTGTACTTATAACGGAGGATATCTTTTGCTACGTCAACCGCATTGCTGGAAGCATAACCGTTTCCAATGCGGACGGCAATGCCCACTTCCGGATTCTCATAAGGTGCGAATCCCATAAAGAGTGCATGGGAGGGCCGGGTTAAATCTTCCTGTGCAGTACCTGTCTTGCCGGCAACAGAAACACTGAGAGAGCTTAAAGAAGCGTTATTTTTCGCAACTCCTCTCATACCTTTCTGTACAGTAGTCCAGGTATGGTCTGCAACGTCCATGTCTCCTTTGACTTCCGGAGTGTAATCTTCGATTATTTCTCCTTTGGAGTCAGTTACTTTATCAAGAAGGGACAGCTGATAGCTGGTGCCCCGGCTCGCAATAGTAGTCACATATCTGGCGAGCTGAGAAGTCGTAACAGACAAATCGCTCTGTCCGATAGAAGTTCTCAGCGCATCGGAAGTAGACATTTTCGGTGATACTTCCGTAATTTCCAGACCTGACTTTTCGTTCAGACGGAATAAATTGGCGTATTTCATCAGTTTTTCCACACCCAGAGAGTCGGAATATTTTCCGTCCGCATCTGTACCCAAATCATAAGCTACCTGGTTCATAAATACGTTACAGGAATTGGTGATACCGGAAACCGCGTTCATATAACCATGACCGGAATGCAGCCAGCACCAGGGTGCATTGGCAACTTTATCGAACTGGCCGGTACAGACAGCACCGTAACTGTCATTTACAATTCCCTCTTCCATACCAGCCACAACAGTAACTACTTTAAAGGTAGAACCTGGAGCTGTGAGCTGCTGGGTGGCCTTGTTATAGAAAGGACCGGATAAATCCTGGGACAGCTTGGCAAAATATTCGGTGTCCATGTTGTTGGCAAGCCGGTTGTTGTCATATCCAGGATAGGTCACACAGGCCAGAGTTTCGCCTGTGTTGACATCTGTAATAACCACGGAACCGGAGCAGGGGTCCAAAGCCAGCTGGGCCGGTGTGATTTCCAGATTACGGATTTTGTTTATCATAAAATCATAGGCTCTCATAGAACCGGATTTTAAAGCCTGATATGTGGCATCATCTTTTTCCAGAACATTCTGGTCGTACAAGAGCATACAAAGCTGGGCACCGGAGATGGTGTCTTCATGCAGCATATATTTATACAGGATTTTGGAAAATCCCTCATCATCAGCCAGGGATTCGGTCAGATAATCAGCCAGTGCGGTATATACCTCATTGGAATCCAGGTATTCGTCCTCAGAGGAAAATTGGGAAATATCAATCCAATTCTTTCCAGCTGCATAAGTCAGAAATTCCTTTAAACTGATAGATTCTTCCTTGGTCCAGGCTTTGTAGACGGAATCAGAGGAATCAATAGAATCTTTGGATAAAATACCCTTTTTATTCATAAGGAAATCATTCACAATGTAGCTCTGGTATTCCTGCATTTCTTCGGACAAGTCTTTATAAGCCGCGGGATTTTCCTTGGTCAGCTCTTCTTTTACCTGGGCAAAAACCTCAGACTGCTTTTGCTGAAATCGTTCGTATACTTCTTTTTCCAGTTCTGTGGCATCGTCCTCTTTGAAATGTGAGATGTCCAGAACACTATTGTTTATCAGGGCATTGTATACATCATAAATAGGCGTTTTAATAGCTGCCGTATCCATGCCGTCTTCTACTTTAAATTCCTTGGCGTTGATAATGTTGGCTACTAAAATTCCGGCAATTTTCTGTTCCAGGATATCGTAGGTGATACGCTGCAAATCCTTGTCCAGAGTCAGGTACACATCATTGCCGGACTCCGGCTCTTTTCTGGAATCGCTTTCAATTTTCAGAACTTTTCCCATAGTATCCACAAAGACAGTTTCTGAGCCGTCTTTTCCCTGCAGTTTGGTTTCCATTTCCTTTTCTATGCCGGCTTTACCTACCACAGCGTCGGTGGAATAATCATAGCCCTGGTCGCGGAGGCTTTCCAGTTCTTCTGAGTCGGCTTTTCCTGTATAGCCGATAATGGAGGCAAAACTTTCTGCCTCGTCGTAGACACGGATAGAATCCTCTGTAATATCCACGCCCTGCAGTTTGTCCTTGCGCTCCATAATTTCCGCCACAGTCTCTTCACTGACATTGGTGGCAATGGTAACGGGCACATATTTTTTAAAGCTGTTGGTGGATAAAATATAGCGTATTTTTACCAGCTCTAACGTTTCCTCCGGCGTAAAGCTTTCCGGCAGCCCATAGGACTCCAGTTCTTTTTTTGTATAAGGTTTTTCCTTGTTTACCAGTCCGAAACGCTCCTCTCCTGCCAGATACTCCATGATTTCATCAGCAGTGGCATTGAGCTGTTTCTTTTTCAAATCTTCAATCTTCGCTTTTCCGTATACGTCTGCTTTGAAACGGTTCAAGGTAAAACCTGTGGCATCAAAGGCATATTTTCCATCTTCGTCCAATACAATGTGAAAAGTAATATCTGTACTCTCATTGTGGGACTTCAGAATGTTTAAGAGTTCATAGGCCACATAGTTCAAGGTCAGATTTTTCTCTCTGGTGGAGTCATAAGTTCCGTTGTCCTCTAAAATGACGGAATAAGACAGTTGGTTGTAAGCCAGAGGCTTGCCGTTTCTGTCCAGAATATTGCCGCGGGTTCCTTTTAAAGTTCGTTCTTTTGTGATACTCAGATTGAAATTTTCCGCGTATTCCTCTCCATGAAGAATCTGCAGGGAAAAAAGCCGCTGAATCAGCACTGCAAACATGGCGCAGAATACGAGAATAACAACGGTTGTTCTTTTCAGTCCGATTTTTTTGATGAATTTTTTTATTTTCTTAACCAAATGGAATCTCTCTCTTTCATTTCCAGTTCGCTTAGCTTCCTGTTCAGTTTGAACAAAAGTTTGTAAAGAATGACAGTAACTAACACAGTATAAATCATTTCGGGAATCATAATGCGTCCGAAATAGTAAAAAATCTGCAGTCTTCCCCGCATGAGAAACTGCATTCCGTATACCAGAATTCCGTAGAGGATATCTCCTGCCGCCACCAGAAACAAGGGGACACGGATTTCCTCATCGTAGAAAATTTTGCAGCAGCATCCTGCCACATATCCAATACACAGATAAATCAGGGCATAAAAGCCCAGTAGATTTCCATAGAAAACATCTTTTAAAAGTCCGCAGAAAAGTCCGGTCCAAAGTCCCGAAAGCTTTCCACGCATAAATCCAAAGGATACTGTGACAATCAACAGGAGATTCGGCACAATAGAGCCAATGGAAAGACTTTGAAATACGGTGCTCTGGAGAATAAAGCACACCAGAATCACCAGGCCTTGTACGGCTCTTCTCTTTATCCGCATCAGGAATCCCCTTTCTGCTGTTTCAGTTCTTTGATTACCAGTACCTCGCTTAAATGTTCAAAATCTACAGCCGGTGTCAGAGTTCCTGTCTTTGTCAGATTGTTGGGGTCCTCTTTTATTTCGCTGACATAACCGATGAGAATTCCTTTCAGGAATTTATCGCTGACATCGGAGGTGACAATCTTTTCGCCCTCCTGGATTTTGTCATCTTCGTCTTTTAAGTGGATAAACTGCAGCTTGCCTTCGTCAATCAGACGCAAATCTCCCGCCACAATACAGCGGTCAGAAGTGCTCATGGTCATGGCACTGACATTGCTGGTGTCGTCAATAATAGAACGGACCGTAGCCCAGTTTTTGCCCACTTCCGTGACAATGCCTACCAGTCCGCTGCCGGCGATGACGTTGCAGTCCTTCTGGATGCCGTCATCCGTACCCTTGTTGATGGTAAAGCTGTTAAACCAGTTGCCTGTATCTTTAGAGATAACATTAGCTGCCACCTTATCGTACTGACTGTAATCCTGATCCAGCTTGTATAATTCCTGCAGGCGTTCCAATTCTGTAAGCCCCTGGGTCAGGCGGCTGTTTTCTGCAGTCAGTTCATCGACTTTTTCCTGAAGTTTTTTATTTTCTTTTACAAGCGCCTGCTTATTCTGAAAGCCTGCGGTGGCATCGTCAAGAACAGCGCCCACTTTATTGATGCCTTTCTGGAATGGTACAATGATATACCCCGCTGTATTTCTCACCGGTTCAATGGGAAATTTCGCAGCAGCGGCGAAAATCATCAGACCGACACAGCCCAGAACCATGGCCGCAAGCACATGCTTGCTTTTAATCGTCCAATTATGCTTTTTCTTCATTCTCAAAACCTCAGCTTTTCTTTCCGGCTACCTGACCCATTTCCAAAGGGTGCGGTTTCCAATAATTTCTTTCAGCCCATATATGGTGCAAAGTTCATAATATCCCGATAATCGTACTTTTTGCCCGGTGGCCTGGCTCAAGAACCAGTCCATATCAGGGATTCTGGCACATCCTCCCGCCAGAAAGATTCCCTGGTCCTGAATATTCTGATACATCTGCGGAGGTGTTCTTTCCAGGAAAAACTGAATTTCTTCGCAGATAGACCGAATAGGGCCTAAAATTGTTTCGTATATCATATCAGAGGGCACAATCCCTTCCCGGGGCAGACCGCTTAAACTGTCGATCCCCACAATTTTTCTGGCCTCCCGGATATCTTCTTTTAAATAGGCCAGAGAGAACTTCAGTCTTCTGGCGGTCCGGTTTCCGATATAGAGGTTGTGCTGTTTGCGAACCTCGTTGACAATGGCTTCGTTCAGCTGTTTGCCCCCGATTTCCACAATTTTGCTCAAAACCACTCTTCCCTGTTCAATGACAGAGATTTCCGTACTTTGTGCCCCGATATTGACAATCATGCTTCCTTTTGTATGATTAATGGGAATCCCAAGGGCCACCGCATCGGCGATGGTTTTGTTGACCATATATATTTTGTTCTTTCGGTTGGAATTTCCAATGGTGTAATAGGCCCGCTGTTCAATTTCCGACAAATCCGAAGGAACTGCCAGATATAAACTGTTGCTGAAGACACTGCCGGCATTTATCTTATCCAGTAAAGCCTGTAAAACCATCTCTGTGTGATTGACATCTGCAATTTTTCCATAAGCCATGGGCGAAATTACAGATACATTAGACGGATTCTTTTCAAAAATCCCATATGCCTCATTTCCGACTGCCAGAATCTGCTTCTGGTTGCGAATGGCTATCATGTTTTTCTCCGTTAAAATAGTATCCTGGTCCTGTGAATAGATTTTCACCGTACTGGTTCCCAGGTCTACTCCAAACGTTTTATGCAATGGCATGTAAACTTGTCCCCTTTAACTTTTTAACATTTAAAAAATCCCCTGCTGGCGAAAACTCAGATATTTGCAGTCCCCAATAATAATGTGGTCCAGAAGCGGAATTCCAAGGAGTTCTCCTGCTTCTGCAATACGCTGTGTAACGTCCAAATCAGCCTGACTGGGAGTAGGGTCTCCGCTGGGATGGTTATGTACAAGAAGAATTCCCACGGCATGATAAGACATGGCGGTCAGGAATATCTCTCTTGGGCTGACGAAAGAACCGTTCACAGTTCCTTTGAAAATCATTTCCTCCCCCAGCAAATGATTTTTAGTGTCCAGCATCATACAGATAAGCTCCTCCTGTTCCTTGTGGCGCAGCCGCTCCATGTAATAATCCGCAATGGTTCCGGGCTGGGTAAACTGAAGCCCTTTCCTGGCTGTTGTCTGAGCAATGCGTTTGGAAAGCTCTCCGATGCATTTTATCTGTATTGCTTTTACTGTTCCGATACCTTTTACGGATTTTAATTGTGCAAGGCTTAAAGTGTGAAGTCCCAGAAGCCCCTTTCTGTCTTTGGAAAGACTGAGAATTTCTTCCGCCATATGCACAGAAGGGCTGCCTACCGTACCGGTTCTTAAAAGGACGGCAAGAAGCTCTGCATCAGTAAGGGACTGGGCGCCCAGCCGGACACATTTTTCGTACGGGCGCTCGTCCTTTGGTATCTGTTTCATGTTTTTAAATTCTGCCATACTCTATATTGCGATTTCTTTGGCATATTTTTTCGCATAGGGTTTTCGCAGATTCATTGTAGCACAGATTAAAAACGATGTATATGCCTTACGAAAAATTTATGAGATTTTTCATAATTGCCTCACCGATTTTCAATCCGTCCATGGCTGCCGAGGTGATTCCTCCGGCGTATCCGGCACCCTCTCCACAGGGATAAAGGCCGGATACGGAGCTGTGAAAATGTTTATCTCTGCAAATACGCACCGGGGAGGAGGTTCTGCTTTCGATACCGGAAAGCACCATATCGGCACGGGAAAATCCAGGGATAATCTGTTCAAATGCCTGTATGCCTTCCATAAGGGCTTCATTTAAAAATTCCGGCATCAAATCTCTCAGATTGGCAAAAGTATATCCGCCCTTCATACAGGGGGTGACTTCTCCGAAGTTGTCAGAGGTCTGATTTTGACAGAAGTCACCGTATTTTTGCACCGGAATTTTGCCCTGTCCCAATTCGTATGCTTTCTCTTCTAATCGCCGCTGAAATTCCATTCCGGAAAGCACGTCATCCCCCGAGAAATCTTCCGGAGTTACGGTTACAATCAGGGCACTGTTGGCATTTTTTGAGCCGCGGTCCTGGTAACTCATACCGTTTACTGCAAGTCGTCCCTCTTCGGAGGAAGCGTTGACTACATAACCGCCGGGGCACATACAAAAGCTGTATACCCCTCTTCCATTGGTTCCCCTGTGGGTCAGTTTATAGCTGGCTGCCCCAAGCTGCGCTGCCTGTTCCTGTCCGTACTGATACTGGTTAATCAGACTTTGCGGGTGCTCTGCCCGCAGGCCTACAGCGAAAGATTTTGGCTCCATGTGTATCCCCTTTTCTTTCAAAAGGGCAAACGTATCTCTGGCGCTGTGTCCCACAGCCAGTACCAGGGTATTGGTGGGAATCTTTTGGGTATGGTTTACTGTAACAGAAGCAATTCTGCCGTTTTCTATATGCAAATCTGTCATTTTAGAGGAAAAGCGGATTTCCCCGCCGGCCTGTTCAATAAAATGACGGATATTTTTTACGATATTTATCAGAGCGTCAGTGCCCAGATGAGGCTTCTGCTGGTAGAGAATTTCCTTTGGCCCTCCGGCCTCTACGAAAATTTTCAGGACCTCCCGGTTCCGGCCTATGGGATCTTTTACCAGCGTGTTCAGCTTTCCGTCGGAAAAAGTTCCTGCCCCGCCCTCTCCGAACTGCACATTGGATTCCGGATTTAACCGGCCGGTCTTCCAGAAATCTTCCACAGTCCGCAGACGGTTATCTGCGTCTTCTCCCCGCTCTAGAACCAGGGGTTTTAAGCCTGCTTTCACCAGATAGTAGGCACAGAACAGCCCGGAGGGGCCGCTTCCTACGATGACGGGGCGGCTGTTGGTTTCTTCCTTGATGCGAAGATAAGTGAATTTCTTAGGAGTCAACAGACTGACGTTTTTGGAACGGACTTTTTTCAGCACTTTGGCTTCTTTTTTTACGGACACCTCCACAGTATAGACAAAGAAAAGTTCCGGCTTTTTCCTGGCGTCCAGAGATTGTCTGGCAATGTTCCAGGAAAGCAGTTCTTCTCTGGAAATTCGCAGAACAGAGAGTATTTTCTTTTCCAGTTCTTCCTGCGTATGGGTAACGGGAAGTTTTATCTGACAGATATTCAGCATTTGGCTGCCTCCTTTCCTGCAAGGGCGCCGGTGGTCCATGCCCACTGAAGATTATAGCCGCCGCAGATACCGTCTGTGTCCAGCAGTTCTCCGGCCAGATACAGTCCCGGCACTTTCCGGCTCTCCAGAGTGTGCGGATGGACTTCCGTAAGAGAAACTCCTCCGGTACAGACCTGGGCGTTTTTAAAAGGTTTGGTTTTCTTTATTTTTATAGGAAATTCTTTTATCCTTGCCGCAAGAGCGGGGATTTCCGGTTTGTTCTCCATCAGCACGTCGCAGAGCTTTTTGGGGAAAAGCCCTGTGAGCAGGGCCGCTGTGGACTTATACGGGCACTGCTTTCTGCGGCTTTTTAAAAGCTGCTCTGTTTCTGCCAGATTACAGGAAGGGAGAAAATCCAGTACAGCCGTAACCTCAATGCCCTTATCCAGCAGTCTGGCAGCCAGACCGCTGCACTGAAAGACCGGAATACCGGAAATACCGTAATCCGTAAGCTGCAGTTCGCCTTCCTGCGTGTTCAGCACTTTTTTTTCGGCCACAAGAGAAATTCGTCCCTCGATACGGGTGCCTGCCCATTTGGAAAAATATTTTTCTTTTCCCATAAGGGGAACCAGAGCCGGCAGAGGTTTCTCTACAGAAAGTCCAAGGGATTTGGCCAGGGTATAGCCGCTGCCATCCGCCCCTTCTATTTGAGAAGCACGGGAGCCGCAGGACAGAATCACAGCGTCCGCCTTATACTGCCAGGTTTCGGTACGCACCAGAAATGAGGGCTTGCAGGAGGCAGTCTGTTCCGGGCGGATTTCCTTTACGTTCTCCCGGCATTTGATTTTTACCTTACGATACCGGGCTTCCATTTCCAGAAGCTCTTGTACGCTGGAGGCCTGCATGGAGGCAGGATAAAAATAACCGTTTTTTTCTTTTACGGAAACGCCGATTTCTGAGAAGAACTCCAGGGTGTCTGTCAGAGAAAACTGCTGTAAAATTCCCCATGCAGTTTCAGGCTTCTGGCTGTGATAGCATTCCCTGCTCTGGTAACGGTTGGTCAGATTGCAGCGGCCGTTTCCGGTGGCCAGAAGTTTTCGTCCTGTTTTCTCATTGTGCTCTAAAAGTGTGACAGCGGCTCCTGCCCGGGCGGCCATAATAGCAGCCATCATGCCTGCAGCGCCTCCGCCTATGACACAGATTTGTTTTTTTTCCATATTGCTCCTATTCTTCCGGAAGAGTCACCAGATTTTTGTCTGCCAGCTTCTGCAGAGACATAAGGATACCCAGCTTTGCGTGATACCAGGTGAGGCCGCCCTGGAAATATACCGTGTACGGCGGCTTAATGGGGCCGTCTGCAGAAAGTTCAATGGAAGAACCCTGCACAAAAGCGCCGGCAGCCATAATTACATCGCTGTCATAACCCGGCATAGCCCATGGCTCCGGCTCTACATAACTGTCCACAGGTGCAGCGGCCTGAATGCCCTTGCAGAATTCTACCACGCCCTCCGGTGTGCCGAAGGTTACGGCCTGAATGATATCGTGACGGCTTTCCGTGCCGTTTGGGGTTACCGAAAATCCCAGTTTTTCGTAGATGTTGGCTGCGAAAATTGCGCCTTTTAAAGCCCCTGCTGTTACAGTGGGAGCCAGGAAAAAGCCCTGATAGAAGGCAGGATTTACCCCTAAAGTGGCACCCACTTCCTTTCCGAGTCCCGGACAGGTCAGGCGGTAAGCCGCATTGTCCACGTATTCTTTCTTTCCTGCAATGTAACCGCCGATAGGCGCAAGACCGCCGCCGGGATTTTTTATCAGAGAGCCCACGATTAAGTCTGCGCCTACGTCACTTGGCTCAATTTTTTCCACAAATTCTCCATAGCAGTTGTCTACCATACAAATGATGTCCGGCTTAATACCCTTGATAAAGGCAATCAAATCCCCAATCTGGCTGACAGAAAAAGTGGGGCGGGTAAGATAGCCCTTGGAACGCTGAATTTCCACCATTTTTGTCTTTTCTGTAATGGCATTTCGGATGCCTTCGTAGTCAAAACTGCCGTCTTCTAAAAGTTCTACCTGACGGTAAGTCACGCCGTATTCAGCCAGAGAGCCTTTGGAGGGACGGATACCGATAACCTCCTCCAGGGTATCGTAAGGTTTTCCCACAGGGGAAAGGAGTTCGTCTCCGGGACGGAGATTTCCTGCCAGAGCCACAGCCAGGGCATGGGTGCCGCAGGCTAAAAGGGGACGCACCAGAGCTGCTTCGGTGTGGAAGGCGCTGGCATAGACCTCTTCTAAGGTATCTCGCCCAATATCGTTATAGCCATATCCGGTGGACGAATACAGGCAGGCTTCGCTGACTTTATTTTTCTGCATGGCATGCAGCACCTTTAACTGGTTGTATTCTGCATTTTCATCAATGGCAGTGAAACGCTCTTTTAAACCTGCCTCTATTTTATTTCCAAAATTCAGTACCGCCTGGCTGATACCAAGCTGCTGGTACATTTCATTCATTTCCTGCATGGTATGATTCCTCTTTTCTCACAGTTTTCCAATATATCATTCAGGATGTCTTCTTCCTTGTATGCGAATTCATTTTTGTTTATCCAGATAACATCCTTTTCACGCTTAAACCAGGTAATTTGCCGCTTGGCAAAGTGCCGGGTGTCTCGTTTCAAAATATAGACCGCCTCATCCAGGGAACAGGTGTGGTCAAAATAAGACAGGATTTCCTTATAGCCAAGGCCCTGCATGGAAACCATATCTTTGGTGTATCCCATGTCTGCCAGCTTTCGGACTTCTTCTACCAGACCTTGCTTTAACATTTCGTCTACCCGGCTGTCAATGCGTTTGTAAAGCCGTTCCCGCACATCGTTCAACACAAAGTATGCCGTGTTATAGGGCGACTCTTTTTCTGCCTCCCGAAGGTTGTGCTCAGAGATGCGCTCTCCGGTCAGTTCATAGTATTCCAAAGCGCGGATAACACGCTTTACGTTGTTGGCATGAATTTTCTGGGCAGAAGCCGGGTCTGCTTCCTGTAATCTGGCATGGAGAAATTCGCTGCCCTTTTCTTCGGCCAGTTTTTCCAGTTTTTCCCGCACCGTGGATTTTTCCGTGTTTTCAGAAAAATCAATGTCTTTTACCACGGCTTGGATATAGAAGCCCGTGCCGCCTGTCAGAATAGGGATTTTTCCCTTGGCATAGATTTTTGCCATGGCCTTTTTTGCCATTTCCTGAAAACGGACTACATGAAACTCTTCTTTTGGGTCCAGCACATCAATGAGGTAGTGGGGGACGCCTTCCATCTCTTCTTTTGTAATCTTTGCAGAGCCAATGTCCATATATTTGTACACCTGCATGGAGTCCGCAGAGATAATTTCACCGTCCACGGCCTTTGCAAGGGCGATGGAAAGCCTGGTCTTTCCCACGGCCGTGGGACCTGTCAGTACAATCAAAGGTTTTTTCAAAATATTCACCTACACAATCCGTTTGAATTTCTTTTCCAGTTCGTATTTGGTCATGGAGATAATGGTGGGTCTTCCATGAGGACAGTGATATGGATTGTCCAGTCCTAAAAGTTCGTCAATGAGTTTGTCTGCTTCCTGCACAGACAGGGTGTTGTTTCCCTTTACCGCAGCTTTGCATGCAGCGGTTGCAATGCGTCCGGTGAGAATATCCAGCGGCTGCCTGGCATTTTCGTTTTCCAGGCTGTCCAGAAGTTCTACAAAGAAATTCTGGACGGAAATGCCGTAAAGATTGGCGGGTACGCCGTGGATACTGTATTCTCTGCCGCCGAATTCCGAGATTTCAAAACCGAATCTTTTAAAAAGTTCCATGTGGGTTTTCAAAAGCAGGTCTTCCTGGAGATTCAGAGAAATCACCTGGGGCGGCGAAACCATCTGCGTTACAATTTCCCGGTTGGCAAATTCTTTCATGAAACGCTCGTATAAAACTTTTTCATGAGCTGCATGCTGGTCAATGATATAAAATTTATTGTCATATTCCACCAGCCAGTAAGTTTCAAAAAGCTGCCCAATAATCCGGTGGTGAAGCCGTGCTTTTTTGGATAAAAGCCGGTCGTCAAAAAGCTCCATCTGGACAGGCTTTTCGGGAGAAACAGATGGTTTTTCAGAAACCGTGGGTGTGTGTACTTCTGTCTGGGGACGTACACTGCCTGGCAGTTCGCTTTTTACCGTGGCTGCTTTCCGTGCCGGCTCTGCCATGGCCGGTTGAAGTCCTGTTTGAGGCACAGAAGGAACCGGTATGGAAGGCTTTTGGATGGCTGGCTTTAAATCGGCTGCCACGTAAGGGGTCTTTGCTTCTTTTATGCTGCTCTCCCATTTCTTTGCCTGCTGTTTATATCCGGTTTCAAAAGGCTCCGGCGGAGCTGTTTTTTCTTGTTTCGGTTCGGTTCGCTTTTCCAGTTCCACCTCCGGTATCATTTCCCGGTGGGACAAAGCGGCGGTAATCATATCATAAGTGGCATTGTAGACGGCCCCCTGATTCTGGAAGCGCACTTCCATTTTCGTGGGATGGACATTGACGTCAATCTCCTCTCCTTCTATGTCATAGTGCAGGCACACAAAAGGATATTTATGCTGCATCATATAGGGCTTGTAGGCCTCTTCAATGGCTTTCATCAAAATTTTGCTCTTTACATATCTGCCGTTGATGTAATAATTTTCAAAATTCCGGTTTCCCCGGGCAATCACGGGTTTCCCGATAAAACCCTCAATCGAAATACCGGGTTTTTCAAAAGCAACCGGCACCAGTTCTCTGGTAATGTCTCTGCCGTAAATGCCGTAAATCACATCTTTTAGATTGGAATTGCCGGAGGTATGCAGCTTGGTCTGACCGTTTACCATGTATTTAAAAGAAATATCCTGATGGGACAGGGCAAGCTGTTCCATGTAACCGCTGACGTATCCCGTCTCTGTCATGGCGGTTTTTAAGAATTTTCCTCGGGCCGGAGTATTGAAAAACAGGTTTCGCACCAGCATGGTGGTGCCGTTTGGCGCCCCCACTTCTTCCAGTGCCTTTTCTCTTCCGCCCTCAATGACATAGTGCACACCCGTCAGGGCTTCCGGGGTTTTGGTAATGACTTCCATCTGGGAGACCGCAGAAATACTGGACAGTGCCTCTCCGCGAAAGCCCAGAGAAGAAATCTGCAGCAAATCCTCTACCTTTTCAATTTTGCTGGTGGCATGACGCAGAAAGGCCAGAGGCACCTGCTCTTTTTCAATGCCTCCGCCGTTGTCTGTTACGCGGATAAAGGAAATCCCGCCTTCCTTTATTTCTACAGTAATGGCAGTAGCTCCTGCATCCACAGCATTTTCTACCAGTTCCTTTACCACAGAGGCAGGGCGCTCTACCACTTCCCCTGCCGCAATTTTATCAATCGTATTCTGGTCTAAGACCGCAATTTTTCTCACTTTTTATCACCATCTGTTCTTCAGCTTGTTCTGAAGCCGGTATAGAATGTTGAGAGCGTCTACGGGCCGCAGTTCGTCCACCTGGATGGATTTTAATTCTTCCAGAACATCGTCGTCTTTTACGGTGTCGAAAAGGGAAATCTGCTCCATATCCACTTCATCATAGTGTACCGCCGGCTTCGTCTTTGGTTTTCTGTTTTCTGAGGCAATATTTTTTACCGTAGCCGTAATATCTGCGCTGACCAGTTCCTCCACCAGCTCCTTTGCCCGGTCAATAACCGTGTCGGGAACTCCGGCCAGCTTGGCTACCTGGATACCATAGCTTTTGTCTGCTCCGCCTTTTACAATTTTCCGTAGAAAGACAATATCATCTCCCCGTTCTTTCACGGCAATGCAGTAATTGTTCACTCCCGCCAGTTTGCCTTCCAGTTCGGTGAGTTCGTGATAATGGGTGGCAAACAGGGTTTTGGCGCCTAAAAGCCTTGTATTGCTGATATGCTCAATCACTGCCCAGGCAATGGACAGGCCGTCGAAGGTACTGGTTCCTCTGCCGATTTCGTCCAGAATCAGAAGACTCTTGGAGGTGGCGTTTCTGAGAATATTAGCGACCTCCGTCATCTCTACCATAAAGGTACTCTGACCGCTGGCTAAATCATCGGAAGCTCCAACACGAGTGAAAATCCGGTCTACAATCCCGATATTTGCCTTATCTGCCGGGACAAAGGAGCCAATCTGCGCCATAAGTACAATCAGGGCAGACTGCCGCATATAGGTGGATTTTCCAGCCATATTCGGGCCGGTAATGACAGAAATCCGGTTTTTGCCATTGTCCAGATAAGTGTCATTGGGAATAAACATATCATTGGAAATCATTTTTTCCACAACTGGATGCCGTCCGTTTTTGATGTCAATGACCCCTTTTGTGTTGATTTTCGGCCGCACAAACTGATTGTGGGAGGCCACAAGGGCAAGAGAAAGATAGGTGTCCAGCCGGGCAATGGCCTTGGCTGTCCGTTGAATCCGTTCTACCTGAGCTGCTACCTGATTGCGGACTTTCACAAATTCGTCGTATTCCAGAGCATACAGCTTGTCTTCTGCGCCTAAAATCATATCCTCCAGTTCTTTCAAACGAGGGGTAATATATCGTTCCGCGTTGGTCAGCGTCTGTTTTCTGGTATAATAATCCGGCACCATATCTTTAAAAGAATTGGTAACTTCCAGATAATAGCCGAACACTTTGTT
This sequence comes from Blautia acetica, assembly GCF_038739805.1. Taxonomy (NCBI): domain Bacteria; kingdom Bacillati; phylum Bacillota; class Clostridia; order Lachnospirales; family Lachnospiraceae; genus Blautia; species Blautia acetica. The sequence continues at coordinate 5,739 of NZ_JBBEWO010000007.1, read as the reverse complement.
GTATTTTACTTTTAAGGTGCGGATTCCGGTCTTCTCTTTTTCGGAAGCTTCCAATTCCGCCAGCCAGGTTTTTCCTTTGGTTTTGGCCTCACGGAAATGGTCAATCTGTTCCTGATATCCTTCTTTAATAATACCGCCCTCTTTCATAGCCAGAGGCGGGTCTTCCACAATGGAAATATCCAGAAGGTCGTACAAATCCTTCAAATCATCCATTTCTTCATAAACTTTTTTTAATTCCCCGCAAGTAAAAGGTTCTAACAGCTTTTTGATATGGGGAATCATGCCAACGGAGGTTTTAAATGAAATCATATCTCTGGGATTGGCGGACTGGTAGCTGACACGGCTGACTAATCGTTCCATGTCATACACGGGATTCAGATATTCCCGCAGTTCTTCCCGATCCATTTCATGCCGGTTGATTTCTTCGACGGCATCCAGCCGTCCGTTGATTTCGTCCTTATCAATCAGAGGCTGTTCCAAAAAGGTTCGGAGCATACGGGCCCCCATGGCAGTTTTTGTCTTGTCCAGAACCCAGAGAAGAGAACCCCTCTTGCCTTTTTCCCGCATGGTTTCTGTCAGTTCCAGATTACGTCTGGTGGAACTGTCAATGAGCATATACTTATCGGTAATGTAGGGGGTAATAGCCCGCATGTGTTCCAGTGAAGTTTTCTGAGTCTCCAGCAAATAGGAAAAAAGCGCCCCTGCCGCAATCACGGCGCAGGCATAATCCTTCAGACCCAGCCCTTCCAGAGTTCCCACATGAAAATGCTCCTTTAAAGTGCGGGCGCACAGCTCGTCATCAAAATACCAGTTTTCCAGTGTGGATACGGAAATGTGCAGACGGTTTCTCAGTTCGTCCATATCGGCGCCGCACATGCAGAATGCCTCGTTGCATAAAAGTTCAGCAGGAGAAAATTTGTAGATTTCGTCCAGCAGCTTGCGGATATTTTCCACTTCCGTCACCATAAAATCGCCTGTGGTAACATCAGCAATGGCAATGCCAAAGCGGTTGGAAAGATATACCACAGACATAATATAATTGTTCTTTGTTTCGTCCAGCGCCTGGGTGTTTAAGGTAGTTCCCGGTGTCACTACGCGGATAACTTCTCTTTTTACAATACCTTTGGCCTGTTTGGGGTCTTCTACCTGTTCGCAGACAGCCACTTTGTACCCCTTGCTAATCAGACGGTTGATGTAAACCTCTGCGGCGTGAAAAGGGACACCGCACATGGGCGCCCTTTCTGCCATACCACAGTCTTTTCCTGTTAAAGTCAGCTCCAGTTCCTTTGAAACTGTCTGTGCGTCCTCAAAGAACATTTCATAAAAATCACCTAAACGGTAAAATAAAATACAGTCGCTGTACTCTTCTTTTGTCTTTACATAATGCTGCATCATCGGTGATAATGTATTAGTAATCTTCATTTTTCCCTTTATTTAAAGCATTTCTGGACGTTTCGATTTGTTTACTACACCCTTTTTACACCCTTTTTCATATCAGCGGAAATACTGGCATTTTCATGCATGAATAATATGCATTTCTCTTGAATAATTATACGGTATTCTTTAAATCACACTTTTGTATTTTTCGAACTCACTGTGCATGAATTCTTTTTCTGGGTGGGTATAGAGAGCTGTCATTTTCAAGTTTCGATGCCCGACAATATCAAGCAGGATTCTGGAATCCAGTTTTTGCTGATAACAGTTAGTAACGAAGGTATGGCGGAACATATGCGGATGAATCTTAATCAGTGTGTATGGCCGGCCTTCGCTTTCTGCTATTTGCTGCTGCTTTTTGTTTAGAATGCTCACCAACCGTTTGCATTCTTTTTCGACGTAATTTGGTAAAAAACAGTTCCCTTCTTTAGTCGTCATAACTAAATCGGGGTATTTTTTTAGGAACCCATTAGATGTTCCCCAATTTTTGTTTTCTTTTTTGTCCTGCTTTTGATATTTCTTTATGGTCTGGAACGCATTCACAACACCTTCGGTCATAGGAACGATTCGATTGCTCGCTTCTCTTTTTGGCGTAGTAATCTGAATACTTGAGATGGGTTTCTCCAGCTTTTTTCCGTATTCGTCAAAGTAACACTCCGTTCGATTGATAGTCTTGTAGATATGAAGTTCTCGTTTTGCAAAGTCAACGTCTTTCCACTGTAAGGCACACAGTTCTCCAACACGGAGTCCCGTGTGCAACAGAATATAAAAATATGCTGATGAACGAGAATTCTTTGCAACATCAAAGAACAAATCTAAGCGCTCTTTATTGATATACTTCAAATCTTCTTTCTTTTCCTTTGGAATAAAATCTTTCAAACGTTCACCCAAAATCACACCCTTGCACGGATTATGTGCGATTACGAGATTGTTTGTTGCATATTCCAAGCAGGCGTTAAGTACGTTTAAAGTGCTTTTTACGGTGGTTCTCTTATAGCTTTCAGACAGCTCATTGACTGCACTCTGGATACTAATCTGGTTGAGATTAATCAGTTTTATATGTCCGAGATTTCCTTTGACCCTGTTGTAATTGTCATAATAATTTCGGATTGTCGTGTTCTTTAGCTTTACAGAACAAACTGTTTCCATCCAATGTTCAAACCAGTCGTCAAGTATCATAAGAGCATGCTTTGAGGAAAGGTTCTGATTCTTGATGAATTCCAAATGTCTCTTTTTTATTCTCAGATTATTCAAATTGGAATCATAAAGATAGGTAGGCTTTGGACTCCCTTTCATATAGATTTTTGCTTGATAAATGCCGTCCTTGCGCTGACAGATGCCACGCCCTATGCTTTTTCCTTTTAAATTTTTTCCCATATTATAGCCTCCTTATTTCCGTGCGTGTTTCTTCAAGAAATAAGGATACTTATCATATTCGATTATAATCTTATCAAATTTGTGGATATTATTCAAGATAAAACCGAGTATATCTGTATCCTTTCTTATTTGACTTGATTATCGACCCATTGTTCTAATTTCTTTCTATGCACCAGTGTTCTTCTCCCAATATGGACTTGCATATTCTGTTCGAATGTGAATTCTCTGGCTTTTCCATAAGAGATATGAAGTAGTTTACTGACTTCGTCTAGAGTGAGCAGAAGCCTTTCTTCTCGCAGTTCTTTTAGTATAGTTATCATCCTCTTTCTTTATTTATTTGTCTTCCTATGCAATATGGGAGAAAAAATGTATTGAACATATTTTTGTTAAAAAGCTTTTTGAAAAAAGCTACTTTTTCTTCTTATTTTCTTGTACTTCTTGATTTACTAATGCCTTTCGAATACAATCAGCAAGTGGCAATCCACGCATATACCAACGCAGGCAGCACATTTGTCCATGCATAGTTGGGAGTACCTGTTTAATTGTATTTAATGCTTCTGGACTTAGTTCTGTTTGGTTTAAAATAGAATCTTTCGATATTCGGGAATACGCATCCAGGCCTCCGGTCTTTAGATTCAGATAATCCTCAAATGTGTGATTAGGTTTCTGACAAAAAGCTGCCAATGCTTTGCCACACTCCATGTTTACATGATAAATTTCACAATACTCTTTAGGGGAAAGAGGAACCATTTCTTCGTCTTTATATTCTTTTGGAAGTGTAAAAACAACACCCATTGCGCCAGTTTTTCTACTGGTTGTTTTATCCTGGTAGCCGGTATCTTTTGAAAGTTTTAAACCTTGCATCGCGATACTGCAAAGCTGGTCGCACCGTTCGTTGTAATGATTACCATTATGCCCTCTAACCCATCGGACATCCAGGTTTTTATCTTTGGAATCTTCTTCCAGTTTTTTCCACAAATCATAATTTTTCTTTTTCGAGAATTTACCATTCATGGTATTGACCACATATTGGGAATCTGAGTAAATCAGAACACTGCTGCCTATTGGAACCCATTTCAGTCCCAGGATGACAGCCATGATTTCCATGCGATTGTTTGTGGTAGCCTGATAACCTTGGTAAAATTCTCGAACATTCTTTGTTTTATCCAACAAGACGGCAGCGCAGCCACCGGGCCCGCCCGGGTTAAAGATACATCCTCCATCCGTGTAAAGCGTGTAATCATAAGTAGCAGCCGTTTTTTTAACTTTTACTCTCGTCATTTTTTTAAATTTTCTCGCCATCGATAGACCTCCTTTTTTTAAATCATAGTAAAAAAGAAAAAAATTCTGATTTTGGGGCAAGAAAAAGAGACACCATAAAGGTATCTCTTTTCGGCAAATTTTTAGAATAAAGTCATTTGTTCCGATGTCACGGATGCTATAGTCTCCAATCGTTTTTCTTCTGAATCAGCAGTGTATCCGCCAATCATATAATTAATGGATTCTTTAATAGTAGGATAAATCCTTTTTTTCTTATCCTTTGGGTCTGGAGAGCCAAGAATACAATAGAGTAACGCAGCTTCATTCACAGTTAATCTGCTATCATTTAAAATTTTTGCCATTATTAATTCCTCCCTTAGTCGTAATAATTGTTAACCATAATATGGGAGAAATATCTCTTTTCTTTTATGATATCGCTCTGGTATTTGAAAATGGGAAGAGAACGTATTTTACTTTTCCACGTATCTGGCTCTGTTTTACAAATGGATGTTTCCAAAACCGGCTGTCATGGGAATGATTCCGGTTATCTCCCATCATGAAATAGCATCCTTTCGGCACCTGGTATATTCCATCATCGCAGGATAGTTCCGCTGTAAAATCGTCACAGCATAAGGTTCCGTTTGCATAAACTTTTCCATTTTTTATCTCTATCGTATCTCCTGGCAGTCCGATGATACGTTTTACAAAACACAAACGTTCATTATCCGGAAAATCAAATAACACCACATCATACCGTTCAAGATCTGCTTTATCATATTTTGTTGCAAAGAGAAAGTCTCCTTTCTGCAAGGTTGGAACCATGCTTTCAGATGGAACATACGCCAGGATAAAAATCTGCATACGCAAAAATAGGCAAAACAGGAATAGTCCTATAAGTCCAGCTGTTTTTAAAAGAAAGTTTCTATTTTGTTTTAAATACTGCATAAATTACTCCTTTATTATACGATTACAAAGAAAAGAGATACCCAAGAGACCTCTCTTTTCTTTTAAGAACAAACGTAACCGGTTGCGAAAGTTCGTTCGACTTTTAATAGCATTTAAAATATTGACACTCCCATAGCTAAAGCAAAGGGATTCTTGCTTCTACCACTACTGCATTAATGTGTATTTATGCCAACTACATAAGGATTCCCTGCTGGCGGAAGGAATAGAAATCTTCTCTTCCGACTACAATATGGTCTAAAAGCTTTAGGCCGATTAGCTGGAAGGACTCTTTTAATCTTGCAGTAGTAGTCAGATCATCTTCACTTGGAATAGGGCAGCCGGATGGATGATTGTGTACTAAAATCGCAGCAGATGCGCCACAGAGCAGCAGGCGGATGAGAATTTCCCTTGGCTGTATGTAGGTACCGTCCACGGAACCATGTGCTACATCAAATACCGCTATGGGGTTTGATTTCATATCCGTTGCAATGACATAAAAGTGTTCCTCAGATAAGTGGCTGGCGTCAAATGCCTGATTGATAAAGTCGAAACATTTCTGTGGAAAATCTAAACATTCATTACAGATATGCTCTGCGCATTCTACTAAATGAAAAGTCTAATCCCCCAGCTATGCTGGGGCGAATAGTGTAAGTGGAAACGGTGAGGATTTCAATAAAAAACCTCCTATGTTATATTGAGAATGGTGTCGCAAGCCAAACTCAA
>NZ_JBBEWO010000006.1:0-176826 GCF_038739805.1 Blautia acetica | reverse complement strand
GTCAAGAACTTTTTCAAAAAGTTTTTTCAGCTATTCAGCTGAGCCGTTCTTTTTTTTCGACAGCCATACTAGATTATCACATCTGCATCGCTTTGTCAAGAACTTTTTAAAACTTTTTTTATCGACCGAAGTCGTCTTTCTGTTGCTTTAAAGAACCCGCATCTGCTCGCCTGAGCGATAACTTCTGTTCTTTGCGACAGCTATGTTAGAATAGCATATCTGTCGACTATTGTCAACAACTTTTTTCATTTTCTTTTCCAACGCTTTTTCTAAGCATTGGCTGGGTATTAATATATCATTTTCTTTCTTCTCTGTCAATAATAATAGCGGAAAAATTTTACAATTTCTTCACTTATTTTTAACCACTTATTTTTAACCACTTATTTTTAACCCAAATTTACAAAATCTGTTATAAATTTACTCTACTACTCTACGTTGAAAATATCTGGTGTTCATATGACAAATATGACTATTTATATGTATGAAAGAGTTAATCTTGCTGTTCTTCATTTTTGCGCATAAGAACACACGCAATATCATTGACATTTGTTCCAGTAGGACCTGTAAAAATCAATCCACCAACTGCTTTTAATGCCGGATATGCATCATTCTTCTCCAAAATTTTATGAATATCCATTCCCAGAATGTGTAGTTTATCTGCAGTCAATCCCTCTACTATGCCTCCAGCTGCATCTGTAGGTCCGTCTGTTCCATCGGAACCAACAGAAAAAATCACTACATTTTCCAATCCCGAAATACCTTCTGCCGCTGCCAAGGCTAATTCCTGGTTTCGCCCTCCTTTTCCATCTCCACTTACCCTTACAACTGTTTCTCCACCCACAATAAACGCGATAGACTTATTGCTGTTTGCGTATGTTCTTGCAATAGAGGATAACATCAAACCAGCCTCCCGGGCCTGACATTCCAATTGATCTGTGAGGATTATAGTTTCATAGCCAAGGGATTCACAGGTTTTAGCTGCTGCCAAACACAGTTCACGCACACTGCCAGTAACTACTGTCTTAACATTATCCAAGGATTTGGGTGTTTCTATTTTTAGAAGTTTCAATACTTGCTTTGATATAGAAATCCGATATTTATTAATAATATCTAATGCTTGTTCACAAGTAGAAGAATCACAGCATGCCGGCCCCGACGCAATCATGTCAAGAGGGTCTCCCAGAATATCCGATAAAACAACTGCGTAAACACTTGCAGGAGCACATAATTTTGCAAATTTACCGCCTTTCACTGCTGAAATTCTTTTTCGAATAGTATTCATTTCTACAATATTAGCACCGCAGTTTAACAATTTGTTTGTTAAATCCGTTAACTCCTCTGGTGAAATCAGCGGACTTTCAAAGAGCGCAGAACCACCTCCTGAAATCAGAAATATAACCGTATCTTCTCGGTTCAGATTCTTAACCAATTCCATAGCCTGTTTCGTACCCTCAAAAGAATTTTTATCAGGAACAGGATGTCCTGCCTCTACAATTTTACAACGCTCAATATCTCCCATACTATGTCCATATTTGGTTATTACAATGCCGGAACTAAGACGTTCACCAAGACATTCTGCCCCACATCTGGCCATTTGCCATGCTGCCTTGCCTATTGCTACCATGACAATTTTTCCATCCCCAAACTCTTTCCCCTGCAATGCCCGACGAACAGCTTTATCTGGCAGACAGGATTTCAGTGCCTGATTTATGATTTCCTGTGCATCTTCTCTTATAGCCATAAATTTCTCCTCCTAAACACTCTATACACTTTCAATATCTCTACATCATCAAATCTACAATTGACAAACCAATGTTTTCTATTCTCGGGACTGTCATCCTGATATTTCTCTAACCTGGATTCCAATCCTGATTTCTGTACACCACTCACCGCAGAAATGCGCGAAGGTATTTCTCCACCGCGCATTTTCTCGAAGTTCTTTATACCACACCGGTAAGGGTAGGCAGCCAACTGATAATCTGCGGAATGAATCCCATGACCAATAATACTAGAACTTCTACGATTAAATATGGGATAATTCGCTTGCAGATTGCTCCAATACTGGACTTTGAAATACCTGATGCTACAAACAGATTCACTGCCATCGGTGGTGTAATCATACCAATTGATGTATTGATTACGATGATAATACCCATAACAACCAGAGGAAATACGGACTCTGCACCATATTGGGGGAACAGCGTAGTCGCCATCGGTGCCAAAATTGGTGTAATCAATAATATGATTGACTGTGTCTCCAGGAACATTCCGAGGAACAGAAGAATCAGATTAACAATTAAAAGAAGTATGATTCTATTTCCTGAAAATGCACCAATAATCGCATTTGCAATCATTGCAGGAAGATTTTCATGTGTCATAAACCACGCAAATGGCGCTGAAAGACCGATGACAAACATGACAACCGCAGAACTTACTGCTGAATCTCTGAAAATACCATACAAATCCTTAAAAGAGCAGTCTTTATAAACAAACAGTGAAATAATTAACGAATAAACGGTAGCAACTGCTGCAGACTCCGTTGGTGTAAAAATACCTCCATATATCCCACCCAAAATAATTACCGGCATTAAAATTGCCCAAATTGCGTTTATAAAAGCCTTTCCAATGGCTCCTTTCGGGAGTTTACTTTTTTCAGCAGGGTCATATTTTTTGCAAAGAATAGTATTGGTAATTACTAAAACAACCGCCAGGAGAATTCCCGGGAAAATGCCTGCCAAAAACATGGTTCCCACAGACACTGAAGCTGTTACGGCATATGTAACCATTGGAATACTCGGCGGTATAACTACACCCAAAGTGCCTGCTGAGGCGGCTACCGCACCTGCCGCCTCACTAGGATATCCTTTTTCTTTCATACGAGGGACTGTAATTCCACCGATTGCAGCAACTGTAGCCGGATTGGATCCTGAAATGGCCCCGAAAAAAGCAGATGCAACCACCGCAATACTTGCAAGTTTTCCCGGCTGTCTTCTAACCAAGGTTGCTATAAAATCAATTAAACGCTTTGATATACCACCCTTTTCCATAATATTTCCTGCAAGAATAAAAAAGGGAACAGCCATTAATGTAAAATTATCTGTCTGAGTAAACATACGCTGGGTAATGGCCGGGAGTAAATTTATATTTCCGGTAATTACCATAGCTGCGGCTGTTGACACCCCCAGACTGACGGCAATCGGAACACCTAAAAATAACAGCAAAAATAAAATTCCAAAAAGTAATAGGGCTATCATGCTTTTTCCTCCTCCCCGGCTTTCTCATCTAATTTCCCTGTACACTCCAAATAAACTCTCCAACACTGTAAAAGTCCCATATTTACTAATCCAAGGGGCATAGATATATACATAATCCACATGGGCATATGAAGAGTTGCCGAAACCTGCCCGCTGACATACTGATAATCAATCATATCCAACCCGTAATAACCTGCAAATAATGCAAATGCAAGCGTAATAACTGCACTGACTACATGCAGTATTTTCATTGCTCCTTCAGATAACCATAAAGTCATGGCATCTACTACAAAGTTAGTGCCTTCTAAGGCTGCAATTCCCACTCCAATAAAAACCATCCAAATCATACAATATCTTGCAAGTTCTTCTGACCAGGCAATTGAAAACAAACCTGTGTATCTTCCAACTGTTGCCAGAAAAATAATAGTGACCATCACAATCAGAAGAATCACACAAAATACTTCCTGTACTTTTTTCAATTTATTGAAAAATGTCCCCATACTTTATTCCTCCATCAATCTGCTGTCCAGGTATCTACAAATTCCTGACTAAGTCCAAATTTTTCAACATCCTCATAAACACCTTTGGTGGCTTCTATCCATTCCTCCTGATTTACTTCAGTAATAATCACACCTTGCTCCTGCATATGTTTCAGTCCTTCTTCATTATACGACTGGCTATATTCTCTCTGCCAAACTTTTGCTTCTTCTGCCGCCCGGTCAAATGCCTCTTTCTGTTCCGCAGTAAAATTATTATACAATTTTTCGTTTATAATCAATACACACGGCGAATAAAACAAATTAAGCATTGAGCAATAGTGCTGCACTTCATAAACTTTTGCAGAGTCAATAATTGCAATAGGGTTTTCCTGTCCGTCTACTGTCCCCTGCTGCAAAGCTGTAAAAATTTCTGACCATGCCATGGGTGTCGGACTAGCTCCCAATTCCTGATAGGTTGCCATATGAATGGTATTTTCCATTGTACGGACTTTGATTCCTTTTAAATCTTCCGGCGTCCGAATTTCGACACTGTCATTTGTTAATTGTCGAAATCCGTTTTCCCAGAATCCAATTCCCTTAATCCTAATTTTTGACAATTCGTCTAAGAGTGCCTGTCCATTTTCACCATCTAATTTTCTGTATGCTTCCTGCGCGTCCTCAAAAAGATATGGAAGGTCAAGAACAGACCAATCCGGACAGAAATTTGGAAATGGTCCCGTTGAAACAAGAGCCATTTCTTGAATTCCCAGACCTACTGATTCCATCATGTCACGTTCATTCCCCAACTCTGAGTTTGGATAAATATCTAATGTCATTTCACCATCGCTGTATTTTTCCAAAAGTCTCTGCATTTCCTGCAGACCTTTCACATAATGTCCTTCCGGTGCTGTCGTAGTACCTACTTTAAATCTTACTGTTGCAGATGCAGCCCCCATAAATTCATTTCCGCTGCTTGCTTCTGCAACAGAACCGCATCCTGTAAGCAAAGAACCTATCAATGCCGCTGCTGTAAGCACCGGTAATATTTTTTTCTTTCCCCCAATACCGTTTCCCATTTTATTATTTCCTTTCAATCAATTATGTGCCTAATCCGTAGTTATCTTCCCATACATTTGGTATTTTCTTTATTAAATAAAAGCTGTCTGATATTCAATGTAAAAAGTATCACAGGTTTTGTCCATTCCAGCCCTGTCTTTTGCGTCATAAATTTCTTAAACTCTTCTATCCTTCCCGACGAAATCGTATTTTTACGGATAACAAAAATCTGATCCTTCCCCGTAAAAAGATAAAAGAATTCTGAATCCTCTAATAAACGTATGAGCGAAGCATATGGATATATCGATTTATTCCCCTGTGCTACACAACCAAAAACTTCATCTGTATGAAAACTATAAGACATTTTAATTTCTTCCCCATTTAATGCTTCAATGATGCGCTCTGCACGCCTTTTTCCATTCATATTTCCAGCTGCCAGTATAACAGCTCCAATGAACATCATGGTTGTCCCCAATAACTGCTGAACATATCCTCCTATTATCATGCAGGCTATGCAGAAAACTATCCTTATCATATTATTCTTATAATAAAAGGTATTGTTAATCACCTTTTCTGCCTTTCTAATTAAATCCGGCGTATACTGAACTGTTGCTTTATACTTTTCCATTGTTTACCTTCTACCTATGTTTCTGCAACGAATAAATTGTCCCAGCATAGCTGTCATGCTACATATTGTTACAGTAATCGAAATCTTCTGTTTCCAAAATTACAGTTTCCTATAGCCAGCTCGGCTGAGACAATCTAAATTCCAGCTTATACTTCGTTTACAACATTTATTGGTTTCCCATCTACATATGCCTTTACATTTGCAACAGCACAATCCATAATGCGTTGACGGCTCTCCCTCGGAGCCCAAGAAATGTGCGGGGTTATAATACAATTTGGGGCTTTCAACAATGGATTATCCCCTTTAATCGGCTCAGTAGAAACCACATCGAGTCCAGCCGCCATCACTTTTCCACTGTTCAGGGCATCTGCCAAATCCTGCTCTACAATCAATGGACCTCTGCTGTTGTTCAAAAGGATTACACCATCTTTCATTTTTTCAATGGTATCTTTGTTTATAATTCCCTCAGTAGACGGGAATAATGGACAATGCAATGCGATAACATCAGAGCTTGCAAGAAGCTCTTCCAACTCAACATACTGTGCAATTTCCTTTCCACTGTCGCTCTGGTAACTATCATACGCCAAAACTTTCATTCCCAATGCCTTTGCAATCTTACCAGTTTGCTGTCCAATACGGCCAAAACCAATAATACCAATGGTTTTTTGAGCTAATTCAATAAGCGGATAATCCCAGAAGCACCAATCCTGACAATGTTCCCAACGTCCCTCATGTACTGCCTTACTATGATGCGCCACATGGTGACAAATTTCCAACAACAATGCAATTGCAAACTGGCTTACAGAAGCAGTTCCATATGTTGGAACGTTTGTCACTGGAATCCCTTTTTCCTTAGCATACTGATAATCCACAACATTATATCCTGTTGCCAGAAGTGAAATAAATTTTATATTCGGGCATGCATCAATTACTTTTTTTGTAATGGGTGTTTTATTGGTAAATACAACTTCTGCGTCTCCAATCCTCTCAATAGTCTCATTTTCATCTATGAGCGAAGTTCTGTCATATACTGTTAATTCTCCATAAGCTTCAAGTTCTCTCCAGCTAAGGTCACCTGGATTTTCTGTATAACCGTCTAATACAACAATCTTCATGTTAACCTCCTAAAATATAACCTTTTTTCCTACATCATCCTAAATCTGTGGCTGTTCCGGATGAAGCATTGTCTTAATTACTTTATGAAGGACATCGTCATCCCAGATTTTTTTCCAGTCTTCTCTCATTACCAGACGGTTCCCAAGTCCTATTGCCACTTTACAAGCATCTGATACTGGCGGCTTTCCAGGGATATAACCAAGGAAATTGCAGGTCAGATTGTAAATATGTCCCACCAGGAAGGAAACAGCTGCATCTCTGTTAATTCCGCGGCGTTCTGCTTCATCTACTGTTTCTGCCATGGCATACAGACATGTAGCTCCGAGCAGTTCAACCAGTGTCGGTTCCAGAAATGCAATCTGTTCTGATGTCATTACATAAGCATGTTCAGCTGCATACATATCGCGTGCTGTTTCCTGCATTTTTGCAAACACATTATCCTCCCCACAAATCTTGCTCATAACAATATCCTGTTTTCCGCCATCTCCCCCGAAACGGTCTGCACGTGCTTCCGGGGTATCCTGATCCAGAAGGAATGAAGGGTGGCATGGATGTGCAACACCAAATGTACAATCATCACGAAGTGACAATTCTTTTGCTACTGCCGCTGCCGGGTCAAGAATAAGAAATCCTGTTCCTGGTTTCAGCATTGGAACATAGATTGCACTGAGTTTTTCAATCAATGTATCCGGAACTGCAAAAACAACCACTTCTGCTTTCTCAATTGCCTCCTCAATAGGTGTTACTTCCAAACCGCGCTCATGGATACTCTCAATCCCTTTAGGGGCATTCTCCACAAGCATCAGATTATATTTATCTGTTAATTTTGCAAGATTTCTACTGGTACGTGTGCCCATCTTTCCTCCAGCACCGATTACTGCTACACTAATCTCATTCATGAATGTTTACCTCATCTTTCTTTGTAAAATATTTTATTGAATAGTTTTTATAACTTTTTCTGCTATGGCCTCTGGTGAAAATCCATAAGCATCTGCAAGTTCTTTTGCCGGTCCAGATTCACCATATGTAGTCAAAGCGATTCTCGTTACATGAGCCGGTTTATTTTCACATGCAAGTCGGCTGATATAAGAACCTAAACCACCATTAATATTATGGTCCTCTATGGTAAACAGCTGACTGCTCTTCTCCATTACTTTTAAAATATCAGAAGGATTATTTCCATAAAGAATATTAATATCCGCTACAGTAACATTTACCCCCTGCTCTTTTAAGAGTTCTGCTGCTTTTATTACTCTGTCCAGAACAAATCCACTGGAAAACAATACGGCATCTGTTCCATATTCCTTCCAAACAGTAATTCCATTCTCAGCAAACGGTGCATTTACATGATACACATCTACTTCACGCCCACTTCCTGCTCTGATATAGACTGGTCCCTCTACCTCTGCTGCTTTTTTCACTGCCTGATAGCACTGTGCCGGGTCAGCAGGTGTAAAAATTGTATAATTGGGCAGACTTGATACCACTGCAAGATCTTCATAAAACTGATGTGTAACACCTTCTCGCTCACCACCTAACAATCCAGAGTTGACACCAAGAAATTTTACGTTCAAATTTGTATATCCCACAAACGTACGCATCTGCTCACAGGCGCGCATTGTCAAAAATCCTGCATATGTACCTACAAATGGTGTCATTCCTGCACTCGCAAGTCCGGCTGCAGTATCTACCGCACCTTGCTCTGCAATTCCGCATTCTACATAACGCTCCGGATACTTTTCACCAAATGGAACTGCCCTCATTGCTTTCAGCGAATCCGGCGAAATCAGCACAATATCTTTTCTTTCTTCGGCCATATCCATTAAGGCTGCTGCAAATGCTTCTCTTGTACCTTTAAACTTTGTCATTATTCTGCACCTCCCAGTTCTTTAACTGCAACAGCATACTCGTCATCTGTGGGAACCCCTTTATGCCATGCGTTATTATCTTCCATAAAACTTACACCTTTTCCTTTCACGCAATCACATACAATACATGAAGGAACACCTCTATTACTCTTTGCAATCGTAATTGCCGATTTAATTGCACCGATATCATGACCGCTGATTTCCTGAACATGCCAGCCAAAGGCCCTGATTCGTTCTGCCACATTATTATGACCCACAGTAAAATCTACGCTCTTATAACTCTGCCACCCGTTCCTGTCTACAAACAGAATCAAATTATCCAGTTTTCTTCCTGATGCTGTATTGATTCCTTCCCAGCAGACACCTTCCTGTAATTCGCCATCACCACAGATAACATATGTGTAGTAATCTTTTCCCTGTGCTTTTGCAGCAAGTGCCATTCCTGCACCGATTGCAATGCCATTCCCAAGAGAACCAGATGTCATATCAATCCCCGGTGTACTATGCATAGACGGATGACCCTGGAAAATACTATGTAACTGTCTCAAATTAAAATGCTCTACCTTTGGTTCAAAATATCCTCTTTCATTTAATGCCGCATATACAATGGGACAAGAATGTCCTTTTGAAAGTATCAGACGGTCTCTATCTTCCCATTCTGGTTTCCCAGGGTCAATGTTCATGGTGTCAAAATAAAGTGTTGCCACAATATCTGCAATAGATAACGCTGGTCCTGGATGTCCGTCTTTGCCCTCATACACCATTCTTACGGTTTCTAACCGAAGTTTCTGTGCCATTTCATGAATTTGTTCATTTTTCATTTTTTCCACCTCATTCATTAATTGTTAATCATTAAACGTTATACCTTTATCTTGTCTCCATTTTACTTTTTACTTGCCTTTTTGTCAATATGACAAATTTTATAAAAAAGCATTGATTATTTTATGCAAAACGCCTCATACAATAAACGTTTGATGTTTGTATGTTTCTGATGTATAATAAAGCAAAGAAAATGATAAGAGGAGGATACTCGATTGGAGAAAACATTATGGACACCACGCCCCCATGCAAATAAATCCGCACCTAACTATGTTATTGATCAGATACGCCAATCTTTATTGGAAAAAAGAATATTACCCGGTGACAGACTTCCGCCGGAATCTGAATTAGTTGAACTGTTCGGAGTAAGCAGAGGCTCTGTTCGACAAGCAATGAAATCGTTGGAAACACTGGGAGTTATTACTATACGCCCCGGAGATGGAACCTATGTGAATACATCCATTTCAGAAAACAATTTTAATCCTCTGGTTTTTGCGCTGCTGATATCCAGCCCCTCGGATAAAGTGATTACAGATGCCAGATACGCGCTGGAACGAGATATTATTGAACTGATTTTAGAAGATGAATCTCTTACAGAAGCAGTAATACCCCTTTTAAAAGAAAACATCCAATACCATAAAGATTTAATGCAATCTGGCGCCTCATCAAAAATTCTGGCTGAAAATGACCAGCGTTTTCATCACATCCTTTCAAATGGCTGTGGAAATCTTATTTTACAGACTGTGTACGATTATGTTCTCGAATCATTTGAAGCTCAAATGATTTATACAACCTCACGGCAGCCAATAAATGAATTCAGCATGACCATCCATGACCATGAAGCTATCCTTGCAGCAATAATGAACCGCGATTTTGCCGATGCAAAACTGGCTATTAAAAATTCAGTTCAAAACTGGTTAGGCTTGATGACCGAATAAAATATGCCGGGAACTCAGGAAAGCTACTTTATTTTCGCAATGAAACGCTCTTAACCGCAATCGCAGAAAAAGCAGGGAACTTTTGCAAACCATGCAAAAGTTCCCTGCTTTTCTTCTTATATTCATCATCTAAAAAGTCTCTATAACAAATACAGGAGAATATTATTTTCATAGAGAATACTTGTGATTTTGTTCTCTTTAATCATCATAGCCGCTTCTTTCGCCCAAGCCGAATCCCAGAACAGCGTAATAATCAAAAAAATAATCCATACCACAAAAATCCCCTGCACTGCTCCCAGCACCGCACCGCCTGTTCTGTTAATCAAACTTAAAACAGGCAGAGAAAAAATACCATCCAGCAGACCGCCCAGAAGATTCATGACAATACTGATAATAACGGCCGTAAAAATCAAACTGACAGCCCCTATGGCCATCTGCGCAATGCTGCGGGAAAGATATTCCCCAAAGTTGTCCGCCAGCAGCTGATTATAACCTTCTGTATTATTATGCCCCACCAGAATTTTTGTAAGACTTTCCGGCAAAGGAAGACTCTGAATATACTGGTTCTGCTCTTCCGTATTTATTTTCTGATCCAGCTGCTCTTTCAACGCAGCAGAAATGCTCTCCTCACACTGTTCCTGTACCACCTTATAAACCGGTGTTTTTTCTCTCAGAAACTGGGTAATGTACGGGTTTAGTATAAATCCCAGAGCCAGTGCCAGAACAACGGAAAAAACAGAAAATGCCGTGCGGACCATTCCACGTTGAATCCCTTTAAAAATATACAGTACAGGAACTGCCAGTATCACAACACACAGCCAGTTCATAATCATCACCTTTCTTTCGTGCTCTTTCTCTGCTATTTTAGTGTAATCGTATTAATTCCATTTTCCGAAATCATCATATAACGTTTGGAGGATACCTGGAAAAGATTTTTCACCGCGCCTTCCTCCATGGTTCCGTCAAACTTTTTAATGCCGCTTAAGTTGTACATCTGCACCTGGTCATCATGGTGCATAATGATCATTTCTCTGCTGATACTGATACTCTCATATTCCTGGTCAAATCCTTTTGAGAACCGCTTTCTTCCCGATGGGTCATAAAGTTCCATTTGGTATTTGTCCTTCTTGTCATCGCCTTTTAACACCAATCCAAAGTATTTATCATTATAAAACGTACTGACAATCTCACTGTCCGTCTTTTCATTTACCTCTTCCTTCGGCGTTCCGGCTCCTCTGAAAACCGAATATCCATCATCGCGAATCGCCACTGCGGACTGATTCGTCAAATAAATCAGCTGAGGTACCACTGTGTTTTTATATGTAAACTCAGCCACAATATTATCCGTTTTGTTCTGTCCTTCATCTCCGAAATTGTAGAAAATAATCCTGCTGGATATATCACCATTATCTACAAAAAGATAACTGACAGCAATAATTTCTCCATCCGGAGAAACCGCCATGTCCAGCGGATAGCCGGGATTGTCTACTCTGGTCTGATTTTCGGCAATGGTACTTCCGTCTGCTGCATAATAGTTAATCCAGGTTTTTTCACCGTCCTCCAGGACTGCTGCCACAGCCCCTTTCTCTGTAATTTCTGCCTGGAGCACCGGAAATTTTGTCTCTACCGGACCTATGGGGCCGTCCTTTCCCAGAATGTACATGTCTGTTCCCTTTTTATCATAGATAACAGCTTTCTCGCCCCGGACTGCAGCGGCTGGATTACTCATTTCAAATGTCTGATTCCACACCACCTTCTCCGATTGTGACAACAGGGAAGCGCCGTCATCTCCATATTTCAGAAGACCGTCTCCCAGCTGAATATAGCTGGCAGACTGCGTATCTTCGTTTTCCGCTGAGGACACCACCTGGTATTTATGATACACATGATATTTGATTCCTAAAATTACAGCTATAGCCAGTAAAATCACTGCCCCGAAAATCAGCAGAGATTTTTTCACTCTGATTTGTGTGAAGCGTTTCCATTTGCCTGTATTCAGCTTTACCACTTTATCATTTTGTTTTAGATTCATAAATCTCTTCCTCAATGTATTTTTAGGCTAAGTATAACACAAATCTTTAAGGGAGTAAAATTTTTTGTCCCGGATAAATCAAATCTGTTTCCGACAGACTGTTCAGTTCACAGATTTCTCCTATTTTTTTTGTATTGCCATAGTTGCGGATACTGATTTTCGTAATGGTATCTCCGGGCTGAATGGTATAGGAACGGTGGGTTCCCACCGCAGTTGTTTCGGTATCCGATACAGCCGTATCTGACGGCGTATCTGTGTCCTCTGCATCATCGGGAGTATTTTCCTGATGACTGCTGTCAGAACTCTCTGCCCCTTTTTCCTTCTGACCGGAATCTGTATCAGCTGCAGATGTTTCCCCGGATGTCTCTGCAGAAGTTTCAGTTTCTGTCTTTTTCTCTGTCTCCGCAACATTTTCCTTCGCGTCATCGCTTTTCCCGGTACTGTCCGCTGTGCCATTCACCGGTGCAACTTTCTGCTGCTCTTCCTTCTCCCGAGGTTCTTCCAGGCTCGCCATAACCTTCTCGGTGCTTCTCAGTTTCTGATAGTCATTCAGATACAGCACCCCAACAGCCAATACCGCTGCTGCCGCACAGACACTGGCGGTTCTGAAAAGCGGAAATTTCTGTTTTTGTTCTTCCTCTGCCGTCTTTTTTTCCACCTTTTTGCGGAATGTGGACACTGCAGAATCATCCACTTCCTCTGTTTTCCGTTCTGCCCTTTCATTCTGCGCAATGAGGAAATTCCGCATAGGCTCATTTTTCTCATAATACACGTAAAAGCCGGGCTGACGGGACATCCGGCCTTCTTCATAGCGGTAGAAGGCCTCTTCTTTTTCCAGCGGTTCCTGCACAAAGAGCACTTTGTCATTGCCGCCGAAATGATTGAGATGGGTCTGGCAAATGACCTCATGCAGTTCCATGGCGCAGCCGGGAATGGACAAAAACCAGCCTACCACTTCCTGTTCCGGAAAATATTCCTTGTTTTTCTCATACACATGATTCCAGATTTCCTGGGTAAAGGTCAGATGCTCCTCTGTCACCTCCATATCCGGCAGCGCTACCGCACTTTTAATGAACAAATAGGAGATTCCTTCTTTCCAATTGGCCTGTCCCAGCAGAATCGCCGCAATTCCTCTGTGCGAATTTTCAGAAGAGATTCTACAAAGGTAAGTATACGCATAATCTTCTATATAGATTTTCTGTGTTCCTCTGATTTCTCCTATCTGGCGTATATTATTGGGAATACGGAAAAATCCTTCATTCCCTTCGGGCTTTTGTTTTTCCTTTTCATAAACAATTTCTATCATAGAATCAGTCACCCCTTTTGGAAAGAGAATAACACACTTGTCCTGCGAAATTTATCATATTCCGGGCTCGATTCTATTTTTTTACCGACAAATTTTCTTAAAAATCCACAGGATAAAGGCAGAAAAAACGGACAGACTAAGACCATGAACGTCAGGAAAGGATAGAAATTGTATGCTGCAGACTAAAAATCATACTTACTATATAGAAAATAAAAGCACCGGAGCCGATACCCGGCTTGGCGCGATTCTCTTTGACCTGCTCACCTCCTGTGAAAAAAATTTCAGCGAACTGGTGATTCTCTGTATTGGAAGCGACCGCATTACCGGAGACAGCCTGGGACCTCTGGTGGGACACAGCCTGTCCAGATTTTCTTTACCCCATGCCCGGGTATACGGCACACTGGACCGTCCGGTGCATGCCCTGAATTTAAACGAGACCGTGGAAATGCTGCAGCAGCAGCATCCTCACGGCCTCATCCTGGCTATTGATGCCTCTTTGGGCACCAGAAAACATCTGGGGTTTCTCACTATATCCCCGGGTGCTTTAGAACCGGGACTGGGCGTGCGGAAAAAATTAATGCCTGTGGGAGATATTTCCATCACAGGCATTGTAAATGTATCGGGAACTTTTGACAATTTTCTTCTGCAGACTACCCGGCTTGCCACAGTGGTACAACTGGCAGATTCCATTGTTTCCGGAATTCTGCTGGCCCATCATCAGTATTTTACGCCCCGCCGTTTTCCCGAAGAGCCCTTTGTCCAGCGGCCTGTGGAACGGACTCTCAGCTTTGCAAAATTTGCACCTCTGTCAGCCGCTGCCACCTCCTTGCCAAAAGGAAGAATGTAATCCGTATATTGGTAATCCGCGCCAAAGACACGGCGCACCAGCCGCTTCATAAACAGATACGCGCCTCTCGGAAACCAGGCTTTGTAATAATACCGCCCGATTTCGCAGGTCCCGCAGTATTTGTCTGTCAGTGTAATAATCCAGGTCTCCCAGTGGGTGGGCGGTATGGGTGTCACCGGAAACATGTGCTTTACAATCATCTCCTCCTCAAGAGGGTTCAGCTTAAAGTATTTCTTTGCATTGTGCAGCGCCCGGTGGGGATGAGTCATGGCATGAACCGGGTCTCCCGTCTTCTTCCGGTGTCCCCGCCAGTCATACAGGAACAAATCGTGCAGCATTCCCGCCCGTGCCGCGCTTCTGGCATCTAAGTTAAAAAATTTGCAGATTCGGTAATTATAATATGCCACATTCAGACAATGCTGATAGCAGCTTGTCTCACAGTGATGTGGAAATTCCTTCATTTTCAGCACATAGGGGTGATGTACCAAATCTTTAATGTATTCGTAAAATTCTTCATTTCCAGGGTCTTTCACCGTATGTGCCCTCTTCATTCTCCCCTTATTTTTTCGTCTTGTCATACAGAATCTCCCCTTTTGTTGACCTTTTTTGTTGAGTTCGATTCTACCCTATTTTTCCTCATTTGTAAAGGGGAGACTGCACCACACAATACGCATGGCGCAGTCTCCCCACAGGAACTTATACAAATTCTTTAATTTTCTTATAAATACCTTCTGCATCCAGTCCGTATTTTTCCAGCAGTTTTACTGCAGGACCAGATTCACCGAAGACATCGTTGACACCGATACGAAGCATTTTGGTAGGCGCTTTTTCAGAAAGTACTTCTGCCACTGCACCGCCAAGTCCGCCGATTACGGAATGTTCTTCTACGGTTACCACTTTGCCAGTCTCTTTGGCTGCTTTTACAACCAGTTCTTCGTCCAGAGGCTTAATCGTATGAATGTTGATAACTTTTGCGTCAATGCCGTCTGCTGCCAGCTTTTCTGCTGCCAAAAGCGCTTCATTTACACAGAGACCTGTGGCAAACACGGTTACGTCCTTGCCTTCTCTTAACACGATACCCTTTCCGATTTCAAACTTGTAGTCCGGTCTGTCATTGATAACCGGCACAGCCAGCCTGCCGAAACGCAGATATACCGGGCCATCGTGAAGGTAAGCAGCTTCTACAGCAGCTTTGGCTTCCACATCATCAGAAGGATTTAAAATCACCATTCCCGGAATGGTTCTCATCAGAGCCATATCTTCGTTGCACTGGTGCGTAGCGCCGTCTTCCCCTACAGAGATACCTGCATGGGTAGCGCCGATTTTTACGTTTAAATGAGGATAACCGATAGAGTTGCGAACCTGCTCGAAAGCACGTCCTGCTGCAAACATGGCAAAGGTACTTGCAAAAGGAACTTTTCCTGTAGTGGAAAGGCCTGCTGCAATGCCCATCATGTTAGCCTCTGCAATACCGCAGTCAATGTGGCGTTCCGGGAAAGCTTTCTGGAAAGTACCAGTCTTGGTTGCACCTGCCAGGTCAGCGTCCAGAACTACCAGATTGTCATATTTTTTACCTAATTCTACTAATGCGTTTCCGTAACTGTCTCTGGTCGCGATTTTCTTTACTTCTGACATAATGCTTCACCTACCTTTTCCAAATCTGCCATTGCAATTGCATATTCTTCATCGTTTGGCGCTTTTCCGTGCCATCCTGCTTCATTTTCCATAAAGGAAACATCTTTTCCTTTTACAGTCTTCATAATAATTGCAGTCGGTTTGCCTTTTACGGTCTTTGCTTCGTCAAAAGCTGCTTTTAACTGGTCAAAATCATTTCCGTCTTCCACGTTGATAACATGGAAATTAAATGCTTCAAATTTCTTGTCAATTGGGTATGGAGAACATACATCTGCGATGTTTCCGTCAATCTGCAGACCATTGTTGTCCACAATGGCAACCAGGTTGTCCAGTTTTCTGTGGCCTGCAAACATAGCTGCTTCCCACACCTGTCCTTCCTGAATTTCTCCGTCTCCCAACAGTGTATATACGCGATAGGAATCTCCGTCCATCTTAGCTGACAGGGCCATTCCCACTGCAGCAGAAATTCCCTGGCCTAAAGAACCGCTGGACATATCCACACCTGGAATGTGCTTCATATCCGGGTGTCCCTGCAGATAAGAGCCAAGATGACGCAGGGTCTTCAAATCTTCTACCGGGAAATAGCCTCTGTTTGCCAGAGTGGAATACAAGCCCGGCGCTGTGTGGCCCTTAGACAGTACAAAGCGGTCACGATCAGCTTTCTTTGGCTGTTCAGGGTCAATATTCATTTCTTCAAAATACAGATAAGTAAATAACTCGGCTGCAGAAAGTGAGCCGCCCGGATGTCCGGCTTTTGCAGAATGAACAGCAGTGACAATCCCTTTACGGATTTCATTTGCCGTCTTCTGAAGTTCTAACTTGTTCATTATTTTCCTCCTGAATGTTTTCGGTTCGATGTTATTATAACAGATGAGACCAGGTATGCCAACCTTGAATTATTCTCCAAATACAGCGATGTAGTCTTTCTGGAATTTTTCGATTCCGGCGTCTGTCAGAGGGTGCTGTGTCATTTTTTCCAGAACTGCGTACGGCACGGTCGCAATATCAGCGCCTGCCAGCGCACACTGTGTTACATGCATTGGATGACGTACACTTGCTGCAATGATTTCGGTTGGAATGTCAGCAACTGCAAACATTTCGGCAATGGTTTCGATAAGTTCTACTCCGTCTGTGGAAATATCATCCAGTCTGCCCAGGAAAGGAGATACATAAGTTGCTCCTGCTCTTGCCGCTAAAAGTGCCTGGTTCGCTGAGAAAATCAGGGTTACATTGGTCTTGATGCCTTCTGCAGACAGCACTTTCACAGCTTTTAAGCCTTCTACTGTCATCGGAATTTTTACCACCATGTTCGGGTGAATGGCTGCAATTTCACGTCCTTCTTTAATCATGCCTTCTGCGTCTGTTGTAGTAGCCTTTACTTCTCCGCTGATTGGTCCGTCCACGATAGAAGCGATTTCTTTGATAACTTCGTTAAAATCTCTGCCTTCCTTCGCAATGAGAGACGGGTTTGTAGTAACTCCACAGATAATGCCCATATCGTTTGCTTTTTTAATGTCTTCTACTTTCGCAGTGTCAATAAAGAATTTCATAATAAATACCTCCATTTGCCGCCTTTTTGCGCGCTTTTCTTTGTGATATTTACAGTGTACCCCTTAATTCTTTACTCTGCAAGTGCCGCAGTTTTTATTAATCATTTTATTTATTAATAATTGCAGTTTTTATAAACAAATAGTCGGGTATTTTCTTTTATTTTCCATCTTTTCTGCTGAATCATATGGTTCACACACTACTATTATTATTAATATTTTTTCATTTTTTATTTAATTAAAATTCTTTTTGGCGCTCTGCTTTGCATAGGCTGTGGTCTTGCGGACAATGAGTTTTGGCTCGTACTCGATATGATACGTGCTGATAGGTTCTGTTTCGGAATACGCGCTGCCTGCGGACTCGATTTTCCGCATAATAATATCGCAGGCGTCTCTCCCCTTAAACGGGACAAAATGTTCAATGGTGGTAAGAGCCATGTGGGACATACCCGCAAAAATAATATTGTCACATCCAAGCACAGACACATCTCCCGGCACCTTATATTTTTCTTCCTGCAGAGCGTCAATAATACCAAAGGCTATCATATCGTTTAAGCCTGCAATGGCTGTGACCTCTATGCCCTCTGCCAGCAGTTCTTTTGTCAGATTGTATCCGATACGGTATTCGGAATCAATGCTGGGAAGCACCTCGTCCCAGTGGTCGTCCGCGGCTTTAATTGTCACAGACTCCCCAAGACCTGCCCGTTCAAATTCCCGCACAAAGCCCTCCACACGCCGGGAACGCTGTTCCTGCCGCTTGGTCAGAGGCGGGGCGATAAATGCTACTTTGCGGTGGCCCAAGTCCAGCAAATGCCTGGCCATAAGCCGTCCCACCTTGGTATTGTCCTGATTAATGGCATCGACTTTCACTTTATCCCGGTTGCTGATAACCACCAGAGGAATTTTTTCTGCCAACTCCTCGACCTCTTCCATAAAGGCGTTGCTGGGATTGCAGGTATAAATAATTCCTGCAGGCGAAACGCTGTACATCATCCGAAGATACTGCTCTTCGATTTTCAGTTCCCGCTGCGTGTTGCATACAAAGACGCCGTATCCCTTTTCCTTTGCCACGGTTTCGATTCCCTGCAGAAGCATAACGTAATAAGGGTTGGTAAGCGTGGGACAGAACACTACAATCAGACGGCTATTTTTGCTGTTTTTCCGGTTTTTTCTTCCCGGAAGGGTATACCCCAGCTCCTGTGCCGCCTGCTCTACTTTCTGTATGGTTTCCTTGGAAAAGGACACGTTGTATTTCTTATTCAGTACCATGGATACCGTGGCCTGGGATACCCCGGCCGCTTTGGCAATATCCGTAGAGGTTACTTTTTTTCTCATAGTTCCACTCTGCCTTCCAGGGCTCTCAAAAGTGTGACTTCATCAATATATTCCAAATCTCCGCCTACCGGCACGCCGCTGGCAATTCTGCTCACTTTAATTCCCGTGGGTTTAATCAGTTTGCTGATATACATGGCTGTGGTTTCCCCTTCCAGGCTGGAATTGGTGGCAATGATGACCTCTTCAATATCGTCTTTGGTGATTCTCTGCATAAGCTCCTTTAACTTGATATCGTCAGGCCCGATGCCCAGCATAGGGGAAATGGCGCCGTGCAGCACATGGTAAACCCCGTCAAATTTCCCGGTTTTTTCATAAGCCGCCAAATCTCTGGTATTCTCCACCACCATAATAACTTTCTGGTTTCTTCGGGGATTCTTGCAGATAGGACAGATTTCCTGGTCTGTAAGGGTATAACAGCACTTGCAGTACTGTACATTGGCCTTGGCATTGACAATGGCGCCGGCCAACTGCTCTACCTGGTCCTTCGGCATGTTTAAAACGTGGAACGCCAGGCGCTGTGCGGATTTCGCACCAATGCCCGGCAATCTTGAAAATTCTTCTATTAATTTGTTAATATGACTGCTGTAATATTCCAACTCTTTTTCTCCTTTGGTCTGTGGCTTCCCTTAGAACGGGAAACCGCCGCCTAAGCCGCCCAGACCGCCTGTCAGTTTGGACATCGCTGCTGCGGATTCTTCTTCCATTTTGCGAAGAGCTTCGTTGGTGGCTGCCACAATTAAGTCTTCCAGCATTTCAATGTCGTCCGGGTCTACCACTTCCTCAGCCAGCTTTACTTTCAACACTTCCTTTTTACCGGAAACGGTCACTTCTACCGCCCCGCCGCCTGCTGCTGCTGTAAATTCCTTCTCTTCCAGGGCTTTCTGGTTTTCTTCCATCTGACGCTGCATCTTCTGCGCCTGTTTCATTAAATTATTCATGTTTCCCGGCATCATACCGCCTGGGAATCCTCCTCTTTTTGCCATGATAAATCCTCCTATTCATCCTCTTCCATATTTTCTACTGTAATTTCCATATGCACGTTCTGCTCCAGCAAATCGTCTACGGAAATCTCGGACAGGCCGCCCTGGCTCTTGCCGGACTCGCTGTCTTTTAATATCATTTTAATTTCTACATCTTTTCCTATTTTTTTCCTGACTGCGTTTTTCAGCATTTCCAGGTTCTCAGGATTATCTATGCAGGTCTGTGCCAGAAAATTCCGAAATTCCACATACAGCACAGGTTCTCCTGTATTGCCGTCGTATTTGGGGGTGGACTCCAAAAGCATTTGCTGCAGAAGTCCCCTGGTTTCCCGGATAATGGAATTCCAGTTTTTCCGTACATACTGCAAATCTTCCGGGGCTGCCTTTTCCGGCTTTTTCTCCGGCTGCGCAGTTTGAGAAAATCCCTCCGCCTGCATTCCTGCCCCAAAATCTGCCGGAATGTTCCCAGGATTAAAATTGCCCGGCGCACCTGGATTTCCCTGCACAAAAGCTCCGCTTTGCAGTTTTTCTTCCAGTACCCGCACCCGGTCATAAAGAGAATCCAGATTCGTCTCCATAACCGGCTGGCACAGCTTAATCAGCGCAATCTCCACCAGTACCCGCTTCTGGGACGCGTATTTTATCTGATTGGAAAGCTCAGAAAAAATCCGGATATAGCGCATCAGCGTCTCCGCATCTGCCATCTGGCTTTCTTCCTTCATGCGGGCCAGGGTTTCTGCCGAAGCGTCCACAGCTTCTTCTGCATTGTCCGAAGTGGCAATCAGAAGAAGGTTGCGCAGATACCAAATAAAATCTGTGACAAACTGCCCCATTTCCCTGCCCTGAATGGTAATGTCTTCCAGGATCTTAATGGCCCCTGCGGTATCCTGGGCAAGAATTTTGCGCAAAAGCCCGCTGAACACCTCTGTGTCCACAGCGCCCAGGTTTTCCAGTACCTTTTCATAGGTAAGCGTTTCTCCCAGATAAAAGGCAATACACTGGTCCAAAAGGGACAGAGCGTCTCGCATGGAACCGTCCGCTGCTTTTGCAATATAGCGGATGGCCTTTTCCTCCACATCATTGCCTTCTTTGTCCATGAGTTCCATCAGACGGGCGGAAATGGTATCCGCAGTAATCCTACGGAAATCATATCGCTGGCACCGGGACAGAATCGTAATGGGAATCTTGTGGGCTTCTGTGGTTGCCAAAATGAACATCACATAAGAGGGCGGCTCTTCCAGCGTTTTTAACAGGGCGTTAAACGCACCTGTAGACAGCATATGCACCTCGTCGATGATGTACACTTTATAATTTCCCTGTGTGGGACGGTAGGCCACCTCTTCCCGGATTTCCCGGATGTTGTCCACACCGTTGTTGGACGCCGCGTCAATCTCGATAACATTCATGGACGTACCTTCGTTAATGGCCCGGCATGTGGCACACTCGTTGCAGGGACTCCCGTCTACCGGATGCTCACAGTTTACCGCTTTTGCCAGAATTTTGGCAATCGTGGTTTTACCGGTACCTCTGGTTCCGCAGAAAAGATACGCATGTCCGATTCTATCAGCTTTTATCTGATTTTTCAACGTTGTTACAATATGTTCCTGCCCTTTTACGTCTTCAAAGTTCTGAGGGCGGAATTTACGGTAAAGAGCTGTATAGCCCATTTATAAAATCTCCTTTTTGCATTAATCTCCAAAACTGATACCGATACGCTTTGCATCTGCTACCAGCTGGTCGGTGGGAGATACCATTTTCAACTTGCCTGCACACTCTCCCAGAGGCACTTTTTTCACCTTGCCGTTAATCATGCCTACCATGTAGCCATAGTCCTCTTCCAGAATCAGCTTGGCAGCCTCAGAGCCCAGTCTGGTGGAAAGCACACGATCATAAGGACAGGGACTTCCGCCTCTCTGCATATGTCCCGGAATCGTAATGCGGACATCCAGATTCAGCTTTTTCTGCAGTTCATCTTCTAACCGGTAAGCAATGGATGGATATTTCTTTCTGTATTCTTCCTGTTTTTTCTTTAATTCTTTCTTTGTCAGCTTGGCGTCTTCTTTGGAAACAGCGCCTTCCGCGACTGCCAGAATGGTAAATCCTTTTCCAGCCCGGTTTCTCTTGTTAATGGCTTCCACAACTCTGTCAATGTCGTACGGAATTTCAGGAATCAGAATGATATCTGCACCGCCTGCAATTCCTGCATGAAGGGTAAGCCAGCCCACTTTGTGTCCCATAACTTCTACGATAAACACACGGCTGTGGGACGCTGCTGTGGTGTGAATACAGTCAATGGCATCTGTGGCAATATCCACAGCGCTCTGGAAGCCAAAGGTCATGTCTGTGCCCCAAATATCGTTGTCGATGGTTTTGGGGAGATGAATGATATTCAGTCCTTCTTCTCTCAACAGGTTCGCTGTTTTCTGTGTGCCGTTTCCGCCCAGAATAACCAGGCAGTCCAGACGCAGCTTGTGATATGTCTGTTTCATGGCCTCTACCTTGTCCAGACCTTTTTCGTCCGGCACACGCATTAATTTGAAAGGCTGGCGGGAAGTTCCCAAAATGGTGCCGCCTCTGGTGAGGATACCGGAGAAATCTCCGGAGGACAGCATTCTGTAATTGCCGTAAATCAGTCCTTTGTAGCCGTCATCAAATCCGTAAACTTCCAGTTCTTCCAGATTAGTGCTGAGCCCTTTTACCACGCCGCGCATGGTGGCATTTAAAGCCTGGCAGTCGCCGCCGCTTGTCAGTAAACCGATTCTCTTCATAAATTCCACTTCCTATTCTGAATTTTTATCTATGGGTGTTTCTAAGGTTCGTAATTTTCGTGCTGGAATTATTATATAATATTTTCGGGAGGGGAACAACTGAAAGTTTTTCTGCTTCATAATCACATAATATTCACTTTACCGAATATGAAAATGGCGAAGTGCTTATCGTAACACTTCGCCGAAAGCCTAATCGGTTTGAGCATGATATGCTTGATTAGGTCTGTTCTAATATTATATGCAGTCTAACTGCTCTTATATACTCAAATGTGCCTTCCAGTCTCCCGGCATATTCATTGCTGTAAGACTAAGCACACTGTCATGATTCTGAATCAACGTATCTAGTTCCTCTACAAATAATGACCACTCCCCAGCAGACGATTTCAGATATTTCATTGCCAGTAAAATCTGGTATAAACCATTATGTGCCGGTGAAGGTATCACTTTATCAGTATCCAGGATTTCTGGCGTAGTATGTATTGTCCGATTATATATTCTGGAATTATGAGCACACATATTTCTCAGTACAGAAACAGCCTGTACCCATGAAGCAAACATTTTCTGAGATGGATTTACGAAATTTCCTTTTTTTACTTTTTCCACGACTTCCGGACGTATATCTTTTAAATGTACATGTTTGATTCTTCCCACATATTTTCCGACCATCTCCAGAGGGTCTTCTCCGCAATAGGCAAAGTGTCCTGTGTCAAACAGAAGGTTTACATATTCCGGGTCTGTATGTTCCATCATGCGTTCCACTTCTGCAAAAGGTTTTGTCAAAAGGAGAGAAGAAAACCACTGATTGCAAATCTCTATTCCTCTCAGGCTTAAAGCCTTTTTCAAAACCTCTGGATTTTTCGGGTATTTGTTTCCCACTTCAGACCCTGTAAATCCTGCAAGAGCCATTTCGCTGACACACTGTTCAAAGGTGTTTTCACTTCCCAGCCCCCCTCTGACAGGTGGTTCTGAC
Organism: Blautia acetica; assembly: GCF_038739805.1. Lineage (NCBI taxonomy): Bacteria > Bacillati > Bacillota > Clostridia > Lachnospirales > Lachnospiraceae > Blautia > Blautia acetica. The sequence continues at coordinate 153,248 of NZ_JBBEWO010000006.1, read as the reverse complement.
TGTAAGTAAAATCCCGGCAAACCAATCTTTTATCTATTGACATTTATGAGCTAAACTTTATTTCTTTTTCTGTTCCAAGGCCAATCCAATCAGCCAATCTGCCTTATCAGCCATGAACAGAGGAATGTTCAGTACATCATCATCCAGCTTCAAATTATCCAGGGAGAATCGAACACGGAGTTTCACCTTTTCCGGGAACAATTCCTTAAACTTTTTGAGGCTCTTGCTGGATGTATTGGCTTCGGATTGAACTTCAACAGGGAAAATATCATTTTCTCGCTGGATTAGAAAATCCACCTCATACGGAGGATTGCTCTGTGTCCAGTAGCTTTTTCAAAATAAATCGTTCCATAGGTTCACCCCTCACACTTTTATCAAAATAATTGTGTTTTATAATCACACTTTTATGTATAATGATAGCAAGAAAAGCTTTTTTCTGCGGTGCAAATGAAAAAGCGGCAAAAAGTCCCCTTTAACTTCTCGCCGCTTTCAAACAACTTATTTCTTTCTAAGCATTATATTGTCAATGTTGCACCAATCGCCTCCATTAGCTATACTATACACTCCAATTTCGCATTGTCCGTTTGTAACTTGAATATTGTCGATTACAACTTTATTCCAACCTAAATCACTCACTGGCAAAGTCTGAGTCAGCTCATCGCCACCATAATTTTTAGCATAAAGCTGATTTACCTTTTGCGCAGCATTCGTCATTACCCAGGCAGACAAGGTATAAGTTCCATCTTCAAGACCTGTTACTGTCTGATATACAGAGCACCCGTAATCTTCCTCATTCCAGAAGGTTAATTTATACTCTCCATCCATTCCTTTTGCTTCTGTCTTAACAGTTTCTGTACTGGTTCCGTCTTCCAGCCAAACCTTCCAACCAGTTGGAGTGTTTGTATATCCGTCAGTTTCAAATCCCGGATTTACCACTTGATTCTTTTCCGGTGCCTGAAAAACATCTATAGATTCCAACGCATTTCCTTCAAAATCAAACAGTGCCAGATTATCCCATGGATTAGATAAAATACCGTCATCTTCTATATATTCTTTTCCTGCCTCACTTCCCCAGTAGGCTCCTTCCACTGGTATCCATTCCGGTTCCCAATAAAAAAATCCAAGCCCACGGTTTCCCGGAACATTCAAAAGAACAGATTCCAAATCATGGATAAAATCTTTTTGTCCCTGCACAGACGCCGGATAACCACCGATTACCTCATCATCCGGACTAAAAGAGCTTCCTAATCCATCACCATCTTCCAACGTAAAAGCATATGCTGTCTCAACAATCATTACATCCTTATCATAACGAATGCTAATATCATTTAAATTATACTGCAAATCCTCCATAGTTCCATGCCACATCGGATAATAGGTCAAACCGATAATGTCAAAATCCAAATCAAATCCGCAACTCGTTACTCCGTCAAACCACCAACGATATAGCGAATTGTTTCCTCCGTTATCCAAATGCAGAATAATCTGCGTTTGTTCCCCTACAGAATCTCTAACTCCTGTTATGGCCTGATTCAATAATTCTGCGAGCTGAGTAAAGTCTGTATAATTCCCTCCGATTTTCCCTTCATCCCAGAGAATTCCCGACGAGGTTTCATTCCCAACCTGTATCATATCCGGAATGACTCCCTGACTCTTAAAATTATCCATTGTTGTTTTCATATAACTATATAAAGTTGTCTTCAATTCTTCATAAGATAAATCAGCCCATTCTTTTGGCTTTGACTGCGTTCCCGGATCTGCCCAATAATCGCTCAAATGAAAATCAATCAGAACCTTCATTCCTTTTTCTTTTGCACGCTTTGCCAATGTTAAAGTTGTATTAAAATCATTACTTCCTCCACCATAGCTGTTACCTTCGCTATCATAAGGATTCACCCATAATCTTAGCCTTACATAATTGGCACCATGATTTTTCATAATCTCCAGTGCATCATTTTCAACTCCATTATCGTAGAATTTTCCTCCAAGGTCTTCTATTTCTTTCAACATCGAAACATCTGCTCCTCGAATAAAATCCGAATAATCTTCATTGATCCGTTCTGCTTTTACTTCCTTACCTGTTCCGGATAAAAGAAACATTCCCAATACACATCCCAACAATATTTTATTCATTTTCTTTCTTCTCATAAACACTCTCCTTTTCCGCCCCTTATCCTTTCACCCCGCCTGCTGTTAAGCCATTCTGGATATACTTCTGCAGCATCATAAATATCAACATAATTGGAAGCGATGCCAGCACAGCCGCCGCCGCAAACAAGGTCCAGTGAGCCGCAAACTGATTTGTAATAAACGATTGCAGTCCTATGGCCAAAGTAAAATTGCCAGGCGACTGCAAAAATACGGAACTAATCACATATTCACTGTATGTTCCAATGAAGGAAAACAGAAAAATAACAACCAATTCCGGAGTAGCCAGAGGCAGCACAATTCTGAAAAAGGTGGTAAAGTGTCCTGCACCGTCTACAAAAGCCGCCTCATCCAGTTCTTTTGGTATCCCATCCATATAAGACTTCAAAAGCCATATATTAAACGCGCTGCCGGCTGCTAAAACCAAAATAATCGCTAAAAAATTATCTGCAAGTCCAAATTTGTAAATCAGTACATAGTATCCGGCCAAAGCCATACTGTTTGGAAATACCTGCAGTACCAACAAAGCCATAAGCCCCTTCGTTCTTCCCGGAAACCGCAGTCTGGAAAATGCGTATGCAGATAAGCTTGTCAAAACCAACTGAATCACGGCCACAATAAGGCAGAGTTTCAGGGAATTAAACACCCACAAGGCAAAATCTGTCTCTCTGAATAAACTCACATAGTTCTCTACACTCAGCTGTTTGGGGACGAGTGAAGTCATAAAAAAGCTGTCCCCCTTTGAAAAAGATGCCATGACAATCCATAAAGCCGGAAACAATACCATAATCAGCACTATCCAAATTACAATACGGCTAAGCCATAAAGAAATGTTTTCTTTCTGTGTGCTTTTACGTTTGCTCTGCATTTAGTCCACCTCCTTAAACGCACCGGACATATGTAGATTGACTAAAGTCAAGGTTCCAACAATTAAAAATGAAATTACACTCAATGTTGCCGACAATTCATAGCGGTTCGACCATGTAGTCATCTTATAAATTGTACTGGCCAAAATATCTGTACTTCCTGCAAACTGAGAACCCGTTCTTGCAGGACCACCTTGCGTAATCATATAGATATTTCCAAAATTATTAAAATTCGAAGCAAAGGTTGAGACAATGAGCGGAATAGACAGCTTTGTAAGAACCGGGAAGGTAATCCGGCAAAAACATTGCCACTTGGAAGCCCCGTCCATTTTAGCAGCTTCATAAAAAGTTGAATCTATGGACTGCAGACCTCCCAGACACACATTCAGCATATACGGAAATCCCAGCCAGAGATTTACCATAATAATTCCCACTCGCGCCCAGAATACATTTGTCATCCAGGGAATCCCCGGGATACCAAATATATGCAGCAAATTGTTGATGCCTCCATATTGTTCATTCAAAAGTCCCTGCCACGCCAGAATCGCAATGGTTGCAGGAAGCGCCCACGGCACAATCAGCAGAGATTTATAAATCTTTGCCTCACGCATACGGGGATTATTCAAAAGCACTGCCATCCCCATACCTATCAGATAAGCCCCCATCGTACTGATTGCCGCAAATACCAGAGTCCATCCCAGCACCGGGAAAAACACCTTACTGATGCTTCCCCGAATTACTTCCAGGTAATTGGCTATCCCAACCATATTAAAATCTTCCAGATGATACATATTATAGTTCGTAAAGGATATAAAAACGGTATATATAATCGGCACTACAGTAAAAACCAGTATAGAAATGATAGCCGGGGCAATAAATGCATATGCAATTTTCTTTTTCTTGCTGTTTTTGCGCATTTTGATTCATCTCCTTATTTTCCGGAATTCATCATTTCAATCCCTTCTGCAACCTGGGTTTCAATATAATTTCCTGCCTCTTTTGGCGTAACTTCTCCATTAAACATTAATTTCATGTTATCCGAAAACGGTGTCCACACCTGTCCCATTTCAGAGGCAGTAGGCATTGGCTCTCCATAAGAAATTTGTGTAATAAAACTCTCCGTTGCAGCATCTTTCTCTATTGATTCCTGCGCTGCAAGCTGCGCCGGAATCCTTCCGCCTGCTTTATACATATCCTCTTCTGAATTTTCCAACAAATACTGGTAGAATTCCCATACAATATCCTGGCTGTCTGACTTTGCACTTACAAAACCTACCTGTGTTCCTACCGGAGTCACAAAATCCTTTCCGTTTAACTTCGGCATAGGCGCAACCGCAAAAGGAGTCCCTGCACTGTTTAATCCTTCAATATCCCACGGACCTCCAATGTAGAAAGCGGTATTTCCATTCTGAAAATTACTTTTTGCAGTGTCACTCGTAATATCAGAAGTGACAAACTTGTATTCTGTCGCGAGTCTTTGCAGGAATGTATAGGCTTCTACCGCACCTTCGTTTCCCAATCCTATATCCGCCACGTCATAATTTCCATCTTTGTAGTTAAAAATATAACTGTCATACGCCCTCAAAAATCCCAAATCATAATAGATACTGGATGCTTCAAACTGAATCCCTCCATTATCTTTTGCCACCTCGAGAAGCTCTTCCCATGTGGCTGGTGCTTCTTTCATTTTCTCCGTATTATAAAAAAGCGCATTCGTTTCAACTGCAATGGGAACTCCATAGCGCTTTCCATCTGCATAGCAAGCCTGCACAGCCGCTGGGGTATAATCGGAATCCTGATAAATCTCTTCCGGAACTTCCTGTACCATACCCGCATCTATATATTGGGCAAGCTGGTCGTTTGCAATTCCATAAATGCCATCCGGTCCGTCTTCACTTTTAATCGCCTGCGCAAACTGCTGAATATCCGCGGTTTCATGGACAACTTCTACTTTATTTCCCGTTTCTTCTTCCCATTTCTTTGCATATTCCTGCAAAGTCTCAGCCTCATTTTCCAAATTTGTCCAAATGACAGCGGAATCTCCTCCCTTATCCGTTTCCTTTCTTTCTGCAGTTTCACTGTCCTTTCCACATCCTGCTAACACATTTGTCATTGCAAGAGTTCCAATTAACAGGCATACTACACACTTTCTTTTCATAACTTATTCCTCACTTTCTGACCTCGGTCATTTATTTTTATGAATATTTTTCAGCATTTCCAGAGCAGGTAACACATTTCCCTCATAGTCAAACAGAGCCTGATTGGCCCAGGTATTGCCCTCAGGCGCCATATCATTCATATATTTCTGTCCCTCTACAGAAGCCCATGTTGAATTTCCTCCCGGAATCCATGCGGGTTCCCAGTAAAAAAATCCCCGTCCCCTATTCTTTTTCACACGCTCAATGCACGCAATTAAGTCTTTTAAAAACTGTGCCTGTCCTTCCGGTGCAGGTTCATATCCACCCTTTTCTGCAAGTTCTTTTGAAAATACCAGACTGCATCCTTCCTTCTCCTCAAGGGTGAACCCATACGACGTTTCTGCCACCAAAACCGCTTTCTCGTATCGCTGACTGATATCCTGCAGATTTTCTTCCAGTTTTGTTAAATTTTCATGCCAGTATGGATAATAGGACAACCCGATAATATCATAGTCCAACCGATGTTTTTCCGCCTCATCAAACCATTCACGATAAAGTCCATTATCACCACCAAAATCTAAATGTAAAACAATTTCTATGTTACTGTCAACTTCTCTTACAGCCTGTATACCTCTCTCTAACAAGAAAAACATGGACTCATATTCTCTTTTGGGTTGCTGTTCTTCCAAATTTCGATAGGCTTTCAGCTGACCATCCGGCCATAAAAAACCATTTGTGATTTCATTTCCCACCTGAACCATATCCGGCAGTATGTCTCTCTTCTGCAACTCCTCTAATACCATTTTGGTATAGTCGTAAACAGCTGTACCCAGTTTTTTTCCGGATAACTCTTTCCATGCTTTAGGCTTTATCTGTTTTTTGGGATCCGTCCAAAAATCACTGTAATGAAAATCCAGGAAAAATTGCATTCCTTTCTCTTTAATTCTCTCTGCCATTTTCAAGACAGAAGCCAGGTCATTCGTTCCGCCTCCGTAAGGATTTCCCTTTTCATCATAAGGATTGTTCCAGATGCGAAGACGAATTGCATTGACTCCGTTTTCTTTTAAAATACCCAAAAGTTCTTCTTCTCTTCCATGGTTATAATATCGAATTCCCTTTTTTTCCAATTCCGAAAGCATGGAAATGTCCATTCCCTTTAAAAATTCCATCCTTACTCCTTTTACTTTTATTTTAGTTATTTTTTTATCTTTTTATTGATAAATTATTTATTAGTATATTAGCAACTTTTTACTGCTTTGTCAAGAATTTATATATTCTTTTTTCTTTTTTTACTCTTTTCAGGCATTTTACCCAATTTTCCTTTGCACAAAAAAGAAACCATTTCATTTGCCTACTAATAGCACAAATGAAACGGCTTCTTTTTATTATTTATCAGATATTCCGCTGTTATTCCGTACAACTGCGACGAAATACCGGTTTCCCGTTGATATATACTGTTTTTGTAATTTCTCTTTTTTTAATGATTCTTTCCGTAAGAAGGTCAAGTGCACTTTCACACATAGCCGGAACATCAATATGAAAAGTCGTTAATGGAGGGGATACATACTGAGCCACGTTAATATCATTAATACTAAAAAACTCTATACGTTTTGGAATCAGAATTCCCTTTTCGTTAAAAGCCTGCAACAGTCCTACTGCCAATGTATCACTTGCCACACACACAGCTGTAGGAAACTTCTCACCCAATTCTTCCAGCATCTTTTTCCCTATCCGATATCCTTCGTCTACGGTCAGTGCATCCGCTATATAAATATTTTTTTCCTCGTATATATTATAGTATTTCACGCTTTCAATAAACGACCATTCACGCACATCCATCACCCGTTCAAAGGAGTTAATATCGTAATCAAACGGACCTACAAATCCTATATTTCTATGACCCTTCTTATAGAAAAAATCTACTATCTGCGTCACGATAGAATCAAGATTCGGCCGAATAGAATCATACAAACTCTCGTCTGGAGATGTGTCCATAAAAATTCCCTGCCTTGTAATAGTTCTCAAAACGTCTATCTCCTTCTGAGAAAACCACCCAATTCCGATAAAAGCTCTGGTATCTTTAGGTACAGCTTGAATCCCCTGCTTTTTTGTAACGATTGTAAACTGCACATTTCTGATTTCAGCCTGCTTCTTTATCTCTTTATAAAGAGAGCGGTAATAGATATCTTCTAATTCCTCCTGATTCGATGCCCAAAACAGAAATGCCACCTTATCTATTTTAGGATAAACCACTTTCTTTTTATATTCTAAACGCTCTGCTGTCTCAAAAATAGCTTCTCTGGTTTCATCATTTACTGAAATTGTCTCATCGTAATTTAATACTCTGGATACCGTAGCAGTAGAAACCCCAACTTCCTGTGCAATATCTTTTATCGTTGCCATAAGTAACCTCCACACAATTTTCTAATAAATAATTTACTAATTTTTTTACTTTATGTCAAGATAATTTTTTATTCCACACTCTTCAACGATTCCACCATATCAATTTTCTTCAATTTAAAATACATCACGCAATTTACAAACACGGAGAACACACAGGTCAGCGCTGCGCTGTGCACAAAGCTGAGGGGTTCTATGATTCTGGTAAACATGACGTCATCAATTTCCACTGTGGTAATCACATACCGATGCAGCAAAGCCCCCAGTATTATGCCTACAATCACGCCTATAATCGTCAGCAGCACGTTTTCCCGGTAGACATAAGCGGACACTTCCTTGTCGTAAAAGCCCAGTACTTTAATAGTAGCCAGTTCCCGCCGCCGTTCTGTAATATTGATATTGTTCAAGTTATACAGCACCACAAAGGCCAGTAATCCCGCAGACACAATCAACACCACAATGACAATGTCCAGACTTTCCAGCATATCATCCAGACGGCTCTGGAAATTGTAGGTATAAGAAACATTCAAAGCCGCACGATTATCCAGGATTTTTTCTCCTGTTTTTGTCAGCTGTTCCTTATCCGAGTTCTTCATTTTAAAGTAAATATTGTTGGAATCCATGGGTTCTCCATAGAGTTCTTCGTATGTATCCGGTGAAACATAGAGATAATGTTCCATATAGTTTTCACAGATTTCTGTGACTTTCAATTCTTTTTGTACGCCATTTTCCAATTCTACGGAAATCGTATCTCCCTTTTTCACATGCAGGAGTTTTGCTGCTTTTTCTGTGAGAAATACATCATCTTTCCCCAACTCATACGTCTTATGGGTTCTCCTGTCACGATAATGAAGAAACTTCTTGTTTTCTTCCAGGCTCTGAGGCGCATACAGATATATGTCTTTCTCTGTTCCGTCCTTTTCTGCTGTTATTTTCTTCAGATATCCTTCCGAAACTGCTTCCACTTCTTTGTCCGTGCGCAGATATTCTTTTAACTCTTCTTTATCTTCCTTATCCGCATCCGTGTCCAGAATTACCATACCGTCATAAAGCTGCAGCTCTTCATATTGGATTTTAGCTATGGAAAAAATGGAATCTCTCAGCCCAAAGCCCACAATCATCAAAGCCATACAGCCGCCAATACCAAACACCGTCATAAAGAAACGCTTTTTGTAGCGAATCAGGTTGCGAATGGTGGACTTCCAGATAAAGCCCAGTCTTTTCCATATAAATGGTACTCTCTCCAAGAAAACACGTTTTCCCTGCTTCGGTGCCGGTGGACGCATAAGCACTGCTGGCTGGGAAGCCAGTTCTTTATAGCAGGCCAGTGCTGCTGCCGCCACCGTACAAACCAGAGCCGCCGCAGTTGCCATAATACCAAACTCCCAGTTATATGGAACTTCCACGTCCGGCATGTGGGTATACATAATTTTATAGGCAGTAACAATAATGTACGGGAAAACTTTTTCTCCGAATAGTACACCTAAAACACTGCCGCCCATAGTCGCCAGAAGCGCATAGTTTAAATACTTTCCGGCTATACTGAATTTGCCGTATCCCAAAGCCTTTAAAGTGCCTATCTGGGTTCTCTGCTCTTCTACCATACGGGTCATAGTGGTAAGACTGATAAGCGCTGCCACTACAAAGAACAAAATGGGGAAAACTGCACCAATGGCCCGCAGGCGGTCTGCATTGTCACCGTACCCGGTATATTCCGGCAGAACACTTCTGTCTTCTACATACCACTCTGCATCTTCTATATCTTCAATCTTGTCTTCCGCATCTTTGATTTCGTCTTCTCCGTCTTTTATCTTTTCGTCAGCCTCTTTTTGGCCATTCTCATACTCTTTTCTGGCGTCTGCCAGTTTCTGCTCATTTTCTGCGATTTCTTTCTCGCCTTTTTCAATTTCTGCCTCTCCGGCGTAAATGCCACTCCAGCCTGCATCGATCTGCTGCTGTCCCTCGTCTGCCTGATTCTGTCCGGCAATGAGTTCCTGCTCACTTGCCGCAAGCTGAGCTCGGGCGCTTTCTATGGCCGCCTTTGCCTGTTCTAACTGCGCCTTTGCTGCTGCAGACTGCGCTTCTGCTTCCTGCTGCTTCTGATTTAACTCCGCTTCTGCTGCTGCAAGCTGTGTTCCTGCCTCATTCAATATAGGTTCCTGGGTAGAAATCACCTGCTGCAGCGCCTGTATCTGCCCCTGCACCTGAGCAATTTCTTCTTCGGAAAGCATACCGGAATCCAGAGATGCCTGCAAAGCTGCAAGCTGCCTTTTTGCTTCCTCCAACTGGGACACACCAGCTTCATACTCTGCTTTCTTTCCGTTAAATTCCTCCCAGCCCGCTGCCAGAAGGGCTTCTCCTTCCTCTATTTGGGCCATTCCGGCTTCATACTGTTGATTAAATTCCTCTTCTTTGGCTGCAAATTCTGCTTTTCCCTCTTCCAGCTGTGCCCAGCCCTGAGAAATCTGTGTTTTTGCTGCATCTACTTCTTTCTGGCTGGAATAAAGCTGATTTCTGCCGTCCTGTACCTCTTTTCTGGCAGAAGCTAACTTATCTTTTCCTTCCTGCAGCTGTTTTTCTCCGTCCTCTATCTGCTTTTTGGCATCTGCCAGTTTTTCCTCTGACTCTGCTTTGCCATCTTCCAGCTCTTTCTTTGCCTTATCCAGTTCTTCCTGTGCATCCTCGCGGATTTCATCAGCCCGCAGTTTCCCCTGTTCATCTCCAATGGCTTCTATCCGCTTCTGTACCTGGGCCACACAATCGTCATATTCTTTCGTAAATGCGGTCAGTTCTTTTGCACCTTCCACGGAAACATAACACTCCGTATAAACGTCCAAGGCAAAATCCTCCGGCAGCACAGCCAGAAATCCATTGACCTCTCCGTTTCCCACAGTACTGCTGCCTCTGCTGAAAGACACATAAGAAGAGCTGCTGCCGCTTCCTACAATTTCAAACATATCTGTTTTAAAAGTATCTGTCACCGGGTCTTTGGTTCCGCTGATAAGCTGAATTTTATCCCCTACCTTTAAATCCGAAGCTGCCAGAAAATCCTGGTCTATGAAACATTCCCCTGCTTTTTCCGGCATTCTTCCTTCATCCAGGGTATACTGATTCATAGAATCCAGGATAGAAGAAACGTGAAGTACTTTCTGATTTCCCTTTGACTCCACCAGCACATCTGCCGAATACCCCGGCTCTGCTTTTTCCACACCTTTCACCTGACGAATGGCCTCGATGTTTTCCTCAGAGAGTCCCAGGGTTCCCATAACCTGAATGTCCATAAGCTGTTTCCGGTCAAAGTAAGCATCTCCCGAATACCGCATATCCGGTTCAGAGGCCCGAATACCGGAGAAAAATGCCACGCCCATAGCCACAATAAAGAAAATAGACAGGAATCTTCCCTTGCTTTTTCGGATTTCCATATAGAAATCTTTTCTAATCGCCCGTTTCTTCATCACTTTTCACCTACCATTCAATGGTTTCTACCGGAACCGGATGCTCGTTCTGTTCCATGGAAGAAACCTTTCCGTTTTTGATATGAATGATGCGGTCTGCCATAGGAGCTATTGCAGAGTTATGGGTAATGACAATCACAGTCATCCCCATTTTCCGGCAGGTGTCCTGTAAAAGTTTCAGAATAGATTTTCCTGTATTGTAATCCAGCGCACCGGTAGGCTCATCACACAAAAGAAGTTTGGGATTTTTTGCCAAAGCCCTTGCTATGGAAACCCTTTGCTGCTCACCACCGGAAAGCTGTGCCGGGAAATTGTTCAATCGCTCTCCCAGCCCTACCTCCCGCAGTACCTGTGCCGCATCCAGCGGCTCTTTGCATATCTGCAGCGCCAGTTCTACGTTTTCAAGAGCTGTCAGATTCTGTACCAGATTGTAAAACTGAAATACAAATCCAATATCATCTCTCCGGTATCCTGTCAGTTGTCTGGAATTGTACTTTGCCACATCGCTGCCATCCACCAAAACCTGCCCCGAAGACGCGGTGTCCATGCCGCCCAGGATATTCAGTACCGTAGTTTTCCCCGCACCACTTGGGCCAACTACAACTACAAATTCGCCTTTTTTAATGGAAAAACAAATGCCGTCCACGGCCCGTATTTCCACCTCGCCCATCTTGTAAATCTTTGTCACATTTTCTAACTTTACATAATCTTCCATGCTTTCTCCTCGCTGTACTTCCTTTATGAAACCTGGGTCGCTCCTTGAATCCCTTTTATCAAAAGCTGTCCCGTAAGGGCCGCCATTCTCTCCGGACTTTGGGTAAAGTCCTGTTCAAACCAGTATCTCACAATACCCAACGCGCCTGCTGTGCAATACTGAAACTGTACCTGAAACTCCAGGGAGTTCCGGTCAAAACTTTTCGGATACGCAGTGAGATACCGCTCAAAAATACTCTCCAATAAATTTTTCCCACTGGAAACCATACTCCTTGCCCTCAGCAGCAAAATGCAGCTTTCCCTCTGCTCATATAGATACCGGAAAGCCTCTGCCGTCACATCTCCCACATGGTCCCGCAGTTCATCCGGAGTATACTTTTCTGCCATGTGCTTAATATCCCGACACATGTTTTCTTCTATTTCAGACAGCACGGAATACACATCTGTGTAATGAAGATAAAAAGTATTTCTGTGTATATGCGCCGCCTCTGTCAATTCCCGAATGGAAATTTCGTTTATCTCTTTTTTCTTGGACAATGAAATCAGAGCCTGAAGAATACTGGCCTTTGTCTTCTCTGTCCTTTTATCTGTGGTTTCTCTTTCCATTATGTAAAACGCTCCATAAGTTCCTGTGCAAATGCACAATTTCTACATTTTCATATTACTGTGAGAAGGTTGGGTTGTCAATGCGGCAAGTATTAAATAAATATAAATTATTTCTATGGACAATCAAAATCCCGATTCTGTCAAATGAAAAATGATGAATTGATTCCTCTGTATACCGCAAAAGACAATCTGGAAGCTGCTATGATTGCCGATGTTTTAGAAACAAATGGAATTGCTGCTGTCATGCAGGACGAAAGCAGCATGGGAGTTCTAAACCTTTACGGCGGATTTTCCAAAGCCGGAATTTTCATTTATGTGACAAAAGAAAACTATGAAAAAGCAAAAGAACTTTTAGAAGGTATGGGATTTTGAGAAAAAAAGAAACAACTGAAAAAAAGACGGAAAAAAATATAAAAATGAAAATAGCCAGAATGGAAAAGAATCTTTCGCAGATACAACTGGCTGAGCGGGTTGGGGTTACCCGGCAGACCATCGGTATGATAGAAGCCGGGGACTTTAATCCTTCTTTAAAACTCTGTATTGCTATCTGCAAAGAACTCGACTGTACATTAAATGATTTATTTTGGGAAGAATAGCCCAAAAGCAGGCTGTCTTCCCTCTTTTCTTATGGCTTACAGCTTCCGCAATCTGTATAGCCGCTTTCTCTCAGCATTTGAATATCTCCTTTATAATAAGCCCGGTTTTCCTCGTTCATGTTCTTCACAGAGGTGCAATCCGGCCTGTGAATTTTCTTTGTATGGATATTGAGGATATAATCGCAATTCTGTGCGTCACTATTATTCAGTATATCCGGATTTTCTCCGCTTTCCTCCTGTCCGCCGGAAGCCCCGCGCTGTCCCGGCGTATAATCATTGCAAGGCTCCTGTTCAAAGGAAATGCTGTTTCCGTCACTGTGCAAAATAATGGTTCCCTGCTTATCTGTCCGGAAGAGCGGCACTTGCTCTTCCTTAATCAGAGACACGGTATCCTGCCTGGGATGTCCATAACTGTTATCTGCCCCGCAGCTTATCACGCAATAAGACGGAGATACCTGTTCAAAAAATCTCCGACTCACATGGGAACCATGATGATTCATCAACATCACATCTGCTTTAATCTCTGTACCAGCGTCCAAAATTTCTTTTTCGCTTTCCAGACCTATATCACCGCCGATAAAAAAGCGATTCTTTCCATTTTCCAGAATTATTCCCACAGAATCCTGGTTTTCGTCTTCATGTCCATACGACACAGGGGAAATGATACGGAATTTTGCTGCCCCAAAAGCAAACTGTTCTCCCACCTTCGGGTGCAGTGCTTCATAGGATTTCTCCTTCACTGCCTTTTCATAAGAACGGTAAATAGCGGAATCTGTCTCATAGTCCGGTGTAATCAGCGTATCCACCGGAAAATTATACAGCGCACCGATAGCCCCCGCTAAATGATCTTCATCAAAGTGAGAAATCAAAATATAATCCAGCTTTTCGATTTTCTGCTCTTTCAGATAACGAACTACAAAAGACGAACTTTCCCTCGCTCCTCCATCTATCAGCATGTAATGTCCCTCTGACTCTGCCAGAATGGCATTGCCCTGTCCTACATCCAGATAATGTACTGTCAGTGAAGCATGTGCCGAATCCGCCTGCGCTTCTTCCTGTGTCTGTATCGGTTCTTCATTCTGCTGCGCAGCGTCTGCCTCTGTGCTGCTGATATCCATAGCATTGCACCCGGTAAGGGAAAACAGCAGTATCAGCATATATACCAGAAGATGTTTCCATTTTCGTTTTATCATATTTTTCTGCCCTTTCTTTTTAGTTTTACAGAACATACGTTCTTGCATTGCATATACTATCACAGATTTTGCGCTTTGTAAATAGCAAAAAAAGGCAATCCTGCCCGCCAAAATACCCCTTCTCTCTAAAAGGTATTCTTGCCTGCAAGGATTGCCCTTCCAAACCACTTTTCTTATTTCAGATTGTCCACGGCCGCTCTCTCAATAGCCAGCCCTGCTTTATATCTTACCATAAATTCATCAAAGCCCTTCACATCTCTTTCGTCCGGCTGCACTTCTGTGCCTTTCTGTCCGGCAAAGACTTTATTGCCCAGATACTCTTCCAGACTTTCGCCCTCTTCTTTATTTACCAGGTAAGAAGCCAGTACAGCAATTCCCCAGGCACCGCCTTCTCCCGCTGTTTCCATTACGGACACCGGTGTATGAATCGCACCGGACAGTAAATTCTGTCCCACGCCTTTTGTCTTAAACAGGCCGCCATGTCCCAGAATTTTGTCCAGTTTCACGCCTTCTTCTTTCAGAAGAATATCCATGCCTGTTTTCAGTGCGCCCAAAGAAGTAAACAGATGCACTCTCATAAAGTTTGCCAGATTGAACTTGCTTTCCGGTGTGCGGACAAACATCGGACGCCCCTCTTCAAAACCGGTAATATGCTCTCCCGAGAAATAATTATAAGACAGAAGACCGCCGCAGTCTGCATCTCCTTCCATCGCTTTGCGGTAAAGGGTTCCGAAAAGCTGATTCATATCCACTTTCATCCCCATGCTTTCTGCAAATTCCTTGAAAATACCCACCCAGGCATTTAAATCAGAAGTACAGTTATTGCAGTGTACCATTGCCACCAGGTTTCCGGTAGGTGTCGTCACCAAATCAATTTCAGGATATACCCTGGACAACTCTTTTTCCAGAACTACCATAGCAAACACCGAAGTTCCCGCAGACACATTTCCTGTGCGCCGGGCCACACTGTTGGTTGCCACCATTCCGGTTCCTGCATCTCCTTCCGGCGGACACAGCGGTACACCTGCTTCCAGTTCGCCCGTAACGTCCAGCAATTTGGCACCTGTCTCTGTCAGACGGCCTGCCTCTTCACCAGCCACCAGCACCTTAGGCAGAATATCGGCCAGCTTCCATGGAAATCCATAGGATGCAACCAGTTCATCAAACTGTTCCGTTCTCTTTTTATCATAATTGCGGATATTCATATCCACCGGGAACATACCGGAAGCTTCCCCAACCCCCAGTACCTTTTCTCCAGTTAATTTCCAGTGTACATAGCCCTCCAGAGTCGTCATAAAGTCAATGTCTTTTATATGCTCTTCTTTGTTGAGAATTGCCTGGTATAAGTGTGCAATGCTCCACCTCTGAGGTATGTGATAGGCAAAAAGCTGCGTCAGTTCTTCGCTGGCACGCTCCGTCATGGTATTTCTCCAGGTTCGGAATGGGACCAGCAAGTTTCCTGCCTTATCAAAAGGCATATAGCCGTGCATCATAGCACTGAATCCCAGTGCAGCCAGTTTTTTCACAGGCACACCGTATTTCTCCTTTACATCTTTTACCATATCCTGATAACTGTCCTGAATACCTTTCCAGATAGCTTCCTCGCTGTAGGTCCAGATATTGTTTACCAGCTGATTTTCCCACTCATGACTTCCGGACGCAATCGGTTCATTCTTTTCATTCACCAGAACTGCCTTAATTCTGGTGGAACCAAGCTCAATTCCAAGTACTGCTTTTCCGTTTACTACCGTACTTTTGTTTGCTTCTGCACTCATGTATATAGCCTCCTTGTAATTACGAATTCTTCTATCTTCTATTATACATACTTGTACGGTTGTAACGCTACTTGTTTTTAATACCGATTACACACTTTCTCCGCAAAGCACATCATATCCTTCACCACAATCTCTTTCCCGTCGTCCAGCACAGCTTTTCCTCTCATTTTTCCGAAAACCTGGTGCTGGTTCGACTCGATAACATTAAAAACATAGAAAAACCCCGTTCCTGGCACTCTTTCTCTCGAAATTTCATACCAAAAACAAGGCTTCTCTTATTGCAGCTTATTTCACTGCATATTCTTTTTCTTTATAATGATGTGCTTCTTCCAACATCATATCCTTCACCTTCATCAGACGAATCTGCGTACTTCTCTCATTTTCGTCCAGCTTCATGGTGATATATTTGATATTTCGCTGCGTCTCCGGAATAATGACGTGTTCCAGAGCATTTACACGCCGCCTGGTCTTCTCGATTTCCGCTGCCATCAGCTGGCAGGATTTTTCCACTTCTGCAAGCCTTAACATATCCGGCAGAATATCGGCCAGGGATTTTACCGCGCCGTCCAGGTCGCCGGAAGTAAAAGCAAAACCATAAGAATAAATATCATTGGCGTCTGCGGTTCTGGTCTTGGTATGAAACACCGGAATATCCACACTCATGACATTTTTCTTGTCTGCTTCCAGATAGACTTCCTGCTTGGGGGCCATTAAGGCCGTGTTTAAAATCTGCTCAGACATACCTGCCTTTGCAATCACGAAATTCTTATTCGCCGACAAAATCCCTTTTTCCACTTTCTGGCGAAGAGCCATGTTTTCTCTTACCAGGTCCAGAAACTGACGCATCAGTTCATCTCGCTTATCCTTTAAGAGTTTATGGCCCTTGACGGCAGTTACCAGCTTCTTTTTCAGGCGGGTGAGTTCCATTCGGGTAGGAGTTACCTGCGTAGATGCCAAAGTATCACCTCTTTCTAGTATTTGCCGTAATATTCGTCTAAGAATTTATCGTCAATACGTTTCAGTTCGCTTCTCGGCAGAATGGAAAGCAATTTCCAGCCGATTTTCAGTGTTTCTTCGATATCTCTGTTTGCCATATATCCCTGAGAAACGTATTCCTTCTCAAAGGCGTCTGCAAATTTTGCATAGATAATATCAATATCAGAAAGCGCTGCTTCACCCAGAATGACCATAAGTTCTTTCGCCTCTTTACCACGGGCATACGCTGCGAAAAGCTGGTTCATGGTATTGGAATGGTCTGCACGGGTCTTTCCTTCGCCGATACCTTTATCCTTCAGGCGGGACAGGGAAGGCAGTACGTCGATAGGCGGTGTCACACCTTTTCGGTACAGTTCACGGCTTAAGATAATCTGTCCCTCTGTGATATAACCTGTCAGGTCAGGGATTGGGTGGGTCTTATCATCTTCCGGCATGGTCAGAATCGGAATCATGGTAATACTTCCCTTTTTGCCTTTCTGACGTCCGGCTCTTTCGTACATGGTTGCCAGGTCTGTATACATATAACCCGGATAACCACGGCGTCCCGGAACTTCTTTACGGGCTGCGGATACCTCACGAAGAGCGTCCGCGTAGTTGGTAATATCCGTAAGGATAACCAGAACGTGCATATCCTTTTCAAATGCCAGATATTCTGCAGCAGTCAGTGCCATTTTCGGTGTGGCAATACGCTCTACCGCCGGGTCATTCGCCAGGTTGATAAAGAGAACCGTTCTGTCAATAGCGCCTGTCTCTTTAAAGCTTTCTACGAAAAAGTTGGATTCCTCAAAAGTAATACCCATAGCTGCAAATACAACGGCAAAGTTTTCTCCTGAACCGCGTACCTTTGCCTGTCTCGCAATCTGCGCTGCAAGCTGTGCATGAGGCAGACCGGAAGCGGAGAAAATCGGCAGCTTCTGTCCACGAACCAGGGTATTCAGACCGTCAATGGCAGAAACACCTGTCTGAATAAACTCTTCCGGATAACTTCTGGCAGCCGGGTTCATCGGCAGACCATTGATGTCTCTTCTCTCGTCCGGCAGGATTTCCGGACCGTCGTCAATAGGACGTCCCAGGCCGTCAAAGACACGTCCCAGCATATCCTCAGATACGCCAAGTTCCATGCTTCGTCCCAGGAAACGCACCTTACTGTTGGACAGGTTGATACCGGTAGAACTTTCAAAAAGCTGTACCAGCGCATTGCTTCCGTCAATTTCCAGAACCTTGCAGCGGCGAGTTTCACCGCTGGCCAGTTCGATTTCTCCTAATTCATCATAATGTACATTTTCAACGCCGCGTACCAGCATAAGAGGGCCGGCAACTTCCTGTATGGTTCTATACTCTTTCGGCATTAGAAGTCCTCCTTCCCTAATACATTGGCAATTTCTTCTGAAAGCTGTTTTAAGACAGCTTCATACTCGTTGTCCAAATTGTCTTCTGTTACATATTTAAAACGTCCGATTTTTTCACGAACTTCCAGTTTTACAAGGTCCTGAATACCCGCACCTTTTTCCAGTGCTTCTGCCCCCTGCTCATAGTAAGCCACTACCAGTTTCATCAAGAGATGCTGCTTTTTCAGAGAACTGTAAGTATCCACTTCATGGAAAGAGTTCTGGTGCAGGAAGTCCTCACGGATAGAACGGGCTGCTTCCATTTTCAGGCGGTCACCTGCGGAAAGCGCGTCCATACCAACCATTTTTACGATTTCTTCCAGTTCTGCCTCGTCCTGCAGAAGGCTCATCATTTTCTGACGTCCCTCCATCCAGTCCGGCGCTACTTTTTCATTGAACCATTTTTCCATGTTGTCCAGATACAGAGAGTAGCTGGTCAGCCAGTTAATGGCCGGGAAATGTCTCTTATAAGCAAGAGACGCGTCCAGCCCCCAGAATACCTTGACAATACGAAGAGTTGCCTGGGAAACCGGCTCGGAAATATCACCACCCGGAGGAGATACGGCGCCGATAACGGAAAGGGCGCCTTCTCTCTTATCCTTCCCAAGAGAAATCACATGACCGGCTCTCTCGTAGAACTGAGCCAGACGGGAACCCAAATATGCAGGATAACCTTCTTCACCCGGCATTTCCTCCAGACGTCCCGACATCTCTCGAAGAGCCTCTGCCCAACGGGAAGTGGAGTCTGCCATCAGCGCTACGGAATATCCCATATCACGGAAATATTCTGCAATGGTAATACCGGTATAAATAGATGCCTCACGGGCCGCAACCGGCATATCGGAAGTATTGGCAATAAGCACAGTTCTCTCCATCAGAGACTGGCCTGTTTTCGGGTCTTTCAGTTCCGGAAACTCGTTCAATACGTCTGTCATCTCGTTTCCGCGTTCTCCGCAGCCGATATATACAACGATGTCCGCTTCCGCCCATTTTGCCAGCTGGTGCTGAATAACGGTTTTTCCGCTTCCGAATGGTCCCGGAACGGCTGCCACACCACCTTTGGCAATAGGGAAGAAAGTATCAACAACACGCTGTCCCGTTACCAGAGGCATTTCCGGCGGAAGTTTTTTCAGATAGGGACGGCCTTTACGAACCGGCCATTTCTGCGCCATGGTAAGTTCTCTGTCACCATTTTCTCCTGCAATCACAGCCACCACTTCGTCTACGGTAAATTCTCCTGCTTTAATCTCTTTGACAGTACCTTTGACGCCATAAGGAACCATGATTTTATGATTGACTACGATAGTCTCCTGTACCGTACCGATAATGTCGCCGGCTTCCACCGCATCACCTGGTTTTACCGCAGGAACAAAGTCCCATTTCAAATTTCTTTTCAGAGAAGGAACTTCCACACCTCTCTTTAAATTGGTGCCGGAAACCTTCATAATATCATCCAGAGGTCTCTGAATACCGTCATAAATACTGGTAATCAGACCTGGTCCAAGTTCTACGGAAAGAGGCTCCCCTATGGATTCTACCGGTTCTCCGGGTCCAAGTCCCGAAGTTTCCTCGTATACCTGAACAGATGCCTCATCTCCATGCATTTCTATGATTTCACCAATCAGACGCTGATTACTTACACGAACCACGTCGAACATATTCGCGTCACGCATGCCTTCTGCAATAACCAGCGGTCCTGCTACTTTTTTAATCGTACCCTTGCTCATGGTCACGTATCACCTGCTTTCTAATTATTACTGAACAGAATATCAGAACCGACTGCCTGTTCTACAGAGTCTTTCACTCCCTGCACTCCGTCGCCTGTATTTCCGAATACACCGGGAATCCGGATAACAGCGGGCAACAGTCTTTCCTGAAATTTCTCTATTATCTGTCCGCACTCGGCTGCCGCAGCTTCCGTGATATAGACAATTCCATATCCGCTGTCGGCCAGAGCTGCTAATCTTTCTTCTGTTTCCCTGCGGTTTGCCACCGGGAAAATTTCAAGACCCAGTGCGGCAAATCCGTAAATACTGTCGTAATCACCTACCACTGCAATCTTATACATACATTTCCCTTACCCTTTCCCGGATAGCCTCCTCGGAAAAACCATTCTGTTTTCCGGAAAGAATAATCCGCACGGTTTTTATTTCATTCTCCCTTGCCAGCAGGTACGCTACCAGCGGTCCTACGGAAAAGGATTCATATTTCTGGGGCTGCATAGTGCGCATCATACGGTTGTCGCACCATCTCTCAAATGCGGAAGATGATTCTGCAATAGCTGCTGCACCTTCTGCATAAACAGTTCCTGCCAGATAGTCCACAATAGCTTCCATGCTGCTGCATGCCGCCTTTGCCAGACGTTCCACATTCAGCGACTTGCACGGTGCCATTGCACGTTTCATAAATTCTATTGTCTTTGCGGTTTTCTGTGAACGCACAGCAATCTTAATATCCGCAATGGCTACCATAGATTCCGCATAATCCCGGATAATGCTGTCTGTAGCCCGCTCTCCTGCATGGTACACAGCCTCAAGAGCCGCCTTATCCACAATCACATCACACAACTGCCCGTCTCCTGTATGAAGAAGGGTTTCATAAGCTTCCTTTGCCGCGCTCGCCATATATTCAGGAAGTCTGGAAAATTCTTTGCTGCGGATAATATCCAGCATTTCATCCGGTGAAATATTGGTATCCTCATAGTAAATTTTCCGGTTCCTTCCATTCTGGGAAGTGCAGGCTTCTTTAACGGCTGCCTTTAAGTTGTGAAACAGATTGGGATAGGAAAAAACGTCAAACACAGACATATCCACATGCAAATCCCGAATAGTCTCCCACGCCTTTTCCTGCTCACGGTCTAAAATTGCCTCTGCCTTTGCAGGCGTATCTGCGTCTCCCCAGCCCTTTTCCTGCAAAAGCTGAATACATTGCTGCTCTGTACTGCAGGCCAGAAGCTGTTCAATCACTGAAGCGTCAAACAACGCTATTTCCAACGCCCGGATTCGCGCAACCGCATAGGTATATTTCGTACTAGACAAGTCCATTCCTCCTTTTTGCGGTTATGCTTCTAAAAATAATAAACGGTGAACTTTGTCAGAAAGTTCGTCTCTTTTGGAACTGAACATAGCCTCAAAGGTACAGTTTTCTTCAATTCCTCCATATATAAGAACAAATCCGCCGCATACCTTTCTGCTTTCCTTTGAAAGTGTCAGTACGCCGCCTTTCTCTCTTGCTATCGCCTGAATCTCTTCTTCAAAGCCCTGAGGCAGTCTCTTTAAATCTGTGTCAGAAAAACAAATTTCCCCTTCCTGTGCCAGCACAAACTTATGCAGCATTTTTCTGAGAAGGGCAAAATAGGTTTCATCATCTGCGTTCAGCAAGGTTTGATATGCACTGTCCAGCACCTCTTTGATGATTTCCTGTTTTGCTGTAAGGAGTGCTTTTCTTCTCTGTAAATCACAGGAAGAAACAGCACGTTCCTCAACCGCTTTCACCTCTTCTTCTGACTTTTGGGAGATTTCTCTGCACGCAGCTTCTGCCTCTTCTTTTCCCTTTTCCTTCACTGCATTTGCCTGTTTTTCAGCATCTGCAAGGATTTCTCCGGCAGCGGCTTTTGCTTCTTCAAGAATCTGGCTTTTCATTTTTTCTAATCCAGTCATTCTTCTGCTCTCCTTTACGATTTCTGCAATAAAAACTCAATTAAAACTGAAGATTTGTTACAGCCAGAATGGAAATCAGAAGCGCCAGGATTGCATAAGTCTCAACCATTGCAGGGAAAAGCATAGCTTTACCGAACTGTTCCGGTTTCTTAGCAACAATTCCGATGGCTGCTGCAGATGTCTTGCCCTGAGATTTTCCGGAAATCAATCCAACAATACCGATAGGAAGACACGCTGCCAGTACCAGAAGCCCCTGCTGTGGTGTTAATTCCAACATTCCGCCGCCTAAAAGTCCGATTTTAGACAGTGTAATAAATCCAACCAGAAGACCATAAATACCCTGTGTACCCGGCAGAAGCTGCATAATCAATACTTTTGCAAACTTGCTTGGGTCTTCTGAAACAACCCCTGACGCAGCCTGACCTGCAATACCAACTCCGATTGCAGAACCCGCACCTGCTAAAAATACTGCCAATGCTGCACCTAATAATGCATAAACAATTCCTAAATGACTCATAAACTTTTTTCCTCCTTAATATCCACATACTTTGTATTGAACTTAAACGGGTGAAAGGCTTTTCCTCCACCCTCATAAAATTTGCCGAAAAATTCAACAAACTGCAGACGGTTCGTATGAACGTAGGCGCCTAAAATATTAATGGCCATGTTAAAGGTATGTCCGAATACAAAGACTACCAGGAACACAACTACACCTAAAACGCCGTCTCCCATCATACTGCCCATCTGGTTAATAACCGAAGCAATTACACCGGTTGCCAGTCCCAGCGCCAGAAGACGGGAATAAGAAAGCACATCGCTAAGCCAGCCTGTTACATTATAAATATCGTAAGCACCAAGGGCCAGACGAAGCCCGAAGTTCTTACTGGAACGTCCTGACATAAACAGAAGTCCCAACGCACCTGCAATAGCAAGAATCTTTCCTGCGCTTCCCACAAACGGTGGGAAAATGCTGGGGTCTACCTGCGCAATAGAGGCAAAAATAGAACTGGGCAGCAACAGGAGCAGTAATCCGATAAGGAATACATACCACAACACCACATCGCAGAAAAAGTCCAGAACTTTCTTGTCTCTTAAAAGCATATACCCCTTAATGCCCAGTCCCACAAACAAATGAATCAGACCAAATGCCATGGAATACATCAGCATACGCATGGGCTCATTTAAAGGAACAAACCAAAGCGCCTTTACAAGACCGCCTTCCGGAACCTCCACATGGAAAAAGGTTCGTGCCACTACATCTATGGCATCTCCAAAATATCCACCAAAAAGGATACCCCATATTAAAGTAGAAACCCCGCAGTACATAAACATCTTAATGGATTTTTTCAAAGACTGTTCCATACGCGGGAACTTCTTCAGTATCACAAAACAGCCCAGGAACATCACCAGCCCATACGCTGCATCGGACAGCATCAATCCAAAGAAAAACACATAGAAGAAGGACATCAGCATTGTGGGGTCTATTTCTCCCTTTTTTGGAAGACCATAGGACTCCAGAACACCTTCCACGGATTCTGAAAATCCATTGTTTTCCAGAAGCACCGGCATCTCTTCCTCTTCCGGGATTTCCTCTGTCTCAAAGCTTAAATCAAAGTCCGCATTTAATGCTTTTTCCAGCGCGGGTACTGCCTTTGCTGGTACATAACCTTCTGCCAGAAACGTTTTCTTTGACTGGGGAAGTTGTCCCAGTATCTGATATTTCTCGGCTCTTGCCCGGAAATAATCTGAAATCAGTTTGAATTTCTCCCGTTCAGAAGCATAGGAAGCAATTTTATTGCCACATTCTTCCATCTCCTGCTGCAAAACTGTAATTTGCTGCTGCAGGTCTTCTTTTTCCCTGGCCGGAATCTTGCTCATACTCTGAGACGGCCTGGCAAATCCACTCTGCCGAAGAATTTCTTCCACTTTTTCCACATCTTTTTTCAGGCAGACCACCGCAAGATACACCGTATCTCTTTCCGAAGATAAAATAGAAATATCCACTCCGGACACCTCCGGCGCCTGCTCTAAAATCAGACTGTAAATATCTTCCAGTGTCAAACTTCCTGACATCGAACCAATGAGCACTGCCGCAGTTTCCGTTCCCTGGAAATCTCCGGGAATATCCAGATTCATCCACGGACGCAGGGCCTCTATCTGATTTTCCAGCTTCTGCACATTAGCTTTGCACTCTGCCGTCTGCTTATGCAGTTTGACCACTTGCGCCGCCATATCCAGAACTTCCTTTTCCCTATGGGCAGTTTCAAGATATTTGCTCTTTTCTATCAGGTCTTTGCCTTCCAGACTGGCAAACATGGATACCTTTTCCGGTACATACTCCTGAAGAATATTCAGCGCCGTGTCCGCCAAAGCTGCATTTTTCTCAAATGCGCTCCGATCTTCCTGAGTATTTACTGTCTGAAAACCTTCTTCTTCACTTTCAAATCTGGAGATTTCCATAACACCCATGGACTGAATTTTCTCCAAAATGGCTTTTCTGTCCTTTTTCAGCGCGCAGATACTGACTTTTTGCATCTGCAATACTGCCATATTCGCATCACTCCTTATTTCCTGTTTTTGTTGGCAGTCTTATATCAGACTTTCAATAACAGCCTGTACTGCCTGCTTTTCTTTTTCTTTTGCAGTCCTTTTTATTTCTGCAATTTCCTTTTCCGCCGATCTCAAAGCTTCTGCAAGCCTTCTCTCTCCGGCAGCCTGCGCAGCTTCTCTATTTGCTTTCGCCTTCTCCTGCGCATTCTCAATCATAGTGGCCTTCGCCCGCTCCGTTTCCTGTTTCGCCTGCTGGAGAATCTGCGCGCCCTGACTTTTGGCATTAGCTGCAATCTCCTCCGCTTCCTGTTCAGTTTTCCGGATTTCTTTGATTGTTTCTTCTACCACAGTATCACCACCTTCACATAGTTTGATATTACTATGAATTATGCATTTTGTCAATTTAATAACGAATTTTGTCGTCTCAATCGCCAATATTATAAGTTTCATCCCTGTTTCCAAAAGACAAAAGGAGAGATTGTGTTGATTTTGTACAATCTCTCCTTTTGTCTTTTGTGTGTTTTAACAAATTATCTTGTTAGCAATTCACTTCTTTTATTCACTTTCACATCAGCGCTTTATTCATATAAATAATTAGCGTATTCTTTAGAATCCACATTGGAACTGTCTATCCACTGATAGCCCGTATTGATAAACTTATCATTTGGCAGCCCCATATCAGCCCGGATACCGGAAATAATCGTAGCATATCCCATTCCATAAGCGTTCTGCACAAAGGTTCCAAGCTCTGTTCCGTTTTTCACTGCATTCACCTGCTTTTTACCTGCATCAAATCCCAACACGGTGATTTCTTTCCCGGAAGCTGCTACGACATCCAGAACGTCATTGGCTGCATACTCATTTGTACAATAATAGCCCTTCACTTCCGGATACAAAACCAGAACAGCCTCTGCCATTTCCGACATACTGTTTTCTTCGTTTTCATGAGAAATATTCACAATCTCAATCTCGGGATAGTTCTTTGCAATTTCTTCTGTAAATCCCTTTTCCCTATCCTGACTGCTCTTGGAAGTTTCTGCATGAGCCATAATCGCTACCTGCCCTTTATTTCCAATAGCTTCCGCCATCTTTTTGGCTGCTTCTGCCCCTGCCGCGTAATTATCTGTAGCGCACACTGTATTTACCAGTTCACTTTCCACACCTGAGTCCAAAATCACCACGGGGATTTCATTTCCCATAGCCTCTTCCAGCTGTGCGCCGCAGGATTCCATATCTATGGCTGACAGACATAAAACCGTAGGATTTTCCGCCAGAACTGCGTCAATGGTATTAATCTGGCTTTCCACATCCAGCTCATCTGCAGGTCCTTCAAAGGATAGTTTAACCTTATCATCTCCTTTGTATCCCATTTTTTCATTCAAATCTTTGACTGCAGCTGTCATTCCCTTTTTCACAGTCGCCCAGAAATTGGATTTGGTATTTTTTACCACGACTGCAATATGACTTCCCGGTTCGGGATTTAATTCTTCCAGAGCCGTATAGTCTATGGTCCCGGCGCTTTCTTTCAGCACTTTCATTGTCATATCTTCTGCCATATCACTCTCTTCGCCTGCAGCATCCTGGCCTTCTTCCTCTGTCGGGTTTTCCATTTCACTGCTTTCCGAATTCTTATCCGCTTCTTCTTTTGCCTCTGTATCGCTGTCTTCTGCTTTATCTTCTGTCTTATTTTCTTCTGTCGTCTTATCCTCCGTCTGTGCCTGAACGGTATTTTTCCCATTTTTATCGGATTCAGATTTGCCGCATGCACTGATGCTTCCCATAGTCAGCATGGCACATAAAAACATTACCACTACTTTTTTCATGACTTTACCCGCCTTTTACAACAATTTATCTTTGGATTTAAAAACTACGTTTCCATTATACACGAAAGCCATTATTAGTCCATAGCTATTGCTTTTTGTTTATAAAATTTTTTGAAATTCCGTAGATAAGAAGCGCAGACAGAGGTCCCAGAAGAAAACCGAAACCACCGTACAAAAAAATCCCCAAATATACGGACAGCAGTACCAGCAGGGGCGAAACTCCCATATGATTCCCAATGAGCCTGGGTTCCAGAATCTGTCTTACCACCGCTGTCACCCCATATAAAACCAGAAATCCTACCCCCTGGAAACTGTCCCCCAGAAGCATCTGAAAAATCCCCGCCGGAACCAGAAATAATCCCGTCCCCAAAACCGGAAATGCATCGAGAATCCCCAAGACCAGTCCATAACCCAAAAAGTGTCTGACTTTTAAAATCCAAAGACCACCGATACATAACAGACAGATAACAGCCATAATCTTCAACTGCGCGTGCAGATACTGCCCTACTCCCCGAAATACTTCCTGCGCCAGGCGCTTCATGTTCCTGAAAAAGTCCTGTTTTTCCAAGAACCCCCTGATTTTCTCCCGTTCCTGAAGGAATAAAATTGAGGACACAACAGCCACCATCAACATCCCGACGATTATCACACAGCAGCGGACAGATTCCATGGCCGTGTCCATTCCTTTTCCGTCCCGCAGAAAATAATTCCCTATATTTTCTATTTGTCCGCAAAGATACGCGCTGCTTTTCTCTGCTGAAATCCCCGTCATGTGTTCCACACCTTTGCAGCACTGCTCCAGCAAATCCTCTGCGTAATTTTTTATCACGGGATAATACCGCAGACAGTCCCCGATTTTCCCGGTAAGATAATCCGCCCCTGCCAAAAGTCCCCATACTCCCGTACATACAGCCAACAAAATCAACACTCCGCCAATGCCGCTTTCTGTCAAATGCAGAGTTTTTCCAAATTTAGTTTTTGCCATACCATAAGCCACCGGATGTATTATCTCAGCCAGAAGAAAGCCACAAAAAAAGGGGAGCATAACAGGAAAAACATATTTCATTCCCAGAAATACGCCCGCAATTACTCCCACTGTCATTAAAAATTTTTTCCGGTTCATCTTCGGTTCCCCCATACTTTCATTTATCCTGTTATGAATAGTATGAGAAAACAGAACCTTCCTATACTATAGGAAAATTTCCAACCGGTGTTACCTGAAATTCCATTTTTTTCTTTGTTGCCGGATGAAAAAAAGAAAGCTTATACGCGCACAGCGCAATCTGCTGCCACTGGTCCTTTTCCTTTTCTTCAAGGTTATATTTCGTATCTCCAAACAGAGGCATTCCTGCGTAAGCCATCTGTACACGAATCTGATGATGCCGCCCTGTGTGAAGATGAATTTCCACAAGGCTTCCCTCTTCCGTTTCCTTTAAAACGCAATAATCCAGTTCCGCCCTTTTGCTGGACGAAGTTTTCTTTTCCACAACTCTGGAGGTATTTGTTCTGGAGTCTTTTTCCATTTCATTTACCAGACGACCTTTTTTTTCTTCCGGCTTTCCCTGCACATAAGCCAGATATTTCTTCTCCATTTTCCCCTGCTGTATCTGCTGACTGAGGTCTGCTGCGCTTCCTTTATTTTTTGCAAATACAAGGATTCCCTGTACCGGCTGGTCCAGACGGTGGATAACCGCCAGATAGGTTCCCTGCCCTTTGCCTGCAAGATAATTTCTTAAAGCGCTCTCCATATCCATGCAGCCCGGCTTTCTGGTCTGTACCGGAAAACCGGCCGGTTTACAGCATACAACCACATCTTTATCTTCATATAATATATTTTCTTCTATTTTTATAGTATTCATCATAACCCCGTAATTTTGTTTTTTCTTTCTATTTTACCACAGAAATCGAACAACCGCTATATCTTCATCTTTTCAGATATAACGGTTGTTCTAATGTTCTGCGTTATTCAATTTTTTATTCCTTTCTCTCCAAACTTCTAAATTGACATTTACAAGTTAAGAATTTACGTTTTTCCCTTTCCCCTGTCTATAAATTCTATATGAATTTACTGAAAGTTTTCTATCAATCTATCTATGCGGATAATAAAAAGTTTCTGAACAAATAGTTCGGGCTATTTGTTTTCAAAGATTTTCTTTATACATTTCTTTTGAATATAACGTATCTTTTCAGATTCACGGAATACAACAGGTTTATTTCAACGAATACAACTCATTATACTACTTTTTCGCTATACTTTTAAATGATGTATAAATACTTTTCTCTTTTAAAATATATTTCTTTACATATATTTTAAAACCTTCTTATTATTTTTGTGGTAAACATTCAATATGAGGACACCTTTGATATTTACCTGAAACCTTTTCCTTTATCTATATACAGATATGTAAGGATTTTTTCTTTTTATCATCTTTTCAGGTCTTTCTTAGGGGAGTTATGCCTTACCACTCTCATATTGATAATTAGATTCTTCACATCCCATTGGACTGAACCTCCTTACCGTATTCAAAAACCCTTTCACCTTTCCATTACTTTTGTCCTTGGTACTTTTTCATTATTTTTATCACTTATTTTGTATTCTCCGTACACCTAAAGTTTTTTGAATAATGATTCTTCTTTTGTACCTTGTAGCCAACTTTAAAATTGATTTCTCGTTTCAAATTTTAAATTGGATATGAAGTAGTGTTTGTAAGGTGTTTTGTTTTTTGTTGATTTTATAATACACCACTCGCCTGTATTTGTCAATATATTTTTTGTAAAAAGTTTTATTTTTTTATTATTTACTAATGCATTTTATTTAAGCTGTAAATTAATTATATTTTTCAGAATTGTATATTCAATTTTATTTTTTCATGACAGTAACTGCAAAAGAAGCCGTTATACACATTTCTGTGTACAACAGCTTCCCTTTTCCTATAAGTCCTCTGCATCAGACAACCGTTTATGCTACTCTGCTGCCTCTGTATTTGTTTCTCCGTCCTCATTTGTGCTGTCGGTTGTCTCAGGCTGCTTAATAGTATACTGATCATTGTCTGTGAGCTTTACTTTTTTCCACTCTTTCTTATCCACAGTGAACTTGGTCTCTTTTTTCCAGTCTTCCAGTAAGTCACTATAAGTTTCCTGTTTCCGCTGGTTTACAATACTCTCTTTTTCCTGGTCTGTAGCTTCACGATCCAAAACACTGTCCATCCTTACCACATAATAACCGCTCTCGCCTTCTACCACTTCTCCATAAAGAGTGCCGTCTGTCAGGGTCTTTGCAGCCTCTTTCACCTTATCATCCAAAAGACTGTCATCCTCACCGAAAGTAGTATCCACAGCGCTGAGGTTTTCATCCACCTCTTTAGCCAGTGCATCCATATCCGCAGAAGCCACATCCCCGGAGGCTTTGACCTTATCAAGAACAGCCTGGGCCTGGGCTTTCTTCGCCTGTTTTTCCTCATCGGTAATAGGGGTAGTGGTTCCATCCTCATTCAGGGTATCACTGATATCCACTTTACAGTAGGTAATTTTGCTCTGTGCAGCCTCGGAATCTTCCACATTCGTATCCACATCTGCCGTCATTGGCTCATACATACGGTTCTGGTAAGTATACAGTTCCAGAAGTGTTTCCACATCAGACTGTGTAACTGCCAGTTTTTCCAACGTTGCCTTATCATTGGCTTCTGTAAAAGCCTTTGCCGCTGTTTCGATTTCTTCCTGCTCCTCTTCGGAAACAGTCACATTATAGTCTTTTGCATGCTGCTTCAAAAGAATCATACTCTCTAACTGGTCTACCACACTTTCCTTTGTGGTATCTGCATATGTCTTTCCATCGCCTGCATCCTGCTCCCACATTCCTGTTGTACTTCCGCCCATCATAGCATAGTAGGATATCATCTGCGCCTGATTCATACGAAGCATCAGGTTCGCAGTTCCTATGGTTACAGTGTCCTCTCCTCCGGTAATCAGCGGTTTTGTTCCATCTATTTTATCACTGCCGCAGCCTGCAAGCGCTGTCATACTCATAGCGCCCGCCAGAACTGCACATGCAACTCTTTTTGAAAATCTATTCATATGTTCCTCCCTGTGTGCAATATCTTTTTCCATTATAGACGCTTTTTTCGTAGGGAGCAAGGGAATTTTCACGGAACAATGTGAATTTACTCTGTTTCCTCTGCCACGGATTGGAAATCTTTTAAAATACTGCCCAAAAGTTCCAGCACATCCAGCGTTTCCTTGGGTCTGCGTCCTTTTAAAGAAACCAGAAAATATGGCGTTTCCTCCAGTTTCATCTTGAGGTTATTCTTGTATTTTTCCAGAATAGGCGGGAATCCTGCCGGATTGATTTTGGCCCTCTCAAACATGGAAATCTTTACTTCTTTTCCGGTCTGCTTGATTTCCTTAATGTAAACCCTATGAGCCAACGCTTTCAGGCTTGCAATGGAAAGCAGATTCTGCACTGCTTTGGGCGGCTCTCCAAAACGGTCCATGAGTTCTTCCAGCATATCCTCGTACTCTTCCTCAGATTCAATCCCCGCAATCCGCTTGTAAATATCCAGCTTCTGATATTCATTTGGAATATAAGAAGGGGGAATGTAAGCATTTAATTCCAGGTCAATGGCAGTTTCAAAGTCTTCCTGCTTTTTCAGGCCTTTCTCTTCCCGCACTGCTTCTTCCAGCATTTTGCAGTACAAGTCATATCCCACAGCCTGCATATGTCCATGCTGCTCTGCTCCCAGAAGGTTTCCGGCGCCGCGGATTTCCAGATCCCGCATGGCAATTTTAAAGCCGCTGCCCAAATCTGTAAATTCCCGGATAGCATGAAGGCGCTTCTCTGCTACTTCTTTGAGCATTTTATTCTTCCGATACATCAAAAAGGCATAAGCCGTCTTGTTGGAACGCCCCACACGCCCCCGCAGCTGATAAAGCTGGGAAAGCCCCATCTGATCCGCGTCGTGAATAATCATGGTGTTGGCATTGGAAATATCCAGACCTGTTTCGATAATAGTGGTGGAAACCAGAACGTCAATCTCTCCGTTGATAAATCCATACATGATTTTTTCCAGCTGATGCTCATGCATCTGCCCGTGGGCAAAAGCCACATTGGCTTCCGGTACCAGCTTTGCCACCCGGTTTGTCACTTCGTCAATGTCATTGACGCGGTTGTATACATAATACACCTGACCGCCTCTGGCCATTTCCCTGCTGATAGCCTCCCGCACCATTTCCTCATTATACTCCATGACAAAAGTCTGGATTGGCATACGGTCCATGGGAGCCTCTTCCAACACACTCATGTCCCGGATTCCAATAAGACTCATATGCAGCGTCCTGGGAATGGGCGTTGCCGTCAGGGTGAGCACGTCCACATTTTCTTTCATTTTCTTGATTTTTTCTTTGTGGGTGACACCGAAACGCTGTTCCTCGTCAATGATTAAAAGTCCTAAATCTTTGAATTTAATATCCTTGGAAAGCACCCTATGGGTTCCAATCAGAATATCCACCAGACCTTTCTGCAAATCTGTAATGGTTTTCTTTTGCTGGGCCGGAGTTTTAAACCGGCAAAGCAAATCCACACGCACAGGAAAATCCTTCATTCTCTGAACAAAGGTATTGTAATGCTGCTGAGCCAGAATGGTGGTGGGTACCAGATAGACTACCTGCTTGCCCTCCTGAACTGCTTTGAAGGCAATACGGATGGCCACTTCCGTTTTTCCGTATCCCACGTCTCCGCAGATTAGACGGTCCATAATCTTTGGACTTTCCATATCTTTTTTTGCAGCTTCAATGGCCAGCAGCTGGTCTTCGGTTTCTTCATAGGGAAACATTTCTTCAAATTCCCGCTGCCAGACGGTATCCGGTTCATACTGAAATCCTGTCTGGGCCTGTCGGGCTGCATACAGTTTCACCAAATCTTTGGCAATATTTTTCACCGCACCCCGGACCTTGGTCTTGGTTTTCTTCCACTCCTGTCCTCCCAGACGGTTGAGCTTGGGTACTTTTGCGTCTGCTCCGGCATATTTCTGCAGCACGTCCAGCTGGTTGGGAAGAATATACAAAGTCGTATCGCCGGCATACTCGATTTTAATATAATCCTTGGTTACCCGGTCTACGGTAATCTTTTCAATGCCCTTATAGACCCCAAGTCCGTGATTTTCGTGCACCACATAGTCGCCAATGCTCAGTTCTGCAAAGTTCTGAATTTTTTTACCGCTGTACTCCGTCTTTTTCCGCCGCTTTTTCTTTGCCTGACCGAAAATATCGGACTCTGTAATCATAACAAATTTTACAAGGGGGTATTCAAAGCCTCGGCGCATACGTCCAAAAGCTGTCATAATCTCTCCGGGGGCAATGACCCGGTTCATATCCTCTGTAAAGAAGCTGTTTAATCCCTGTTCCCGCAAGTCTTCTGCCAGACGAGCCGCTCTGGTACGGGAACCGGAAAGCAGCAGAACCTGATAGCCGTTTTCCCCAAATTGTTTCAAGTCCTTTACCAGAAGTTCAAAACTGTTATTATAGGGGCTTACCGACTGGGCGGAAATATGAAACTGCTCCTGAATATCCCATTCTCCCTTTTTTTGCTCAATGGTACAGAGAGACACACCGTTTTTCTTGTTCAGCTTATGAATGGTCTCTTTACAGCTAATGAGCAAATCCGCCTGTCCGGACAATAGATAGCCCTTTTCCAGCCTGTGCTCCATGCTCTCCCGAAATTCCGTTTCCACAGCGTTTCCCTGCTCAGCCAGACGATTGGTTTCGTCCAGAATTACCAGCGTTTCCTCTGTTGTAAAATAGTCAGTAAATGTCACCGCATCTTTATAAAAATACCGCAAAAAATGCTCTGCCACAGAAAAATCTTCAAATTCCTTCAGACAGTCCACAGCCTCGTCCACGCTCTGTTTCAGTCTGGCTCCCTCTTCTGTTAAAAAGGCATCTCGAAACTTTTTCACTGCGGCGGTTTTCTCTTTTTCAATCCGCTCCAGTCCCTCTTTCAGCACCTGGGGACTTAATACAATTTCTGAAGCGGGATAAATCGTAATTTCCTCCAGATTCTCTATGGAACGCTGACTTTCTGCGTCAAAACTACGAATAGAGTCAATCTCGTCTCCCCACAGTTCAATACGCACGGGATTATCCTCTGTAAGCGGAAAAATATCAATGATTCCTCCCCGAAAACAAAATTGTCCGGGGGCCTCTGCCTGGGCGCAGCGCTCATACCCCATACCAAGCAGCTTTTTCTTCAGATTTTCCATATCCAGAGGGCTGTCAGCGCCAAAGTGCAGCGTGTGTTCCTCCAGGACGGAAAGCGGCAGCAGATAATCCATACAGCCGCCCATGCTGGTAATAACCGTCACTCCTTTTTTTTGCAAAAGAGCCGCCAAAACCTTCATCCGCTCTCTGGTCAGCAGATTGCCGTGAATATCTGCCTGAAAGAAAATCAAATCTTTTGCCGGATACAAATATACGTCCCTGTCATAGAGACGGTAATCCTCATATAATTCTTTTGCCTTTAAATCATTCTCAGCGACGATAAGACAGTTCTTCGCGCACGGCCTGCCATCTTTTCTTAAACCTTCTAAAAGCCCATATATCATATGGGCTTTCTGGGATTCCACGCAGCCCGAAAGCTGGAGGATACCTTTATGTTGGGGAATCCGCGCTTTCAGTTCCCCGTATTCGCTGAGTTTTTCCAAGGGCTGCATGAATACTTGCATTTGCTTACTCCTGTGTCTTTTTCTTTTTTCCTGCGCCGTTATAATGATTCATGGCCGCTTCTATCCCCTGTTCCAGAATCATTTCCACGGCATCGGCAGCTTCTTTTATCGCCGCATCTACCACTTCTCTGTCCTTTTCAGAGAATCTGCCCAGCACATGGTCTGCCAAATCCCAACCCTTGGGCTTGGCGCCTACGCCTACCTTTACACGGTAGAAATTCTGTGTGCCCAGCCGGGCAATCATACTTTTGATTCCATTATGTCCGCCTGCGCTGCCTTTTTTACGAATGCGAATCTGCCCCGGCTCTAAATCAATGTCATCGTAAATGACAATGAGTTCCGTCTCCGGGTCCAGTTTATAATAATTCACAAATTCCGCAATGGAATCCCCGCTTAAATTCATGTAGGTCAGGGGTTTGACTGCAAGAACCTTTTCTCCCGCAATTCTTCCCTTTCCGTACATACCTTTATGAGCAATGCCGCTTTCCGGAATATTGTGACGCTCTACAAGTTCGTCTATGGTGTCAAACCCCATGTTGTGACGGGTTTTTTCGTACTGTCTGCCTGGGTTCCCAAGCCCTGCTATTAAAAACATATGAGACTCCTTAGTTAAAATATACCAGTTCCTGTTTCAGAGGTTCTACCGGTTCCACAGACAAGGCGGTCAAAACAGGTCCTTCTTTGTGATAAGATTCTACGTATTCGTAGTCCACAACGGCTGTAACCTTTACCCATTTTCCTGTTTTCAGATGTCTGGCCTCCGGGCTTTTACACACATAACCGATAAAACTGGTGTCATCGGCACAGCAGGTCATGGCCATTCTTCCCGGCACAAACACATCTTTTGCAAATTCTCTGGATTTCAGTACCATTGCGGTAAAGGATACGGTTTTTCCTTCGTAAGTTTCCGGGTGATCCATGGCGTCAACAAACCAGATACCGTAATCCTCATCCATAATTTCGATAACGTCTGCGTCCACGTCAAAGGGCATTTTTTCTGCAAAAATGTCTTCGATTTCGCCTTCCTCATCTTCAAAAATAATCTCTGCACCCTGGTTTACCACTTTCACGCTTCTTCTGAAGGAAGCCAGCGGCATGTCCATGGAGGCGCGATTAAACAATACCATGTCTGCATTCCGCACCATTTCCACGAAAAGAGATTTCATGTTATTCATATATACCTGGAATGTACTGGCATCTACTGTAACGATGTGCTGTACAATACCCCAGTCTTTTGGAAGCTGCATTTCTTCAAATTTGCTGACCTGCCACATACCGTTGTACTCAATGATGACACGTTCCGGGCTGTAAAAGGCATCGTAGGCCACCAGCCTTTCCGGGGTCAGCTCTTCCAGACTGTTCAGCACTTCCACAGAAGTTCTGCTTTTTTTCAGCTGCTTCTCATCAAATTCCACTTCTCCCTCTTCGCAGAGTATCAGAAGGGTTGGGCCGTCTATCTGGAAATAGTCCTGCGCTATGGTAAAATCCAGAAATGTGGATTTGCCGCTTTCCAGGAACCCTGCCATAAAATATATGGGAACTCTGATTTCGTCTTCCATTTTCCTGTCCTTTCTGTTGTTACTGTCTTCTAAATATCAGATTCCGAATAATTCGGCCAGCTTGGCTTCATCAATTTTAGAACCAATCACACAAAGTCTGCCTGTGTAATCCGGGGAACCTGTACGGATATCTGCTTCTCCCGGTACCATATCGAAGTAAATCCAGGCGCCGTCCTGTCCGGCAACCATACCTTTGGCTCTTAAAATCATACCATAGGAAGCATCATTAGAAAGTGTATCCAGAATTTTTTCGATTTCTTCACGGCTAAAGGCTTTTACTGTTTCTCTGCCCCAGCTTGTGAAGACCTCATCCGCATGATGATGTCCGTGGTGATGGTCATGATGGTGGTCATGGCCGCAGCCACACTCTTCATGGGCGTGAGCATGCTCATGGTAGTCATGGTCATGGTTATGACCACAGCCGCATTCTCCGTGGGTGTGGTGATGCTCATGCTCATGGTGAGCATGGTCATGGTGAGCATGGTCATGTCCACATTCACATTCTTCATGGTCATGGTGGTGTTCATGATGACCGCCGCAAACCGGGCAAACTTCCTCTTCCAGCAACTCTTTCTCCAGAGAGCGGTTGTTTTCCATGGTGTCCAGAATCTTTGTACCGGAAAGCTGTTGGATTGGAGTAGTGATAACCGCTGCAGTCTGATTCAGAGAACGAATCATTTCTACGGCTGTCTTTACCTTGTCATCTGTAGCTTTTGATGTATCGGTACGGCTTAAAATTACAGTACCCGCATATTCAATCTGATTGCTGAAGAACTCGCCGAAATTCTTCATGTACATTTTGCACTTTGTCACATCTACAACGGTTGTAAAGCTGTTTAATTTTATGTCAACTTCATTTTCTACCTTCTGAACGGCTTTGATAACATCCGAAAGTTTTCCTACACCGGAAGGTTCAATAATGATTCTGTCCGGGCTGTATTTCTGAATCACTTCTTTCAAAGCCACCCCGAAATCTCCTACCAGAGAACAGCAGATACAGCCGGAATTCATCTCACGGATTTCAATTCCCGCTTCTTTTAAGAAACCGCCGTCAATACCGATTTCTCCAAATTCATTTTCAATCAACACGACCTGTTCGCCTTTGTATGCCTCGCTGAGCAGTTTTTTAATTAAAGTTGTTTTTCCTGCTCCGAGAAAACCGGAAAAAATATCAATTTTTGTCATGTTCCATTTCTCCCTTCTGTTTTTATAGATAAAACATTGCAAAAGGGGACGAAAATCCGTTTCCGCCCCTTGATACCGATTAATATAAAACCTCTCGGTGGTTAGTATAACACAGGTCTAGCAAAAATAGCAAATAAATTCCGCAAAGTTCCCTTTATTCTTTCCATGTTTTTACATGGTAAAGAAATCTTCAAAAAGTTCTATTTTGCAGACTCTTTTCACACTTCCTATCATTTTCACATTCCAGTTCTCATCAATCTGGGTCCAGAGTTTTCCTCCCGGTGTGTGCACCATAACATCCGAACTGATAAGCCCCAGCTTCAATGCTGCGCCTGCAGCCGCACAGCTGCAGGTAGCGGAAGAAAGTGTATAACCTACGCCGCGTTCAAAAATTTCTATCTGAATGTTATTTTTATCCAAAATTTTGACAATCTGGGTGTTTGTTCTCTCCGGAAAATAATCCGCACCTTCGGAATACTTCCCTATACGGCACACCTTTTCTCTGGAAATTTCGTCCGTAATCATAACACAGTGGGGGTTGCCAATGGATACACAGGTGCAGTCATATTCTTCCCCACCAAAGTTAAAGTATTCATGCACAGCCTCCCTTTCCGGTCCGGTAAGCCCCAGTCTGCGGCTGCTGAAGGAAAGCTGTCCCATACTCATCTGAATTCGGTTTCCTTCCCTGTTCAGATAGCGAAGTTCCACTTCACCGCTTTTTGTATATAACAAAAAACGTTCTTTCTGCATAGCACCGGTCACTTTTAGATAATGGGCAAAAATACGGATGGCATTGCCGCCCTGCTCTGCCTCTGAACCATCTGCATTGTAAACCTTCACATACATCTTTTCTCCATCCATATATGGGCCCGCAACAATTCCATCTGCACCAATACCAAAATTTCGATTACAGATTTTGGATATTTTTTCCTGATTCAACGTTTCTTTATTTTTCTGGCAGTCAAAAACCAGATAATCATTCCCCAAACTGTGATATTTATAAAATTCCATAGTTACCTCCGGATACCTTCTCCTTCTATTAGTATATCTTCTCTATATAATTTTAGTGTATCAGACACTTTTGTGTTATAATATCCGTATAGTGTTATAAACATTGCAAATAGTGCTGTTTCACAGGAGGAATTTATGGATACTTATGAAAAATCCGGTTATCTCAAAGAAAATTTTCAATATTTCCATCTGCATACCCGAAAAATGCAGGAGTTTCAATACCATTATCACGATTTTCACAAGGTACTTTTCTTTCTTCGGGGAGATGTAACCTACCACATTGAAGGCCGGATGTTCCGGCTGCTTCCTGGTGATGTAGTGCTGATACCCGCAGGGGAAATTCATAAGCCCGTGCTGAACAGCGCACAGATTTATGAACGCATTATTTTATACCTTTCGCCGGAATTTCTCACCTCTGCCGGCAAAGGGGAGGCGGACTTAAACCGCTGTTTTCATCAGGTAAACGGACATCCCGCAAACGTCATGCGGATTCTTCCCGCCTGGCAAAATGACCTGACCTCTGTGTGCGCCCGACTGGAAGAGGAACTGGCGGCTCCCCCTCTATTCGCCGGACAACTCCGCAGAGAATATCTGGCTGCAGAGCTTCTGATTCTGCTGAACAGAGCCTCCCTGAATCACTGTAGCATTTATCCTGAAAACACCTGCAAAAATGAAAAAATCACATGGATTCTGGATTATATTAACAGCCATCTGGCCTCTCCTTTATCCATTGATGACCTTGCTTCCCGTTTCTTTATCAGCCGCTATCATCTCATGCATTTGTTTAAAGCCTCTACGGGGTACACCATAGGAAATTATATCAGCACCAAACGGCTGCTTTATGCCCGCTCTCTGATTCGCAGCGGCATCTCGGTCACAGACGCCTGCTATGCCAGCGGATTTCAAAACTACTCTACTTTTGCCCGGGCTTACAAGAAGCAGTTTCAGGTAAGTGCGAAAAAGTATCTTTCCGACTGTACTTTTTCTGTCCATAAGTGATTTTCTGTGTTAGAATAAGGATAAAGTTTCACGCAGGAAGAGAGGATTTTATTATGTATAGTTTTCAGAATGATTACAGTGAAGGCGCACACCCAAATATTCTCCGGGCCTTAGAGACGATTAATTATCACCAGAACCATTCCTACGGTCTGGACGCACACTCCGATGCTGCCCGTGACCTAATTCAGGAAGCGTTGGAAGATTACAGCACCGATATTCACTTTATTGCCGGAGGAACTTTGACTAACCTGACCTTTATTTCCCACATTCTGCGCCCTTATGAAGCCGTTATCAGTGCAGAAACCGGTCACATCAATACCCATGAGACAGGCGCCATCGAGGCAACAGGACATAAGGTTTATCCCGTTCTCACAAAAGACGGAAAGCTGACCCCTGATTTAATCCGTCCGGTTCTGGATTTACATGAAAACGAGCACTGGGTAGAACCGCGTCTGGTTTATGTGTCCAACCCCACCGAAGTAGGGACTGTGTATACCAAAGACGAACTGGAAGAATTATACGCTTTCTGCAAACGCCATCAGCTTTATTTCTATATTGACGGCGCACGTCTTGCTGCGGCCCTGGCTGCAGAAGAAATCACTCATCTGACTTTCCCTGACATGCCCAAACTCTGCGATGCCTTCTATATAGGCGGGACAAAAGTCGGAGCCATGTTCGGAGAAGCTCTTGTATTGGTAAACGAAGATTTTAAAGAACATTTCCGGTTTAATATGAAACAGCACGGCGCCATTCTTGCAAAGGGCTGGATGATTGGCGTACAGTTTGAGGAATTATTCAAAGACAGTCTTTATATCCGCCTTGGACAGAGAAGCATTGCGCAAATGCATCCAATAAAAGCCGCTTTTGAAAAAGCGGGGATTCCTCTTCTGTGCGAAGCGCCTACAAACCAGATTTTTCCTGTCTTCCCTGACGAACTGGCAGAACAAATCAGCAAAAAATATCTGACGACCTTCCAGTGCAAACCGGATAAGTCACACACCTGCCTGCGCTTCTGCACTTCCTGGGCCACCAGCGAAGAGGCCGTCAAGGATTTTGTGAAGGATTTTGAAGAAATGGTAAAGATGTATCGTCCAAATAAATGAGAAGATAAGGAGACTGCTTCATGCGGTCTCTTTTTTCTTTCTCCTTGCAAGAAATCCAATGACACCTGCTATCATTACTACAGTTGCAATAGAACCGTAGAACAGCGGTTTGTTCATATAATACTGAATCAGCAGGTTTGGAGTCACCAAAATTTTCATAACTACCGACTGTGCCTTGTCCTTTTCTTTGGTTTCTCCCAGCTGGTTGCCCGCTTCGTCTTCCGAGGTAATTTCAATCTCCTGCCAGCTGTTTGCGCTGGGAACAGTGGTTTTGATAATACCGTTTACCTCTCTTAATTCATCTGCGCTATATACAGTTCTCTCGCCGTCAATGCAGACATTAACTCTGGCAAGAGCCAGATTATCTTTGACATCTGCTGTCATATGCTTCTCTGCCTGGCGGTACTGCCCGCCATCTTCCACGCCGGATACCACAACCGTAGGTGCCGTCTTATCTACCGTAAATTCGATTGGAAGATTTTTATTGCTCTTCTTCACACTGGTATTGTTCATAGTATTGTTGGCCCGGTCACGGGTATTGAAGATAACGTTGTAATTACCTTCCTGTGAAAAATTGGCTGCTGAAAGGATATAATGGTTTTCTTTCCATTGTGTATCGCTTCCGGTACTTTTTACGGTATAATCCTGATTTTCCTTCAAAATTGTCAGTTTCCCGTCCCTATCAACGGTAATCTTGCCGGACTCAATGGTGTCTATATTGTATTCCATTACACCAAGTTCCTGTTCTTTCCTAATGTAAGTGTGATTTTTTGTGCTGAGCCAGCCGCCTTTGTCTTCCCGGGTCGCATCATCTAAGACATAAACAGAGCCGTAGCGGTTGACAGAGAACAGCACTGATTTTTCGGTTTCATTTCCCGCCTTATCCACAGATTTCGCAGTGAGTGTATAGAGGTCATCCATCTTTTCTTCTCTTGCAAAATCGTTCATTTTAATACTCTGTCCGTTTTCAACGGCACTGACAACCTTTCCAATATCTACCTTGCCGTTATTAGCTCCTGTTACGGTGATTGTTACATTCCCGGCATCGTAGTTTGCATCTGTAGCCTTCACTCCCGGCGCAACTACATCGTTATTGGCCGATTTATCTTTGATATCTGTAATCTCAACCTCCGGTTTTGTTAAATCCACTGTAAAACAGTCCGGTGTGTAATCTGCTGCCTGATTTCCTGCCATATCCGTATAATCTATGTCAAAGGTATAATCGCCGTCGGCTGCATAGCGTACAGTTGCCGTATGTATATCTCCGCTGTCTGAAAAGCCGCTGATGGACGGCGGGGAAATTCCACATCCCTGTAATGCGGCTGTTACTGCTGTGCGGACATCTGCAGGATTAAAATTATGTTCTCGAACCGTCACAGTCGCAGTGCGGGTTTCCTTAAAGTATCTGCCATTTCTTGCACTGCTATTGTCATAGGAAACCGTAAGCACCGGATTGGTCTTATCAATGGTAAACGCATCTGTCTTTCCGTATTCTCCGCCGTTTCCTGCCAAATCCGTACAGCCAAGAGTAAAGGTATAATCACCATCGGCAGGGAAAGATACCTGGCAGGTGCTTGCAGCGCTGTCGGAAATCCCCATATCACTGCTGCTGCTCCAGCCGCTGATGTTTGCCTCTGTTCCATCTGTATTGGTAATATTGAATCTTACATTGTTTGCATCAAAGTTTCTGTCCGTGACCGTAACAGTCGCAGTTCTGGTATCTTTATAATATTTGCCGTTGGAGGGATTATTCAAATCCCATGCAACAGAAACCGTTGGATTCGTTACGTCAATTTTCAGTTCTGTAATATCACTGTTTCCCTTGTTGCCGGAGAAATCCTGTGCAAAAGCCTGTACCTTTACATCATTGCTGTTATACTCACTTGCAGGAACTGTAATCACCTGACTAAAGGTTTTGTTGCCCTGTATCCTGTTTCTGCTGTTGTCCAGAAGCTCAATTGTTTCACTGGTATTTACATTGCCTGCAGCGCTGACGGTATACCAGACTTTTTCCAGACCAGAATAAGTATCTCCCACTGTTGGGTCTTCTACGTCAATCTGAAGGGTCACGTCTTCATGAAAGATACCATTCTGCGACTGGCTCAGATTCGTAATGGCAACGACCGGACCCGGTTTAGTGCCGTCCGCAATCATACCATCGGAACTAAAGAACTGGTAGTTGCCTGCATAGTCCGTTACCTTAGTGTACACAATAAACTGCTCATCCGGATTTACGGAAAATCCTGCATAATCCGGTCTGTCTTCCGATGCAGAAGACCAGCCATTGTAAGCTTCCAGTTCGTCTCTGGTCATCTGGTCCTGTACCCTTGTGTACTGTACAGGAGCAACCGGGGACGTATGGTCTGCACCAGTTACCTCTGTATCTACCGCAGACGGACTGAAGAGACCAAAAGTAATTTTCTCCAGTAAGCTTTCCCAGAATCCCAAGCCTTTGATTTTCACAGTACCGGTCGGATTCGTCTTGTCTACGGTAAAGCAGCCCGGCCCATAGGAAACAGCATTTCCGGCAAGGTCTGTATAGACGATGCTGTGGATATAGTTGGCATCAGAACGAAAAACATACATACTGGTGTAAGTATCTACATTCTTGTTCCATACATCCAGGCTGTTCGTTTTCTCCAATGCTGTATAATCCGGTATTTCTTCGCCCTCACCTACTTTATCTGCCGTAACCTTTACCTCAATAGGCACGTCTTTATCTGCATAGGCAAAGTTATGTTCTTTGATTTCTACCTTGGCTGTCATTGGTTTTCCACTGTAGAAACGGCTTTGTTCACTTTCTGCCACGCCTGCTGTGCCATCCGCATTGCCATATGCAACACTAAGTTCCGGCGCAGTTTTATCAATAACAAAATACGTACTGTTGTCCTGTTCTTCCTCCCAATCACCCTTGTCTGCGCAGTGAACGTCAAAATCGTATTTGTTATCCCCATGAAAACGGATTCTCATTTCAATGATTCTGTCATCTGTATATTGGGCTGCATTCTGTCCTTCCTGAGAGTCTTTTACAGACTCAACGGTAATGCCCTCAATTGCCCCCATCGAAGAAAGCGTATACTGTGCAGACTTCTGTTCCCCTTCTCTTTGCAGGTCAAACCAAAGTTCTTTGATGCTATTTACATCTACATTTCTTTCTCTTACTGCTACAAGGACTGTCCTGTCCCGGTTATAATACGGAGCATAATCCTCTGTAGCTTTTGTTTCATATTTCACGGATACTTCCGGTTTCGTCATGTCAATTTTCAGATGCTGAAAGGCCTGATATTCATTCCCCGAGTTGTCCACGGCTGTTACACCCACCCATATGTCATTAGAGTTCCATTTTTTACTAATGGTGATATTTCTCTGAAGCACTTCATTTTGAAGTTCTTCCAGCGTATATTTCTTTCCTTTCTCTGCATTGTACAAAGAAACTCTTTCTGCTTTTTCCAGATTTTCTCTGCCTACAGCCACCTGATAGTAAATTTCCCTCAGACCTGAAACAGTTTTATCGGCCGGATGGTTATTATCCGTAACAGATACATGCAGTTTTACATCATCATTGTAAACTTCTCTGTAAACCTGTCCTCCCTCGTAATCTAACCCTAAGTCTACATAAGGCTCATTATTATCCAGAATAATTCCCAATGATGTATAAATTTTGCTGTTTTTTACATTATCATATGGTTTTACCAATACTACATAATGATTGGCAGCAAAGTCTTCTCCTGTGTCTTTTCTGTCAATGATAATCTCTGTAAGGTCGCCGGACGGATTCGCAGGCTGCCATACATATTCCCCACTGTCCTTTAAAGTTTCAATATACTGCAAAAGCCGGCTTTTCGTTATCTCCTCTTCCGTTAGATTGTCTGCATCGGAAACCTTGTCTGTACCATTTACCATGTCTTTTTTCAGAGGCAGCACCATGTAAGTCCACTCTTTTAATCCGGAAGTATCCGTTTCTGTTACCTTTACCTTCACCTTGTATTCTGTCTTTCCAAACAAACCAAAAGATATCTTATTTACAAAATCTCCCAACGGAGTTTCAGAACCTTCCGCCTCA
Organism: Blautia acetica; assembly: GCF_038739805.1. Classification (NCBI taxonomy): domain Bacteria; kingdom Bacillati; phylum Bacillota; class Clostridia; order Lachnospirales; family Lachnospiraceae; genus Blautia; species Blautia acetica. The sequence goes on along the minus strand of NZ_JBBEWO010000006.1, from coordinate 109,306 downwards.
CTGATAAACACCTCTGGAATGGTATTATCCAGATATATGTGATAAGAAAACTCCTTTGAGTATACACCCTGCTGATTTTTAAGCCGCAAGGTCAGAGAAATTTCCTCTGATTCCTCAACATCTGCTCTGTCAAATACATATCCTTCTCCAGTCAGTGACACAGACGGGCTGAGTGCTGTCTCTCCGACTTTCGTTAAAAGAACCTCGTCATACAATTTTTCTGTGCAAGTGTTCAGCTCTAATTTTCCTTTATCTGCCTTTACCCAGAGTTCTTTTTTGTCATTCATGTATATGGTCGGATTTTCCTTAAAATTTTCAAAATTGATGTAAGAAAAAATATCATTAATTTCTTCCTCTTTCACTGTCAAGGTACCTTTTTCAATACGAAAATCATAATTTTCAGCCTGAATCCCATCCATCTTCGCTGTATCTATAGACAATACTTTCTCATAAGTATCCGGCTTCGCTGTATTCCCATCGGCCTGTTCCTCGGTCAGTGCCGTCTCGCTGGAAGGATCCCGATATCCTTTTTCGATGATACCTTCTATCCCTTCCCCTGTTCCGGTCTGCACATCCACCCAATCATCGGAATGAAAGATATAATCCGGTCCGTTGCCGATTCCGTTATGATATGCATGTCCGAAAGACCTTTCCGCATCGCTGACCTTCACAGTAACAGGTCTTTTCAGTATAACAGCCTTTGCAGATATTTGAATTTCTTTATCTGCCAAAACATAGTTTCCATTATCATTCTGAAGTTTCAACTGATTTTGATTGAATGTTATTTGTGTTTCCCTTCCATCCGTCACATTTCCGTCAAATTCACCTGACAGGATCCCCTTAATATCCGCTGCAGCGGCTAAGTCTACGCTTACCGTATCTCCGCCAATTACTCCTAAGTCAAAATTCATGCGTTCTAATGTAATTATATCCTTGGTGTCTGCATTTACAAATACATCCTTATTATCATCGTAGATTTTAGAATAAACCATATAGGACTTTTCTTTATCCGTGTCAATATTCAATTCTTTCGGCTTAACTTCTACATATAAATACGGATATATTTTTTCTCCATCTGCAGTTCTTTTAAAGACAATATCACACTTCCCGGTATTCTTTGCTGTAATAGTGAATTCTGTATATCCGGCTTTGCCGGACTGCTCCTGTTTTACAATATTAACCTTATCAGAAACATTAGAAAAAACTTCATTTGCTGCGCTATTTTCTTCCGAAACCCAGATAGTCTTTTGCTCTCCATAGGTAAGTGTCAATGGCCTTTCTTTATGAGAAGTAATCTTGCCGGTTTCATCTTCGTACTCTAAGCCGCTGATTTCGTAATTGTAGCTTTCGGTTTTAGCTCCACTTTCTGCATAATATCCTGCATGTCCTTTATAAGCAGCTGTTATCAGGTATTCTCCTGAAAAATCAAAGTTCTTTTTTGCTAATTGCAACTGCGCTTTACCGTTTTCAAGAGGTTTTGTATAGGCCTCTTCAGCGATGTCATCCTTTACGCCCATTTGCTTAATTTTAAATTCCACATCTCCGCCTGTAGGTGTTGACTCCCCGGCAAGTGCTTTAACAGTCACATCAATATTTAATTTATTTTTAAAAATCCCTGCCTTATTGATTTCCATCTTTTCCATTTCTGTGCCGCATTCCCCGACTGTAATCTCTGTTTCCGTCATTGGTACGTCACCATAAACAGATGTGATTGTTGGTGTAATCGTTGTTTTTCCGGCTTTTACACCTGTTACAATTCCATTTTCAACCGTAGCCGTTGCCGCATCACCGGATTGCCATAAAACAGACTGAATTTCACCTTCTGACAAGTCACATCTATAAGATACCTCTGTCCTCTCTCCTACTACGATATCGCTATTTGCAATACCGACACTTCCGGCAGTTAAGCACAATACTGCGTCAGCGTTTGTGACTTCCGTACCACTTACCGTTACAGAACTCTCATATCTTTCAAAGCCATTTCTGCTTACAGTCAAATTGTATGTACCATTTGGCACCTCACGCACAGAATATGCACCGCTTTTATCTGTAACCTGGGGTGCAAAATCTCCCAACTGCACGGCTGCACCAGAAACAGCAGTGCCACCGGACAGAATCTGTCCGCTTACAGTATACGCCTCTGTCACTCCATTTTGTTCAGAAACCTTGCTACTGTACTCCTGTGCGGCGCTAATCCGCACCGGTTCTGCTATCATCCCGGCTGTCATTGCAAAAATCAGCGCCAAAGCCATCAGCCTTTCTCTTCGTTTTCCTTTCATGCTCTCTTAACTCCTTTTCCTTTATTCACTACGTCACTGCCTTCATCTGTATGAATAAGCAAAATACACTTTTGAATCCTGAACATACCAAAACGCTCATCCGTTTCCTGTATCTGCATTCCTGCCAGCGGCTCGGTAGGACAACCGGGCGGCTCTACGATTTCCTCTATCCTGGCCTTTCGCACACTTCCCGGTTTCCTGCTTTTTCCCAGATAACCGGAACAGCTTATGGTTTGGGCATTTCTTTCATGTACTTCCTGCACCGTTTTTTTCACCGAACGCCCAGTCCGGACATTGAAAATGTTTCTAATATCAAATTGAAAGAAAAATATGATACTCAGCGCAAAACAGAAAATACAGATAGCCAAACACACAGAAAACAAACCGTGAAACAGATTAATCTGCTGCTGTATCTTCTCCACCTCCCTGTTCTGCTGTGGCAATATTAGATGTGTTAAATGTAGCTTCCACGATTTCTCCGGCTGCCGCAATATGGTTCAGCAGTTCCTCTTTCATTTCCTGTTCATAATCCGCATTGGCCGCGCCCTTTACAATTTCCATATCCTTTAAAATTGCAACTGCTTTATTCAATTGGATTTCCATTTGTTTTCGGGTAACCCCTGCTTTCTCAAAATCTGTGGCTTTGGAAACAAGGCAGGCAGCCAGTTCTTTATAAGACAACAAAATATTCACATGGTTATCCCCGGAAGCGGTATCTGTTTCCAAAATTTTCACCAAATCCTTCCAGTAGTCAGCGTATGATACCATAGAATCTCCTGCCTGATTCTGCACACCCAGGCTGTCGTAATACTCTGCAATCTTGTAGAGATTCTGCGCTCTGGTAATATTCTTTTCATTTAATTTCTCCGTAGGTTCTGCTTCTGCAGCAATGCCCAGCCATTTCCGCGATGCCGCCTTATTTCCTGTGCCGTCATAGGAATAAAAATAGGCAATTCCCAAATCATAGGCAAGCTTACTATACGCAGCGCCGTTTTCCTTCAGATATTCCTCATTGCTCCGTCTTCTGTCTCCGGTAATACCCAGAGCTTTCCGAATCATCTGTTCTTCCGTATCAGAAAACACACAAACTGCCCGGCCGGAACTGCTGCCGCTCTCTTCATTCTTCTGCCAAAGGAAGAAATGCAAAAGTTCTTCATACGCCTTTCCTTCCATAGGGTTCAACGCAATAGCCCTCTGATAATATCCGATACATTCTTCCGGATTTGTAGTGGCCAGCGTTTCGGCTTCCTTTAAATATGCATCATAGGTATTTGCTGTCACATTCTTTTCTGCCAGATAAAATCCCATGGCTCCTGCTCCTGCCAGAACAGCCAGCGCAAACACACACCAAAAACTCCTCCATTTTAAAGTCTGTTTTCTTTTATATGCAGCATCCAGTTCCTTATAATGTTCCAGGGCATAAAGCAATTCCCCACAGGACTGATATCGGTCTTCCGGATTCTTCTGGGTACATTTCAAAATAATTTCTTCCAGGCCAGAGGACAAATCCTGATTCCAGTACCGTATGGGATACATTTCATATGGCGGCTCACCGGGATTGTGCCCGGTAAGCAGATGATAAAGCGTAGCGCCCAGACAGTATATGTCTGTGCGGGCATCTGTCTGCCCCTGTCCGCCGTACTGTTCCGGCGCCGCATAACCCTGCGTTCCCAGACAGGTGGTATCCGCCACACTGGTTTCCTTAAATTCCCTGGCTGTTCCGAAATCAATGAGCATAACCTTCCCATCCGGCTTCAACATAATATTCGAGGGCTTCATATCTCTGTAGATAACAGGCTGTATTCTGGAATGCAGGTAAGCCAGCACATCACAAAGCTGTTTTGCCCATTCAATAACGTCTTCCTGATTCTGAGCTCCGTATTCCTGAATCACACTTTCCAGATGGCGCCCTTCAATATAGTCCATAACAATCAGAAAGGTTCCGTCCCCGTCAATGACATCAATAATACTGGGGAGGTTTGGGTGATGCAGCTTTTTCAGCAGGTCTGTCTCTACCGTCAGCCCCTGCTTAACCACATCAAAGTTTTTCACCCCATCCTTACGAACCTCTTTAATGGCCCACTGCTTATTTGCCCGTTCATTCATGGCCAGATAAACGACACTCATGCCGCCCTGACCGATTTTATTCAGTATTTTGTATTTTCCATCTACTAATGAACCTATTTCAAGCATGGTCATCCCCCTAATATGCCCGAATCAAAACCACAGAAATGTTGTCATCTTCTCTTCTTGCTTTGTTTAATTCTGTGAAGTACACCGCTTTTTCTTTCATCTTCTCTTCTGTGGCCATGGACGCCGGATTTAGCCTTTCATAGAATTCCTCCGGATGAATCACACGGCGAAATCCATCTGAACACATCATGAACACGGAATTCCGCTCAAACTCACCCACATAAAAATCAGGCTCTATGACACTGCTCGCTCCCACACACTGCAGCAGCACATTTCTCTTCGGATGATTTCTGGCCTCTTCCAAAGTCATCCTCCCCAAATCCATTTCCCTCTGTACAAAAGTCTGGTCAACGGTCATCTGGGTAATTCCCTCCTTCAGATAATAGACTCTGGAATCTCCCACATTCATAATGTAATAAATGTTGTCCACAAGCAGCATGACTGCCACGGTTGTTCCCAAACTCACATTACAATTCAATCCATATTCGCTTATCTTCTGATTCTGTTCTAAAATCAGGCTTGTCCAACTGTTTCTTATGGCATCAGCTTCCATTCCCTTATAAAGAATCTCCGGAAATTCTTTGTGAAACCAACCGGAAAATGCCTTTACCAGGATAGCGCTGGCGACCTCCCCTTTTGCCAGGCCCCCCATACCGTCACAGACTGCGCCTAACAAGACCTGTCCATACTCTGTATCCGCTGTTTCCATTAACACAGAGTCCTGATTTGTACACTTTCCCACTCCCGCATCTGTGTGAACCGCTGTTAAATACTTCATTTTCACTCTCTTTTCTCTGTAGCACAAATCCATGTTTTCATAAAATAAATAAGGAATTTTTCAGACAGACCGTCTGATAAGAATCAATGCAAACTTGCAATAGAACTTGTTCTTTGTAATATCTAACGTAGCACACTCACAGATTTTTTTCAACTGGTAATTTTATCCAATTTATCTGGATTGCTAATTTTTTATAGGCTGTCGCACTAAGTGCATATCAAGAATCTTTATACATTCCTGATTGCTGTTTCGTGCGACAGCCTGTATTTTTCTCCAATTTTCCAAGGAAAATCAGAACTGGAATACAGCCACTCCATAAGCCGGCAGGGAATACGCAAAGGAAAATTCTCTTCCGTCACATTCCTTTTTCACAGCCCGATACACCACCTGTTCTTTATGGATATCTCCGCCAAACTCCGGTTCCTTGCTGTTTAGAATCAGCTTATACTGCTTTTTCTTCGGCACACCTACCCGGTAATCATCCCTTGCCACAGGGGTATAATTCAGCACGAACAACAGGTTATTTCTTCCTGTAGGAGACCAGCGGATAAAGCTGTAAATACTTCTTGAAGCGTCATCGGCATTTACCCATTCCAGTCCCTGTGGATTGTGGTCATTGGCATACAGCGCCGGATATTTTTTATACATGGTAAGAAGAGCCTTCACATAATTCTGAAGTTTCCGGTGACTTTCTTCCCCCAGCAGATACCAGTCTAACTCCCTGGCCTCACTCCATTCCTGATACTGGCCGAAGTCCTGTCCCATAAACAGCAGTTTTTTTCCCGGGTGGCCAATCATATAAGAATAGCCTGCTTTCAGGTTTTCAAACTTGTCCTGTCCCAGTCCCGGCATCTTGCTAATCATAGAGCATTTCAGATGTACCACCTCATCATGAGACAACACCAGCACATAATTTTCGCTGTAAGCATAGGACGTAGAAAAGGTCATCTTGTGATGATTATATTTGCGGAAATACGGGTCCAATTTCATGTATTCCAGGAAATCGTGCATCCAGCCCATGTTCCATTTCAGGCTGAATCCCAGGCCGCCGTCCTCCGGCTTTCCTGTCACCATAGGCCATGCCGTAGATTCCTCTGCAATCATGACGGTTCCCTTGTGTTTTCCCAGAACCACTGAATTTAAGTGCCGGAAAAATTCAATGGCCTCCAGATTCTTATTTTCCCCATACTGATTTGGCACCCACTGTCCGTTTTCTCTTCCATAGTCCAGATACAGCATAGAAGCCACTGCGTCTACCCGGAGTCCGTCAATATGGAATTCCTGAATCCAGAACAAGGCATTGGCAATGAGGAAATTCTTCACCTCATTTTTCCCATAGTCGAACACCTTGGTTCCCCAATCCGGGTGCTCTCCCTTTCTGGGGTCTGCGTATTCATAAGTCGGCATTCCGTCAAATTCTGCCAGTCCATGGGCATCTTTTGGGAAATGTGCCGGCACCCAGTCCAGAATGACACCGATTTTATGTTTATGCATATAATTCACGAAATAGCGGAAATCTTCCGGCGTTCCGTAACGGGAGGTAGGCGCATAATATCCAGTAACCTGGTATCCCCAGGAACCGTCAAAGGGGTGCTCTGCAATTCCCATAAGTTCTACATGGGTGTAGCCCATATCTTTCACATAATCGGCCAGTGCGTGAGCCAGTTCCCGGTAATTGTAAAAGCCCGGGTCCTCTTCCTGTCTGCCCGGGTGCTTTTTCCAGGAACCAGGATGCACTTCATAGATGGACATGGCGTCTTTTTGGGGGTCAAACTGCTGCCGTTTTTTCATCCATGCAGTGTCTCCCCATTTGAATCCCTCCAGATTCACAACTTTAGAGGCATTGCCCGGACGCATTTCCGAAAAATTACCGTAAGGGTCGGATTTGTATAAGAATTCACCTTTCTGCGTAGTAATGCAGTATTTATACATATCGCCTTCCCGCACCTTAGGAATAAACAGCTGATAAATTCCCATATCATTATCGCATTTCATCACATTTACTTCCGGATTCCAGCCGTTAAAATCTCCTACAACAGAGACAGTCTTTGCATGAGGCGCCCATACAGCAAAGAAAACACCCTCTTTCTTCCTCTGCGTACCCGGATGTGCCCCCAGCAGCTTATAAATTTCATAATGTGTTCCCTGACCGAACAAGTAGCGGTCCAGCTCTGTAATCTTCATGTTGTTTCCCATAAACGCTTCCCCTTTTCATACCTTTTCTCTAAATATTGATTCCCAACAGGATACTTCCCGCTGGCTTTATCCTAAGCTGTACTCTTCCGTTCTCCACTGGAACCTTCTCTTTTGTCTCTAAATTTATGTAAACCTTATCCGCAAATGGAACCGGAATACTGACTTCTGTTTCCTGCTCATCATTATTCACAGCAACCAGAAGTGCCTGGTTGTCTGTAAACCTGGCAAACGCATACTGCCGGTTGGTCAGCAGCAATTCTCGGTATCTGCCGTAGGCCAGACACTCCCGATACGTTTTGTGCATCTCACCCAGCCATTTGAACCAATGCATAATAGGGGAATCTTTCTGCCCCTCCAGAACTTTTTCAATCTCTGCCGCAGGCCGCAAGGGATTGTCATTGCCGCCCTCTTTACGCCCCTCAATCCCCCACTCCGAGCCGTAATAAACAGACGGAATTCCCGGAAGGGTAAACAGCAGGGTATAAATGGGATAAATATGTTCTTTTACGTTTATCTTACTGATGATTCGGTCTACATCGTGGTTATCCACAAAAGAATACAATTTCATCCCCTTATAAATGCCCCCGTTTTCGTCAAATTCCCGCCGGATGGTGTGGGCAATTTCAAAGTAATTGTGGTCATTGTGTCCGGAATAAAGGCCCTTGTGCAATTCGTAATTGGTAACACTGTGGAGCATACTCTGTCCGTCCCGGATATAACGGCTGTAATCTCCGTGAATCACCTCGCCCATAAGCCAGAAATCCCCTTTCTTTGCCTGCGTTCTTCTCCGCATTTCTTCCATAAAAGAGAACTCCAGACAGTCTGCACAATCCAGACGAATACCGTCAATGTCAAACGTATCGATCCAGAAATCAATGACTCCCAACAGGTATTCCCGCACAGCCGGTTCCCATAGATTCAAGTTCACCAGTTCAAAACAGTTTCTCCAGGCTTCATAGCCAAAACCGTCATTATAAGGGCTGTTCCATCCAAAGTTTACACCCTTATACCAGCTGCAGTAAGGGGAATTTTCTCTGTTTTTCTGTATATCCTGAAAAGCAAAGAATTCTCTTCCCGTGTGATTGAACACGCCGTCTACAACAACCTTGATTCCGGCCTCATGGGCTTTCTTTACAAAGCGTTTGAAATCCTCATTGTCCCCCAGTCTGCGGTCCACTGTTTTGTAATCTCTGGTATCATAGCCATGGGTACTGGACTCAAACAGCGGTCCTATATAAATAGCTGTACATCCCATATCTGCCACATGGGGAATCCATTTGTCCAGTTCTTCAAACCGGTGCACCACCCCTTCTTCTCTGTTTTCTCTCGGTGCACCTGTCATCCCGATTGGATACATATGATAAAACACCGCATCTTCATACCATGCCATAATAACTCCCTCCTGCCTATGAATAAATTCCGTATAAGAACTGGCGCACAATCTCATAAGTGGTTTCGTTGGATATTTCAAACTTTTCCTCTTCTGAAAGTCCATAACTTACAGTCATAATATGGTGATTCAAAATTCCTGTAAAGCCCACCGCAAACAGCCGCTGCCTTCCCCGCATATTTCCCAGCTGGGAAGATGCATTTTCAAAAATGCCGACAATAATTTTATAATAGCTTTCAATAAAAGGAGAAACAGCCTGAAAGGCCTCGTTCTCTCTTCCCGAATAAAACAGCGACAGCATAAACAGGTAAAATTTCTCATGTGCAGCCGCAAAGTCAAAAAAGACTCTCGCCACCTGATATAAGACCTCCGGCAGTCCCGCCTTTGTCCTGGACGCTTCCAGCACACCGGCCTCTAATATCTGGTAGCCGGTTTCCAACAGACTTTTCAACAGTCCCAGCTTACTTCCGAAATAATAGTAGAGGGTCGGTTTGGTAACGCCTGCCCGCTCTACAATCTCCTGTACTCCCACAGCGTCATAGCCCCTGGCATGAAATAAATCCAGAGCTGCATTCAGGATTTCCGCCCTGTTGTCCATAATGGTCACCACCTTTGTACTCCGTATTCTTAAAGCCTCTGCCTTTATTATACCAATCGGTATAATAGAAATCAACTGTTCATTTTAAAAGGCCGGGATTTCTCCCGGCCTCATATAACTGCTTCTTTCATTTACTTGCTTTCTATTCTGCCAGAACCTGGTTCCAGACCTCCACGTCTTTGTTTACCACATAGCCGCTGCCGCCTCTGCCTTTCACGTCTTCTACCATGTTCAGCATCAGCACAGTTTGACCGTCCAGACCTTCTGTGTTATACACAGCGAACCAGCCCAGTTCTGTTCCGTCTTTATCCTCCTGGGATTCCTTGATTTCTGCAGTTCCTGTTTTTCCTGCAAGAGCCACGCCTGCCACCTGTGCAGCGCTGTGTCCGGTTCCCTCCGGATTGCTTACCACTTCTTTTAAGTCCTCATAAATAGTAGCCGCCGCTTCCGGTGTAAACGCATTTTCCACCCAGTAAGAAGGGTTCTTGCCTTCCTGGTATTCCAGATAAGGCGAAATCATATTTCCCTCATTAAAAAATGCCGAATAGATACAAGCCAGATGAAGGGGATTTACCAGCACCTGACCCTGTCCATAGCCGCTGTCCGCCAGCTGCACCTCTGTCTCAAAAGTATCCCCGTTGGAATACTGAGAGGATGTCATGCCGATATCGAAAGGAATATCCTGTCCGAATCCCAGTTTATCCAGCTGTTTTGCAAAGGTATCTGCCCCGATTTTCAGAGCCGCCTTGGCAAAATAAATATTATCCGAATAAATCAGTGCATTTTTCAGCACCGCGCCATTGTATTCGTGCAGGGTTGTCACCTTATAATTTCCCCAGCTTTCATCTTTCTGCCAGGATAATCCGCTGGCGCCGAAATCTTCCTCTGCCGTAAACGCCCCGGTGGTAAGTCCCACGGCTCCTGTCACCGGTTTAAAAGAGGAACCCGGCGCCCAGGTTTCCCTGACCCTGTTGTACATAGGTTTGTCCGGATTGTTGTTCAGTTCATCCCATTTCGTCTGAGAAATGCCCAGCACAAAATCCATGCTGTTAAAAGATGGCGTGGAAACCAATGCCAGCACCTCGCCGGACTTGGGATTCATAACCACGGAACAGCTTTTGTCCTCTTTGTATGCGTCATACAGCTTCTGCTGCCACTGAATGTCAATGGTCAGATGGATTTCCTCGCCATCTTCGGCCGGTTTCATAGCCAGAGCCGTCTTCTCATTCCCCTGAGAATCCAGAATGGAAATTTTGTACCCCTCTTTTGCTCTCAAACGGTCCTCATAGAGTTTTTCCAGACCGCTCTTGCCAACGACACTCTGTTCATCATAGCCTTTGTCTTTCATCTCTTCCAGTTCTTCTGCATTAATCTGCTGCACATACCCCAACAGATGGGACGTGCTTTCCCCGTAAGGATACACTCTGCTTTCCGCCTCTGTAATCAATACGCCCGGATACTCCAGCAGCTTATCCTGTATACTGGCGCCTGTGGCAATTCCTTCCGGACTGGTGTAAGGCTCGTCAAGCTGGGTTTGTGTCATTTCCTTTAACGGCACAAAGCTGTCTTCTTTCACCCAGGAAGCTGCAAGCTGCGTTTCTATATTTTCCTGCGTCGTGCCCAAAATAGCGGCAATTCCCTGGATATCTTCCTCTGCCTGCACATTCATTTTCCCCGGCACCAGACCAACTGACTGCACCGTTCCCTGTCCGGCCAGAAGTACGCCATTGCGGTCATAAATACTGCCCCGCTTTGCTTCCAGGGAAGTCACACTGACTTTATCCTCTTTTCCCAAATCCGGGAAAATCATGGAATCGTCCCATACAATACGCCATGTTCCCTTTTCTTTTTCAAAAAAGGTATTTCCGTCATAAGTCACTTCCCCAGCCAGGGTTTCCATAGTAACGCGATAGGATAAAGGCTGGCTGGTGTCCTGTTCTTCTGCAATGTCCAGCGTAATATCTTTTGCCTCAATACCTTCGTAAATATTCTTGTTTCTGGTGATAAAATCCTCTTTGTGCACACTTTCCTGTGAAGCCGTATCCAGAAGGTCATACATTTTTTCGTATTCCTTCTTTTCAATCAGCCCCATATACTCTTCCAAAACTGCATCTCTTGTATCCGAAAAAACGTTTCTGTACAGAACAAGACCCGCCACAAGAGCCGCCAGTACGGCAACTCCCCCGATTTCCAGTATCAGCAGGTGTCTTTTCTTTCTGACCTTTGAACCCTTTTTCTTTGCCATAGATTACTCATCTCCTGTTTCTGCTTCCTTTACATTTACAGTAGCCGTTTCCATCAGAACATCACACGCACGATTCCAAAGTACACTTTCCTTAATTACACTCTGGTCAGAATAATAACTCTGCATGGTTTTGGCATCCGGAAAACCGCTGAGTTGTGCAAATTTTTCCACTTCTTCCTCATAGTCTTTTTCCGTCATTTCAATGCCTTCTGCATTGAGGATCCCCTGCACCACCAGATTCTGTTTCAGATAATTCTGTGCCTGCTCAGTCAGGGCTTTGTCCTCATCTTCCTCAGAAATACCCTGCTGTTTGATGTAATCGTCCAGACTGATGCCAACCTGGGCCTGATACATGGAATCCAACTGCTCTCTCACTTTCTCTTTTGTGTCCTTCAACAAATCTTCCGGATAGTCTTTAAACTCTGTGTCGTCCACAACAAGGGAGAACAAGTCGGATTTCACCTGACTTTCATAATCTGCATCTGCACTCTTCTGCATCAGTTCCTTCTGGGCTGCCTTATATTCTTCCACAGTCTTATAATCCGTGTTTGCCGCCACCCATTCGTCGATCAGTTCCGGGGCCTGGGAAATTTTATTGATTTTTACCTTAAACTGTACGGCTTTTCCCTGCATTTCCTCGTTTTGATAATCCTCTGGGAAAGTCAAATCCAGAGTAACTTCTTCGCCCTTTTTGTGTCCGATAAGCCCGTCCTCAAAACCGCTGATAAAAGAGCCGGAACCAATCAGCAAGTCGTCTCCGGTTGCAGAACCGCCTTCAAACTCTTCGCCGTCCATATAGCCGGTATAGTCGATATTTACCGTGTCTTCCTTCTGTACAGCTCTGTCCTCCGTAACTTCCACCTGTTCATACTGGTTCAGCAGCATATAATGAATGCTGGAATCCACATCTTCGTCCGAGATTTCTGTCTTGGGACTCTCCTCCACGGTCAGATTCTTGTATTCTCCTAATGTGATATAGTCTTCCAGATTTTCCACATCTACAGCCACTACTTTTCCGTCGTCATTTGTCAGAACAAATTCTTCTGCTGTCTCTTCTTTCTTGTCTGTATCGGCTTTTTTGTCTCCACAACCGGCTGCCATTCCCAGAATACCAAGGGTAAGCAGAAGGATTACCATTTTTTTCTTCATATTTATATTTTCCTCTCTGTTCTGTTTCTCTCTACAAAAGCAATTATGCCACAAAGTCCCTGCGTGCGTCAACTTTTCAGTTGCCTTTTCCCTGAAAGAATGATAGAATAACTAAAGTGTGAATTTATTGAAATAGAAACAGTAGGAGGGTCAACGCAAATGGCTGGAACAATATTGCTGATTATTTTAATCATTTTAGTCATTGGGCTTGTTGTTCTATATTTTCTGGGAAAGAAAGCACAGAAGAAACAGGAAGCACAGCAGGAACAGATGGAGGCGGCAAAGCAGACAATCTCTATGCTGATTATCGACAAAAAGCGGCTGCCTATTAAACAATCCGGTCTTCCGCAGATGGTCATTGACCAGACGCCGAAGCTGATGAGACGTTCCAAATTGCCGATTGTAAAGGCGAAAATCGGACCAAAGATTATGACTTTAGTTGCAGACGAGTCTATTTATGATTTAATTCCTGTAAAGAAAGAAGTCAAGGCAGATGTAAGCGGTATTTACATCATTGGCGTCAGAGGTCTGCGCGGCGCACTGACACCGCCGGCTAAGAAAAAAGGCTGGTTCGCCCGCATGAAGGACAAAGCTGTGAATATGAGCAAAGGCAAATAATAAAAAATATCCCACCAAACCGGAGCAAACTTTCATCTGGTTTGGTGGGATATTTTTTAATTCCCGCAAAGCGAAAACTCTCCCGCGTCCTTTTGTCTCACATTCACACAAATCCGGCAGTCCGCCGCATGCTCTGCATTAATTTCCAATGCATAATCAATAGAAATATCCAGACTTTTTTCCTGTTCTTTCACATCAATCTTTGTGGCAGCAATGCCCATCTGCAGATTTCCGAAAGGTGTGGCATAATAGGTAAGGTTCTTCTTGTTTTCTTCAAAAATCATCTGCACATTGGTCAGTCCCTTTTTCTTAACCTCTACACTGTTGTCTGATACTTTTATACTGTTTCGCGTACTTTCCGTAAAGCCTTCTACTACTTCATCAAAGAAAATATAATGATGTCCGTTCTTGTAGTAATAATCTCCTCTGGATATCATTTCTACTTCTTCCGGTTCTCCTGCCTCTATGCTCTGCAGTCCCTTTACCGTAACCAACACATCTTTTGTCATGATTAATACTCCTCAATATTTATCTGCTTTGTCATTTTTACATCATAAGGCAGAATGGAATTGGCAAATTCCTGAAAATACGCTTCTTCATCGCTTACAAAGAAACGATAAGGAAATTCTTCCTCTGCCCGTCCTTCATTTTCCAGTCCCTTTTCCTCTAGAAGCCGTCCCAGTTCTCTGGCTGTTTCATATGCAGGATTTACCAGTGTTACCTTATCTCCTACCAGACCCCTTAACATGGAACGCAGAAGGGGATAATGGGTACAGCCCAAAATCAGGGTATCAATATCCTGCTCCAGCAAAGGCTTCAAATACCGTCTGGCTACCTCTATGGTCACGGAATCTTTCAGCCACCCCTCCTCTACCAGAGGCACAAACAGGGGACATGCCTGACCAATAACCTGAATCTGCGGATCTGTCTTCTGAATCATGGTACGATATAAATCGGACTTCACTGTTGCCCGGGTGCCGATAAGTCCGATTTTCTTATTTCTTGTGGTTTTCGCTGCTACTCTGGCTCCCGGCTCTACCACCCCCAGCATGGGAATATCTGTTTCCTGCTGAATAGTTTCCAGTGCCAATGCACTTGCGGTATTACACGCCACTACAATGGCTTTTACTTCCTGTGTCTTTAAAAAACGGACAATCTGTCTGGAATAGCGGATAACCGTCTCCCTGGACTTGCTGCCGTAAGGTACTCTTGCCGTATCTCCGAAATATACAATTCTTTCGTGGGGAAGATTTCGCATAATCTCCCTTGCCACTGTTAATCCGCCCACACCGGAGTCGAAAACACCAATGGGCGCATCTTTTCTCTGATTCATAGGATACCTCTTACCTGTCATTTTCTCGTTTAGTTTCCATTGTACCCTTTACAGAGACAGATTTCAAGATGAAAACCACCGAAATCCAATGCGCACCTTTTCTTTTTTCTCCGGGTCTTTTAAAATTTCCAGGAATTCTTCCTCTGTCAGCACGTCCTTCAGCTCTTCCTTCTTATCTTCTGTTACCACACCGTAAGTCTCATCAATAAAGCAAAGAGACGGATACAGAATACACCACCAGTTATGCCCCTGAGCCTTTCCAAGCCGCAGATTCAAAGCTTCATATTCTCCGGCAGGAAAAGTACAGTCCCCATAAGTTTTCTCCGGAAACCAGGTTTTCTCCACCACAGCCTGGGCCTCATAATCAAAGCCCTCACGGTTCATCACCTTCTCTGCTCTGTCTTCTATTTCCGGCAAATGGGTCAGAACTGCTTCTTTTGTCTTTTCCAGATTCGTCTCCTCCGGAAGCAATTCCTCCAGATATTCCGTAATTTCTGTTTTTACCTTTAATTTTACTTCCTGGTCTTCCTCCCGGTCGCTGTTGGCCACCACATGAAAGCGGAACACCTCTCCTGCAATGCCCTGCTGAATTTCCCGCTCCAACCGCTGGCGTATTTCTCTGTTTTCCCGTTTTAAGTGCACCAGGTAAATTCCCGTCAGAAACAACACACCCGCCAGACTAACCAACACTGCATTCAGCACGGCTTTCCGGTTTGCCAGTCTGTCTGTCCATCTATCTTTCCAGTCTTTTTTCCCGTCCATGTTCTATGTACCTCCCGGTTTTGATTTCACCAGGAGTATTGACGGATTTGCGGCCTTTTATTCACCACCTCTGCAATGGGGAGCCGGGGGAATTCCTCTTCTCTGTGCCATGCATTATACAAATCCTGTAAAGTAACTGCATCCTTTGGTTTTCCCTCCAGATTGTTTTCCAGAATTCCTGTAAGATATTCACCCACGGAATCTGTGTTCTGACTGTCCAGACTCATCAGCTCTTCCGGCTTGTCACAGGCAAAGACGTAAAGATTTCCCGCCACAGCCGGTTTTTCTTCCAAATACTGCAAAAATTCCTCCAACGCTTCCTTCTCCTGCAGAATCCCTTTCCCCAGAATCAGCACTTTCAAATGTCCCATGTCCAGATAGTTTTCCTGATTTTTATTAAAATTTTTCTCTGCTTCTTTTGGCTCTTTTCCCTTATAGGCAACTGCCTGTGCCTGACTGTCCTCTGTGGATTTCTTATCCTGCCCGGTTATCTGGGTAAGACCGGGAATTCCGTAAATAAGTTCATACTGTCCCTTTTGATAATCTGCACTTATGGCAAGGGGAAACACCCTGCTTTCCAGAGAGACACCACAGGCAGTCAGGGGCAAAAAGATAAGGGCCAGCAAGGCAGCCAGCGCTTTCTTCTTCCGGGCGGAACCTGCACCGAACAAAAGCAGGAGCAGAAACAGAGGGCCGTAAATTCCGGCTGTCACATTCCAAAAAAAGTCCGGAGAAACTTCTTCTTTCTGACATACCAGAGCGGCAAAAACAATGCCTCCTGCTGCAATCCATGCCGTCTTTTCCATTTTTACCCGTACCAGCAGTTCATGATTATAGAAAAATACACTGCCCAAAGCGAAAAGTACGCTGAACAGTACAGCTGCCAGCCAGAAAATATCCACTCTCTCCAGAAAGTCACCAGGTATACGGATACCGGACATAAAATCAATCACCGGATATTCCTTATGCTCATATCCCCCCAGTCCAAAACTGCCCTGCAAAAGCAGAAGTCCCAGTATCTGCAGGCCTGTAATTATCATGACTGCACTGCCCATAACCCGTCCGGTCTCCCCCGGTTTTTTCACATTTCCCAAAGCCACCGGCAAAAAAACAAAAGGCAGAAACAGACAGCACACCTCATACGTTCCTTTCAGCCAGCCTTTCAGACTCAAAGGTCCCATTTCTCTTAAATACTCCGGTTTCATGCGGAGAATTCCCAAAAGCAGCATCCCCACTAAAATGACCATAACAACGGGAAAACACACTTCTGCCATTCTCCCCCGCCTCTCCAGCCCCTGATGACTTCCCAGATACGCTGCAGCCCCGGCCAGTCCAATCACAACCCAGGGTACGCTCCCTTCTATAAGAAAACGATCCGTAATCCGGGCAATCAGAAGCAGAAGATACACCCCTGCAAACCACATCCAGGACAAATACAGAAGAATAAAAATACGACCTGCTGTTTTCCCCATATACTGCAGAGGGCTGCGAAAGACGGTCTTAAGACGGATAAAATAAATGCATAAAAACAAATACAGAACCATACCCCCAAGAAGGGAGAGCATTCCCTGTCTTCCCCTTAATTCCCCGCAAACCGGAACTGTCAGAAAATAAATTCCCGAAAGTCCTAAAAGAATCTGTCTGAAAAGCTGTCTGTGGGAAATCTGCGCATTGTCTGCAAACATCTCATTTTCCCCCTTTCTCCATGCGAAGCCGTACCTTCTGATTTCTCTGTGCGTAAAGGGGCCTTCTGGTCAAAAAGCGGAAAGGCGCACGAATCACGCTGTCTCCTTCTCCTCTGTATCCTGCCTTTGTCTGTGCTGCAAAAGGCGTCAGATACGGAATTCCAAAGCTTTTTAACCCGGCCAGATGACTGGCAGTAAGATACAGCCCCAGAAGGATTCCAAACACTCCCAGCATTCCTCCCAGCAAAATAAAGCCAAACTTCAAAAGTCTGAATGGCGCAGAAAATTCCTCGTTGGGAATAGCCAGAGAACAAAGCGCCGTCACAGCCACCACGACCACTACAATGGGGCTGACCAGATTAGCCTCCACTGCCGCCTGCCCCACAATCAGACCGCCGACAATGCCAATGGTTCCTCCCAGAGGACCCGGCATACGCACCCCCGCCTCACGAATGGTCTCAAAAGCAATTTCCATAAACAAAATTTCCAGTACACCGGGAAAGGGAACTCCCTGCCGCGCCTCTGAAAAAGACAGAATCAGGCTGGCTGGCAGCACCTGAGTATGAAAATTCGTCACAGCCAGATAAGTGCCGGAAAACAGCAGGGTAAAAAACACTGCCGCATACCGGATAAGCCGCTGCAGAGATACGATTTCAAAGCGGTTATAATGGTCTTCGCTGACCTGCAGGAAATCGCCAAACGCCGCCGGAAGCAGCATACCAATAGGGGAATGGTCGCACAAGAGCAGAATCCTTCCGTTTAAAATTTCAGCTGCACACTTATCCGGCCGCTCTGTGGTTTGAAACTGAGGAAAAGGCGAAATCCAGCTTTCCTCAGTAAGCTGCTCAATCACTCCGGAATCCAGCACACCGTCAATGACAAAAGAGTCCAGCCTGTCTTCTATATCCTGCAGAAGTTCCGGCCGCACCAAGTCCTCCATGTACAAAAGCTGCACCAAAGTCTGACTTCTTTCCCCAAGTGTTTTCTGTTTCACCTTTAACCTGGTATCCCGAATCCGTTTCCTTACCAGGGCGGAATTCGTCTTCACCGCATCTGTAAACCCTTCCTTAGAGCCCCTTAAAACTTTTTCTCTGGAAGCCTCTGCCACAGACAGGTTGGGATACCCCTTGCTGGATACCTTGATGGCTCTGGCATACCCGTCCAGAAAGAAAACCGCATTACCTGCCAGCATAGAAGCAAACGCCGCGTCCATGGTATCCAATGGCTGTACGTCAGAAATTCCCATTCCATTATCCTTCACAAACTGCAGAATCTCCTCCGCGGGCATTTCCCACATATGGTTCACCAGTTTTCCAATGACGGAATCTTCCAGCATCATGTTGCTGACAGCCACTTCTATATAAACCACCAGACACCTGATTTTTTTCTCCTCTCCCAAAATCATGGGACGTATAATACAGTCGTCACAATTGTACAGCCTGCTTCTGACGTAGGTTTCATTTTCTTCTATATGAGTCGAAATCTTGCAGTCCATGCCCTTCCTCCTGAATATTATATTCTGTCGAATTTTTAAGCAACAAAAAAGAGAGGCTTTCACCTCCCTTTTAGTATCCCGCAATCTTTCTATTCTATTCCTGCCTGTCTCTCTGTCTATTCCTAATTCAGGCTGCGGATAATGGCTTTCTGCTGGTTGTCGATATGCACTTTGATGTAGTCCAGAGCCTTTTTCTCGTCCCGTGCTCTTAAAGCCTCACAGATAGAACGGTGCTCCTCTGCCAGGGTTCTTCTTACTGCAATATCCTTCAGGTATTCCATGCGGTAACGATACATCTGTTCCCGCAGGTTATTCAAAAGCTGCACCAGTCTTTTATTATTTGTGGCATTGTAAATAGTGTCGTGAAATTCCACATCCACTTCCGCCAGTTCTGTCAGATTTCCTTCCTCAATCAGATTCTGAAACCGGCTCTCAATTTCTTCCAGTTTCTCCATCTCTTCTCTGGTAATCCGCTCGCAGGCAAGAGAGATAGCAAGCACCTCCATGCCTTTACGCACCTCCAGCACATCATTTAAATCCCGTTCTGTAATGGACGCCACTTTCGCCCCTTTTCTGGGTGCCATAACCACCAGCCCCTCCAGTTCCAGCTTACGAATGGCCTCCCGAATTGGGGTGCGGCTGACACCCAACTGGTCTGCCAGGGTAATTTCCATCAGCCTTTCCCCCGGCTTTAATTCGCCTTTTAAAATCGCTCTTCGCAGTGTATTAAAGACAACATCCCGCAAAGGGAGATATTCGTCCATATGCATTTCCAATTCCATTTTATTTCCTCCTTCCGCCGTTATTAAACACTGTTGTCAGAAAAACAGTTCGTGCAAGATGGCTTTCTCTTAATGCCTCGCAGGCATGCTCCGCCAGTTTCTTATCATCAAACAGACCAAACACCGTAGGACCGCTTCCGCTCATCATGGCATTTAAAGCTCCATGGTCTTTCATATGGTTTTTAATTTCCTCTATAACAGGATAATGGGGAATGGTAACCGTTTCCAGTACATTTCCCATGAGGTCAGCGATTTTATTCAGATTGTGCCACTGAATTGCTTCCAGCATTTCGTCAATAGGCGGATGATATTCCAGCTGGTTTGCATGAAGATTTTCATAGACAAATTTAGTTGATACGCTAATGCCCGGCTTTCCGATTAAAACGTAGCAGTCCGGACAGGCCGGAAGCGCCCTTAATTTATCTCCGATTCCTTCTGCCAGTGCAGTTCCTCTTAACAGACAATACGGTACGTCTGCCCCGATTTTTACGCCTCGCTCCATTAATTCCTTTACAGACAGCCCCAGATGAAACAGACGGTTGACCCCAATCATAGCCGCCGCTGCATCGGAACTTCCTCCTGCCATACCTGCCGCTACAGGAATAAACTTCTGCAAATCTACGGTAAGTCCCTCTTGAATGTCAAACTCATCCATCAAAAGCTTTGCCGCCTTGTGCACCAGATTGTTTTCGTTTACCGGCACAAAAGGCAGGTTTGTGGTAATCTTGATGCCAGGTTTCCGGCTGATTTCCATATCTAACTGGTCATACATATTAATAGTCTGCATAATCATGCGCAGTTCGTGGTATCCGTCTTCTCTTCTGCGCAGAACGTCCAGACCAAGATTAATCTTTGCAAGTGCTCTCAGTCTCATGTGTGTTCCTCCCGCAATCTTGTATTTCGTATACAATATGCTGAAGCAAAATAACGATATTGTATATTGTATCCGTTTTAGTACACTCTATTCTATCTGAAAAAGTGGAAATTTTCAACTGGTAATGGGGAAATAATGCAGAGAGTACGGAAGATAGCATAAAAAATCTCACCACCATTTGTTTCCGTAGTGGCGAGATTTCATTTTTAACTCGTTATGTTATGGCAGTTTCTATTCAGGATTGTTCATTTCTTCCTGAATCTTACACACCCGCTCTTTTGGCAATTCCAGCAGCTTTGCTGTTTCTTCTACAGACAGCCCATTTTTCAGCAGTTTCCATACGCTGCTCTTTATACCTTGTTCCAACCCCTGCGTACGGCCTTGCTCAAGCCCTTTTTGAATCAGCTTATCTGACTCTAATTCCAACACTTTTCCGCCCATCACTTTACCAAATCCTTTCCTGGCTTTTTCCCTGTCCTTCAGGATATATTCTGCTATCCTTATGATTAACTCTATCAGGTCACGATATTCTTTCTCTTTTCCTTCTTCCAGAAATTCTTTTTCCAAGCGCGCTTCTATCTCTGCGTACGCTTCCAGCATTTTTTTCAGTTCCTGATGCTCTCCGTCGAGGTCTTTTTTCTCATAACGCATGATATAAAAAGGCAGGAGAAAGAAAAGTCGTTTCCCTAAGATTTCTTCTTTTGTATAATGCCCCGCATACACTGCGGGGACTTTGTACTCCCAGGTGCTTTTGTCCGGCATCACAACCTCTATGGTCAAAAACCTTGTCTCTTCATTGCCACGGAGATGCAGGATACAGGAATGAGGAAAATACATCCGGTATCTCCCTTCCTCTTTTTCCATGGATTCCAGGCTGATAGAAAAATCGTATTCTATCATACGCACCACCATACCGCTGTCCTGCGTGCTCTGGCACTCTAAATGGTACATTTTCTCTGCTATCAGAAGGTGGGAGTCTGTGATGATTTCCCCCTGTTTCGTCTGATGCTCATTTCTCCTCTGTATGATTTCGATGTCTTCCGGATAAGCGGTACCAAAGATTTCATTAATCAGGGGTATCGTCAGTTCCGGCATCTTTTCTATTAAGGTACGGAAGACATCATCAAAGATTGTATTATTCGTACTGGCCATGAAACATTCCTCACTTATGCTTGCTTATGTAGTGTTGTCTCATGTACTTTGATTGATTTTATCTTCTGTGAAATGACATCCGTTTTGCGTTACCACCATCCTTGTATGCATTCGAAATTGTTTGTGTTTGCTTGTTAATTATATTATAAATCACGAGGAAGTGGGAAACAAGCTATTTCAGGCAGGAACAATGCACCAATCTATATCCATTTATTTAAAATTACTTGAAGAAGTTTCGCAGTTAACAGGATCACTTTCTGCAAATTGGATAGCTGCTCATTTGTAAGTTCTAAGATATCTCACCGACACCGGACAAATACTTCCGTTTGTAAGAATAATCTGCTTTCGCCCCCGGTCTATCCTTTGAACATAATTTTTATTTACCAGCACAGACTGATGGCATCTGAAAAAATTAGGATATTTCTCAAAACTTGCTGCAAATTCCTTAATTGTCCCATATGTATGATAAACCTTTGTCTGTGTATAAATTGCTATCTTGTGCGAAGCGTCGCCGGAAGTTTCCATGTACAAAATTTCATCTGGGTTAAGGAAAATACGTTCTCCTCCCTGCTTAATAGAAAAACTTTTAGCCGATTTATTCAAAATTTGGCGATACACTTTTTCAGCGCTTTTCATACATTTCAAAATTTTCTCCGGCAGCAATTCCATATCATCTTTCACAATAAAATCCAAGGCTCTGACTTGATACTGAAAAGTCAACATACATAGTTCACTCTTAGAAGTAACAAATACAATTTCACCTAACGGGTCTTTTTCTCTTATTTTCTTAGCCGACTGCAGCCCATTCATATCATTTTCCAGACAAATATCCAAAAAATATAATCCGAATTCCGGAATTTTTTTCTCCAACTCTTCTAACAAGTCCTTCGGATTTAACGCTCCGAAAACAAATTTCTGACTGAAATCATGCATAAGCAGATACTTCTGAATGATTTCCGTAAAATACCGTAACTGCTGCGGATTATCCTCGCATACATAAATCTGAATCATTTTTCTCCCCCTTTATACAGTACCAATTCCACTAAAAAGTATGGCATTTCACAAGAAAAATTCCAATGAACATTTTCATATGAATTCAAAATATTTTCTGCCGTATACAATCCGATTCCACTATGATTTTTCTTCGACGAAATGTCGCGTTCACAAAGTCTGCTCAAAGGCAAGGAAATTAGATTTGTAGAATTACGAAGCAAAATTGTAATTTTTTCAGAATCTGAAATAACCGCTATAGTAATCTCTTTTTTATCCGTTTCCTGTGCAGCTTCTATTGCATTATTCAAAAAAATCCCTAAAACCCGAAGTAAATCCATCTCTTTTACCGGAAATTCCTCTACCATTTCTCTTATTTCAACTTCCACATGAATTCCCTTTTGGGAAGCTAAAAGTATCTTTGAAAATATCAAACTTTTTACTGTATCATTCTTTAAAAAAGCCAATCTTCCCAGCTGTTGGTCATGCCCGGTCATTTCTTTTCCCATTGGCAAAATATTCGTATAAAAATACTGAGAAAGCTGTTCTGTATTTTTTTCGTCAATATAAAACTTCATGGAAGAAAGCATATCAATATAATCATGCTTAAAGGAACGCATATTCTGGTATAACTGTTCTATCTCATGAGTATAGGATGAAAGATTTTCATACTGTGTAAGCTGCATATTTAACTCACGTTCTCTTTTTTCTATCCGCAGAATTCCGGTCAGAAGTGCACTGCTCAATAAAAATACTGCCAGAAACAGAATACCGTTAAACGTAATGATTTCCGGAGAATACCCCACCTGCTCTCCAAAAATAATCAGTACAGCAAAAATCAACACATTTACTGCCAGGTTTCCCAATATCCCCCATAACAAAGGTTGGAAACCGGAAATACGCTGAATCTGAAATTTCGTGTGCAGCAGCCATTGCACTCCTTTTTCTGTCAAAAACAGACTTGGTAAAAATATGAGCATATGCACAAACAGGTATCTATCCCTGACCATTTGTAATGTAACTCCCAAAAACAGATGCCAGCCCCACGCGGCTAAATAATCCATGCAGACAAATACCAAGTATCCGGTAAAAAAACTAATAAGGTTGGATAACTTCTGGGGTGTTCTATAAATCATAAAAAAAATAGCACCGATTAATCCAAAAACGGTTGTAATCTGATTCAAAAACGGGGCAGTAAAAAACACCAAAATCAAAATAAAACAGAAAAAACAGACCTTACGTCTCTTGGAAAATGTTCTGTCTTGAGTCACTGTACCGGCAATATAAAAGTTTAACGTACTAAAAAGATAATAAAAAAGCATCTGCACATAATTCATATTTTTCTCCCCTCTTACGAATAAGAATACGAAACTGTACGATTCATACCCTGTGCAAAACAATTACGATGAAAACTCAGCAAAATATTCCTAAAATATTTCCTTTATAAATTTCATGATACAATTATAACAACAGATAAAAGAATCGCAATGAAATCCGGCAAACGTAATTTCTATCAAGGGGGATTGAAAATGAATAAATCAAAACTATGTTTTCTCGCTTCCTTCTGCCTTACGTCCTCTGTTCTGTTTGGCTGCAGCAAGGAAAAAGAAGAACTTTCTACGAAACATCTGACTGCTGTCATAGAAAATACTTTTAAAAATATCGATGATTCACAGTACGAACAAACAGAAATTCCATCAACCGTTCCCGACTGGGTATATGAACGCTTTGAAACACATATGACCTCAGAAGAACTGGAAAATTTCTTGTCCACAGGTACCTATCAAATTGCTGTATTGGCCTATTTGAATGACAAAACTATTCAGATAAAAGATTTGTCCATAGACCATAAGAACGATTACTATGAGCTCTGTTGGACAACACAGGTAAAAGACATCCATGCAAATGTAGAAATACTGCAAGTGGAGGCAAGTGCACAACTGGACACCAATGGACTGGTAACCTATTTAAACATAAACGACATGTTTGAACTTCAAAAAATTCTCGAAAACCAGTCTCCTTAAAGATGACGCAGGAAGCCGCCGGCTACTTCAATAGCCGACGGCTTCCTGCACTCTATCTCTCCACCTTTTTCATCAATAACAGACCGTCCCCCGGTTTCACTTCCTCACTCTCCAGCCCGTTTAGTTCCATAATATTCTCAATGGTAGTATAAAATTTCTTGGCAATATCCCACAGGGTATCGCCCTGCTGCACCTGATACCCCACGATTCCGGGCATGCTTTTCAGCTTTTCCCGGTCCAGCTCCCGCTCTTCAATTTCCCGGATAATCCCCATTTCCATCTGATTCATCACCAGCGCATTGAGATTCATTACAATCTTCACTTCGATTTCGTCGCTGTCAATCATGGTGGTGGAAAGCTGTTCCAAATCTGTCCGCAAATGGTAAACACACTGCTCATTGATGCCTTTCGCCTCAATGACATGAGTAAAGGGTATCATGGTTTCCATGGCATAAAAAGGCATTTCATCATCGCTGACAATGTACAGAATCCGCACCCGTACTACACCTTCCGTCTCTATGCCGTTTTCCACAATCCGGGTACTGTCTACCTTTACATTGCCGTCACTGTGACAGATTTGCAGAATTTTCCCCTGGCTGTTCTCCGTCTTTATCCGGTCATTAACTTTACATTTGGAAAAATTCTTCACCAGCAGGTTTTCCAGCTTCTGCTTTTCCCGTATGGCCTGGCAGTCCCGTACCGGGGTGTATACGTCCATAAGCAGAGACAGTTCTTCTTCCTCATAAATCTTCATTTCCAGCTCCAGCACTGTATCCACGCTGATAATCCGTTCTTCTCCGTCCTCGTCCTGTTTCACCTTTAAATCACTTTGTGGCACTGCAATTTCCACGTTGGGAATCATGTCACTGCTGCAGCCCGGACATTCCACCTCTTCATAAAAGGGCACCGAATGTTCCAGCCACTGAAGGGAATTGTTGTCATCATTTCCGCTGTAAAGGGCAAAAACAAAAAGTTCACCCTTCACTCCGATTTTGTCATTTTCTGCCCGAATATCCAGCCCGCGAATTTCTACCGTATTCCACAGCAGTTCATAAATATCCGGCTTGTTGGAACTTAAAGCTATGTCTTCTTTTACCCGCATGGTGTCTTTTTTATGTACAGCCGCCCCCATAACGGAAATCTCCTGTTTTTTCTTAGAAATTTCCTCATCTTCCACGCTGACGGGCAGGGCGGTCTCCAGCATTTCTTCCACATAGGCGGTAAATGTCACCAGCGCCTTAATATTCAGTTTTCGGGAATGAATCAGCTGCACGCTCAAATCTTCAATATCCCATTTCAGCTGTACCTTGTCTCCATTTTCCAGCCCTTCCAGATTCAACGTCTCTCCTATGCGCAGAGTCCCCATAAGGCTTTGTATTTTCCGTTCCTGGCTGTCACTGACATACAAAAGGCAGACCGCCAAAGCGCCGGTAATATATGCTCTTCCCTCTGAAATCTGAATATCCTCGATTTGAATATCACCCTTTTTTTGAATCATTCTGCCGATGTCCGGTTTCACGTCCGGCACATTCAAATCTTCATCAAACGTAATCTGACTGACTGCTTCACATTTTCTTTTCAACATTCTTACCTTTTTCTTTATCAGTTCCACACCTTAACCCCTTTTCTATTCAAATATGACCGGTTCTTCCCGGTATTTCATCTTCACCACCAGACAAGGATACGAAGGCTCTTCTTTCAGTTCTTCCCCGTCCTTGGGGCCTATAAGCACCGTCTGCAGGTGAATGGCATTTTCCCAGAGAGACAAATCCTCAATCTGTATACTGTATCCACCGGTTTCCTGCTTTCCGTATCCCTTCAGCAGATAGAGATAGCCCGCGTCCTGATAGGTCATCTGAAATTCTGTTTCCTGATTCTTGGCAATCAGTTCCTTCACCTTTTCCGGAAAATCCGCCTCTTTCATCACCGTATATTCCGGCTTTATTCCGTCCCCTGCCCTTACTTTTTCAATACTGCAGCCATACAAAAAGCAGGAAAACAGCACCAGTAACAAAAGCCCTGCTGTCCTTTTTCCCATGATTTGCCGCCTTCACTTTGCTAGCCTTATCCTAAATGTATGCGGGGCAGAGAGAAAATATAACAGAAAAAACAAATACAGGCTGCCACATATGGTGTTTTCCCTTGCATATCCCTTGCGCATTCATTATAATAAAAGTATTTCACAAAATATTCTTAACATTACATTATCAAAAAGGAAAAGGTACTTATCATGTTGCGATTTATTCTTGTATGTATCTGTGTCATCGGATACCTGGTTTTATCCATTCCTATCCTTCTGGTGGAATGGGTCATCGGAAAATTTAACAAACGTGCCAAGGACATCAGTTCCCTGCGCATCATCCAGGCGGTATTTCGCTTTATCTTAAAGGTAACCGGCGCTGACATCACCGTTATCGGACACGAAAATATCCCGAAAGACCAGGCGGTACTCTATATCGGAAACCACAGAAGTTTCTTTGATATTCTGCTGACCTATGTGCTCTGCCCGGATTTGACCGGCTATGTGGCCAAAAAAGAAATGGAGCCTATCCCTCTGCTTTCTATCTGGATGCGTTATCTGCACTGCCTGTTTCTGGACAGACAGGACATTAAAGCCGGAATGAAAACGATTCTTACCGCTATTGAGAAAGTAAAAAGCGGGATTTCCATCTGCATTTTCCCGGAAGGAACCCGCAACAAAGGAAAGGATGAACTGGAACTGCTGCCTTTTCATGACGGAAGTTTCAAAATTGCCACCAAAGCAGGTTGTCCTATTGTGCCCATTGCCATTAGCAATTCTGCAGAAATTTTCGAGTCCCATTTCCCGAAAATCAAGCCTTGCAAGGTCGTCGTGGAATACTGCAAGCCTGTGTATCCGGACCAGTTGGACAAAGAAGACAAAAAACATCTGGGTGCATATACTCAGAATATCATTCTGGAAACACTGAAAAAGAACCGTGGTTTGACAGAATAAAAAACTGCCCTGCAGCAGCACATTTCAGAACAAAGCTTTTCCTGAAAATATGCCGCTGCAGGGCAGTTGCTCATTCTTTATAAAATAGGGTTTTTACCAGCAGTCCGTATGCTCAATCCCTACATCTTTTGCCTTAAATACAGGCTCTTTTCCTTCTTTTCTCTGTTTCTCGTAGTCCTTTAATACCTTCACAGCCGTATTTCCCAGAATCAGTATTACCAGAATATTCACAGTAGCCATGCAGCCCATAGTAATATCCGCAATATTCCACATCATGGAGAAATCTGCCTGGGCTCCCAGAAATACTGCCACCAGACAGCTAATTCTGAAAATCAGAAGCAAAGTCTTATTGTTCTTAATAAACAGAATATTGGACTCTGCATAGTAATAATTTCCAATCAAACTGCTGAAGGCAAAGGCAAAAATAGAAAGTGTAATAAAATGAATGCCCCAGGTTCCCACATTTGCAGAAATGGCTTTCTGTACAAAAGGAATGCCATCCAATACACCAGGTTCTCCCTGCACACCTGAAAGAAGCACCATCATAGCCGTAGCAGAGCAAATCAGCAGCGTGTCAATGAAAACAGACAGAACCTGCACCATTCCCTGTTTCGCCGGATGGCTGACAGACGCGCTCGCAGAAGCATTGGGCGCACTTCCCATACCCGCTTCATTAGAAAAAAGACCTCTCTTAATACCGATAACCACTGCGCTTCCGGCCATTCCTCCTGCAAAAGCCTGCAAATCAAAGGCCTGAGACAGAATCATGGAAAACACATGAGGCAGTTCCGTAAGATTCATTAAAATCGTAACAAGTCCGATAAGCAGATAAGTACCTGCCATAATAGGCACAAGCACAGATGTAATAAAGCCGATTCTGTGTACGCCTCCGAAAATAACAAAAGCTGTACCTGCTGCAAGAACGAGTCCTACTATCATTGGATAAATGGTATCGCTGTATCCCGGAATGTAATATTCCAGAGAGGATGACATGTTAAAGGACTGCAGCCCATTAAATCCATAGGCAAAACAGATAATCAACAAGATGGAAAACAGAATGCCAACCCACCGTTTTCCCAGAGCCTTTTCCATGTAGTAAGAAGGACCCCCTCGAAATTCATCCTTATCCTTCACCTTATAAACCTGTGCCAGGGTACTTTCAACAAATGCAGACGCGCCTCCGATTACAGCCATAAGCCACATCCAGAACACTGCACCTGCGCCTCCCGCTGCTATAGCAGTAGCAATTCCGGCAATATTTCCCGTTCCCACCCGGGAAGCTGTGGAAATCATCAGAGCCTGAAAAGAAGAAACCTGTTTCTTCCCATTTTCTTCTCCTGCCTTTTCCTTCAATACACGAAAGGACTCCTTCAGAAGCCTTACCTGTACAAAACGTGTACGAACCGTAAAGTAAATGCCCGTTCCTACCAACAGAAACAATAACAGATAGGTATACATAAAGTCATTTACTGCACTTAAAATATCATTCAGCATATATCATGTCCTCCTTATATTATAGTATCTTCCATAGCCATACAGCCATGCACGCTCCTGAAATTATAACAGAAAACAAAGCATTTCGCAAGAATTACAAAGTATTTATCATAACGCAATGTATTTTTATAAAAAAAGAATATCTATGCCTCCAACATACCACTGCATGGAAAAGACATAAATATTCTTCTTGTAAATTCTTCTATCCAACTTTGTATCAGGGAGATTTTCAAACCGTTTTCTCTGACAGCGCTTCCACCAGCTTACCGAATTCCATAAAATGAGATGCCTTTACCAGAATGGTATCTCCCTTTTTGAGAATCTGGAAAAGCTGCGCCAGCAAGGCTTCTTTATCTGCAAAGTGCAGCACTTCTTTATCCGGCGCTTTCGCCTTCGCCGCATTGGCCATATGGGCAGACAAATCACCTACGCAAAGCAGCACATCAATGTCTTTGGACACCGCGTATTCGCCTACCTCCCGGTGCATTTCCACTTCATCAGCCCCCAGTTCTCCCATGTCGCCCAGCAGCGCCACTTTCCTGCCCAAAGCGTCTGCCAGTACATCCAGAGACGCCCGCATGGAAACCGGATTTGCATTATAACAGTCGTCTATCACTGTATAACGGTCGGTTTCCATAATGTGAAATCTTCCGCTGACCGGCTGCAGACTTTCAATTCCTGCCTTGATTTCCTCCAAGGTTAAACCATAGGTCAGACCCACGGCTGTTCCTGCAAGGGCATTGTAAACCATATGATGACCGGGAATCGGAATGAGCACGGCAAAACTGTCCTCACCTGCATGAATCCGGCAGGAAATGCCCTTCAAACCTTCCGGCTTGATTTCATCTGCCCAGATACCCTGGTGGTTCTCAATCCCGAAAAATACCGGCTGAATCCCTTTTACTTCCTGTACGGTTACCAGTTTATCGTCATCTCCGTTTAAAAGAATGTGACCGTCTTCCCGCAGATAATCAAAAATTTCCGTCTTGGCCTTTAAAATACCGTCTCTGGATTTGAGAAATTCCAGATGACACAGACCAATGTTGGTAATCACGCAAGTATCCGGTCTGGCAATCTTCGCCAGCCGGTGCATTTCTCCAAAATCGCTGATACCCATTTCCAGCACTGCCATTTCATGCTCATCCCGCAGTCGGAATACCGTCAGTGGAAGTCCCAGCTCATTGTTAAAATTCCCCTGGGTCTTCAGTGTATTGTATTTCTGAGAAAGAACGGCTGCAATCATTTCCTTTGTGCTGGTCTTTCCCACGCTTCCCGTAATTCCCACAACGGGGATGGAAAGCTGTTTCAGATAATATTCTGCAATGTCTTTCACTGCGGTAAGGGAAGACTTCACCTGAATATAGGGATAGGGCTGCTCTCCCAAATCCTTTTCTGACAATGTGGCCAGGGCTCCCTGCTTCATGACCTGCTCAATGAAAGCGTGTCCGTCCGCTCTGGCTCCTTTAATGGGTACGAAAAGACCGCCCTTTTCTGCTTTTCTGCTGTCCGTAAAGATACAGGTAACTTCCTCTTTTTTCTGCTCCTCTGTTCCCCGGTAAATGCCGCCGCAGGCTTCTGCGATGTGCTCTAACGTGAGATTTTTCATGGCTTATGCCCCCTTACTGATATTTTTTCAGAGAAACCTCAATGAGTTTTTCGCACAACTGAGGATAATTCATTCCAATGACTTTCGCTTCCTGAGGAATCAGGCTGGTAGGTGTCATCCCCGGCAGAGTATTCGCTTCCAGACAGTACATATTTCCCTCTTCGTCCATAATAAAGTCCAGTCTGGCGTAGGCCTGCAGTTTCAGTGCTTCATAGCCCTGTTCCGCATAACGCTGCATTTCCTTTGTCAGTGACGCAGAAATTTCCGCCGGACAGGTTTCCACGCAGGAGCCTGCCTGATATTTATTTTTATAATCGTAAAAGCCCTGCAGAGGTGCGATTTCGATAACCGGATAGGCCTTGCCGTCCACAACGGCCACAGAAAATTCTCTTCCTGTAATATACTGCTCTACAACCACCTTATCCTCATAGGAAAAAGCTTCTAAAAGAGCCTGGGCATACTCTGATTCATTCTTTACAATAAATACGCCTACACTGGAACCACCGCAGCACGGTTTCACAACCACCGGAAACTCCATGCCGTAGTCAGTAAGACGGCTGTTGTCTCCCTTTTCCAGAGTGATTCCCTTTGGTGTAGGAACACCTTTGGCTTCAAATACCATTTTCGTAATGCCTTTGTCCATGGCCATGCCGCTGCTTAAAGGATTCGAGCCTGTGTATTTAATACCCATTAAGTCCAACACAGACTGCACCTTTCCATCCTCTCCGTTGGAACCATGAAGAGCCAGAAATACAATGTCTGCTTTTTCACATACCGACAGTACATTGGGGCCAAAAAAGCCTCTGCGGGATTTCATGGTTGCTTCCAGTCCGGCGCTGTTTCTGCGCATTTGCTCTGCTTCTTTTTCTATGTCATATTCTGCCGGAAATAAATCTTCCTCCAGCGTCTCTCTGCCGAAATACGGGTCAATCATAATGGCACGGTGATTTCTCTCTCTCAAGGCTTTGCAGATTCCCTGTCCCGATGCAATGGAAACCTCTCTCTCTGTACTGTTTCCTCCTGCTAAAACTACTATCTTCATATCTCAAACTCCTTTGATTGGATTTTTCTTATGCTTGCATACTATCTCAATATACCACTACGGGAACCCCTTTTTCAATGTTATTGAAAATCTTTTCTGCATTGGCAGGCGGTGTATTCACACAACCGTGGGAACCATTGTTCAGATACTCCGAACCGCCGAAGCTGCTTCTCCAGCTTGCGTCATGAATACCCGTATTGGCATAGAACGGCATCCAGTATTTTACCGGAGAACTGTAGTCTTCTCCTACCAGAGTTGCGTCACGCTCTTTGTACATAATGGCGTATACACCGGTATGGGTATCCCATCCCTTGTTGTGATTTCCGGTTACCACATCGGTATCTACCAGAAGCTGTCCGTCCTTAAAGAACCACATATGCTGCTTGGAGAGACTGATTTCTACATAGGTATTGCCGATTTCATCTGTCTCTCTGTGGTAGCCGGTATAAGTGTATTCCGGCTCAATGGTCTGGGACTGTCCGCTTTTGATTGCTTCGATAATTTTCGCAGTAGTGTCATTAGGTGCAATAAGCCAGCCGTAATCCCCTCCCGATACGGTAATGGTCTCTCCCGTAGCTGTCTTAAACTGACGGGAACTTCCGAAGGTATCGTACTTATATTTCAACTGCTGCACATATTCCTTCACCTTGGCTTCATCTAATGTTACATTTCCGCTGTCATCTGTTGTGAGCCAGTCTTTCATTACATCTTTATTGATAACTTCCTGACGGTCTGCAAAATCCACAGTCACCGTTACATTCAGGAATGCATTTCCCTGGTTTCTCTCTTTTGCCAGGTTTTCATCTGTACTTAGAACAGAAGGGCTTGTATAGCAGCCTGCTTCGTCCAGATTAACCTCCTGTGCGCCGCTTTCAATGGCATTTTTGACAGCTTCCTTCACCTTATCCTTGTCAAGTTCTGTACCCTGGGTTTCCGGAATGATTTCATAGCCGTTTTCCGTAACTTCCAGATGTGCGTCCACAGGCTTCACCATATTGGCGTCCTGCATGCAATCCAGAGCTTCTACAGCCTGGTTCAGCGCCTCTTCACTGTAAGAAGTTGCTGCTGACATGGTATAATCCTTTTGATGTGCAAAGGACAAAAACCAGGTAAATGGATTCTGCTGCTTTTTCAATTTTTTCACAGTGCCGTCATTTTCGTATTTCATCCGGATTTGGGATGCTGTAATACTTTCCGTCTTGTCCTCCCGCTCCTGAATTACCAATTCATAGGAGGCAATCTGGCCTTCTATATCACGTTCCACCTCTTCTACAGTCTTTCCGGCGCTGTCTAGCCCGTTAATCTTAGAGCCGGGATAAAAGTGCCCGGAATAATAGAACACTCCGCCTGCGTAAACAACTGCCAGCACTACAATATAGGCAATCAGAATACCCAGCACGATTTTCTTGGCTTTTTTATAGTTGCGTTTCTTTGTTTTCTTTTTTGCCATATTTATCTACCCCTTATTTCTTTCTGTGCGTTTCAGTATAACACATTTTTCCGGATATACCAATATGAAGAGTGCTGAAATTCCTGATTGGTCTTATTATTACTTATCATCTGGTGGACTGTGCAATACATTGGAGTTAAGGAAAAGCCCCCATGAGGTACAAACTCACGGGGGGTTCTTCTCTGCTGCTCTCTTCTCTTTATGCCGCCATCTCTTCTAAAATCTTCTCAATGCTCACCAGTTTCACGCTGAGCACAAAAATTTCTGTAGCCAGCTTCAACTCTTCCACAGTCGGGAAACTTGGCGCAATACGAATATTGCTGTCATGAGGGTCGTTTCCGTACGGATACGTAGCTCCTGCGTCTGTCATCTTCACGCCTGCTTCCGCTGCCTTTGCAATAATCTTCTTCGCACAGCCGTCCATGGACTCAAAGGAGATAAAATATCCGCCTCTCGGAGCGGTCCAGGTACCGATTTCTGCTCCCTGCAGTTCTTTCTCCAGTGTATGCTCTACGATTTCAAATTTAGGACGGAGAATTTCCGCATGTTTTTTCATGTGCTTGTGCATACCTACAATGCCGCCGAAAAAGCGCACATGACGAAGCTGGTTAATCTTGTCGTGTCCAATGGTCTGCACAGACATATGTTTCCGGAAATCATCCAGGTTTCTCTGAGAAGCAGCTACCGCCGCAATACCGGAACCCGGGAAGCTGACTTTGGATGTGGAAACAAATTTGTAAACCATATCCGGATTTCCTGCTTTTTCACATTCATACAGAAGTTCCAGAAGGAAGTCCTGTTTGTCGTCATATAAATGGTGAATACAGTATGCATTATCCCAGAAGATACGGAAGTCTTCTGCTGCCGGTTTCAGCCTTGCAAACCGCTTCACTGTGTCTGTGGAATAGGTATATCCCTGCGGATTGGAATATTTCGGCACACACCAGATTCCCTTAATAGCCGGGTCTGTGCTTACCAGTTCTTCTACCATATCCATATCCGGACCTTCCGGTGTCATAGGCACGTTAATCATTTCAATTCCAAAGTATTCCGTAATACGGAAGTGACGGTCATATCCAGGGACCGGACAGAGAAATTTCACCTTATCCAGCTTGCACCAAGGAGTGCTTCCGCATACACCATGAGTCATGGAGCGGGAAATGGTGTCAAACATCACGTTCAGACTGGAATTTCCGAAAATAATAATGTTTTCGGGGGGTACTTCTGTCATTTCACCTAACAGGCGTCTTGCTTCCGGTATTCCGTCCAAAAGTCCGTAGTTACGGCAGTCAATTCCTGCTTCGCATTTCAGCTTATCGGTGCTTTTCAGTTCTTCCAGCATATCCATGGCAAGCTCTAACTGCTGCTTGGACGGTTTTCCTCTGGACATATCAAGGTTTAATCCTTTTGCTTTCACTTCTTCAAACTGCATTTCTAAATCGGCTTTCATGGCCTGCAACTGTTCCTGACTAAGTTCTCTGTAAGATGTCATGGCTCTCCTCCCGGCATTTTATTTTCATTCGTTGCTTCCTATTGTATGCCAATATATGACTTTGTGTCAAGCACTTCCTGCATTTTTGTCGTATTCCACCCAATAAATGCCTTGCCAACTTTTTATATATGCAATTTTTTGTACTTACGCCTGCATTTTATTTAGGATAATAAAGTATTAGCAACGTTTTTCAGTCCTTGCCCGCTTTTCGCCCCGAAAGGCATTTCCCGGGAATCAGCAGAAGTTCATGCATCAGAAGCGGTACTGCGGAGAGTCCCAGAAGAAATTGCCACTGCCCCCAGGACAGGCGCACGGTTCCAAAGGCCTGCACGAAGCAGGGAATTTCCGTCACCATAAGCTGGAGCGCCAGCCCCAGGCAGAATGCAAGAATCATAAAGGGATTTTCCAGATGATTCATGGAAAAAATGGATTTATTCTTATCTCTCATGCCAATGGCATGGAAAAGCTGGGAAACTCCAAGCACAGTAAAGGCATAGGTCTGCCCTCCTTTGTAAAAGGCATACAGGGTAATGCCCGCTATGAGAAATCCGTAAAACACAGTAAACAGCCAGCCGCCATGAGCAAAAAGCCCTTCCTGGGGATTTCGGGGACTTTCTTCCATCAGGGCTTTGGCATCGTTTTTGTCCACGCCAAGAGCCAGGGCCGGGAGCGAATCTGTAATCAGATTGACCCAGAGAATGTGGCAGGCTTTCAGGGGCGTAGGCAGTCCCAGGCAAACTGCGGCAAACATGGTAATAATTTCCCCAAAATTGGAGGACAGCAGAAAGAGAATGGATTTTTTAATGTTTACATAAATGCTCCGTCCCTCTTCCATGGCCTTTTCTATGGTAGAAAAATTGTCGTCCGTCAGTATCATGTCTGCGGCGTTTTTTGCCACGTCCGTGCCGCTTTTTCCCATGGCAATCCCGATATCCGCCGCCTGGAGAGAAGGCGCATCATTGACGCCATCCCCGGTCATGGCTACGATTTCTCCTCCTCTTCGGAATCTCTGTACAATTTTTACCTTATGGGCAGGGGTTACTCTGGCAAAGACACGGATATTTTTCATTTTTGCGGCAAATTCCTCTTCGGTCATTTCATCCAGTTCCTGTCCCGTAATGCACTGGTCCATAGATTGGGCGATTCCCGTCTTCCGGGCTATGGCAAAGGCTGTGTCCTTGTAATCTCCGGTAATCATGGCGACCTGTACTCCTGCCTGCTTCAACGTCTTCACGGACTGGGCCGTTTCCTTTCTGGGCGGGTCAATCATACCTGCCATTCCTGCAAAAATCAGATTTCCGGTAAGTCCTTTTTCTGTCTTTTCCAAAACCCGTTCACGATAGGCCAGAGCCAGCACCCGAAGTCCGTCTCTTGCCATACTTTCCATTGCCATACGGATTTTCATTCTTCTTGCCTGGGTCATTGGCTCTGTCCCATCTCGCAGTTCCACAAAGGCGCATTTCTCCAGAATATAGTCGCAGGCGCCTTTGACATAAACCGTTTCATAGCCGCCCGTTCTGTGTACGCTTGCCATATATTTTTTTTCGGAATCAAAAGGGATTTCAAAAGTTCGGGGATATTGCTGCAAAAGGCGTTCCCGGTCATAGCCCAGTTCTTTCCCCATATGCAGAAGCGCCAGTTCTGTGGCATCACCGATTTCCTGTTCTCCCAGCATACTGTTATTACATAGAAGAAAGCCTTCCAACAGTCTGGGAAATTCCCGTTTCCGCACTCTGGACAAAGGCAGAATGATATCATTGGCATAAAGAGCCGTAACTTTCATCTTATTTTCCGTCAGGGTTCCTGTTTTATCTGAACACACCACACCTACGGAACCCAATGTTTCCACTGCGGGCAGCTTGCGGATAATGGTATTCACCTTTACCATGCGGGCCACTCCCAGCGCCAGAACAATGGTAACCACCGCAGGCAGACCTTCAGGAATGGCCGCCACAGCAAGGGAAATGGCAAGGAGAAGCATTTGCAGGAGATTTCTGTGCTGCACCAGCCCCAAAAGAAACAGCGCCGCACACAGAACCACTGCCACAATGCTCAGCAGTTTCCCCAGGTCACCCAGTCGTTTCTGCAGCGGCGTCAGTTCTCCGGTAACCTCGTTAATCATACCCGCAATTTTGCCCAGTTCCGTGTCCATGCCCGTGGCCGTCACAATGCCTTCTCCACTGCCTTTCATAATTTCACAGGACATATAAACCATGTTTCGCTTCTCTGCAGCCGGAAGGTCCGGTCTCATGGCTGCCGCTGTCTTTGCAACCGGCAGGGATTCTCCTGTAAGGGCAGATTCATTCACGGAGAGCCCTTGTACCTGCAAAAGGCGAAGGTCTGCGGGCACCTGATTTCCGGCTTTTAGCTGTACCACGTCTCCTTTTACCAGCCGGGCGGCAGGAATTTTCTGATACACGCCGTCTCTTTTGACAATGGCAGAGGGCGCTGTCATCTTTTTCAGCGCCTCCATGGCTTTCCTGGCTTTCCCTTCCTGTATGACTCCTACCGTGGTATTTAAGGCAATGACTGCCAGGATAATTCCCGTATCGCTGAATTCCCGCAGCAGTATGGAAATGGAAGCAGCAATGAAGAGAATGAAAATCATGGGGTCGTTTATCTGTTCCTGTATCATATCCCATACGGTCTGCTCTTTGGCTTTTTTCAGCACATTTTGGCCATCCCGCTGGAGGCGCTTCTCTGCTTCCGCTCCGGACAAACCGTTTTTTTCATCTGTGTGCAGGGCTTTGCACAGTTCTTTGGGCGTTAAAGTTTCGTACATGCCGTACCTCCTGCAAGGACAAAATCTCTAACTCAATGTATGCAGGGGGTATGTGGGATATACATGGTTTCCCAGTTCCTAGAGAACATAGCGGCTGCGGTACTCTTCCCTCAACCTCCGCCCCGTCTCCATACTTGGAAATACAAAATCCTCCATCTGTCTCACGGGCATAATTCCAAGCAAAGAGTTCGTCACAAACATTTCCTGAAACTCCGGCACCTGCCCGGGCAAAATTATCCGCTCATGGATTTCGTAGTTCTGATACAAATACTGCCGCAGAATCCCCGGCAGCATACCACAGGACAGGGGCGGCGCCATGATTTGTCCGTCTTTGACGAAAAACACATTGGAGACAGCCCCCTCTGCGATTTCGCCTCTGGTATTCAAAAAGACAGGTTCCTGAATTCCCTGGGCTTTTGCCCTGCGTTTTTCCAGAATACAGTCTCCGTAATTTAGCGTTTTGTGATACGTCAGCGGGGAGGTTTCATTTCTGCGGATTTTTGCGTATGCTGCGGTAAATCCCTGCCTGTAGTCCTCCTCCCTATAAGTATTTTCCCTTGTGCTCACTACTATATTTTTCTGGGAAACCGTGATTTTCAGCACCTTTCTCCCGATTTTCACCGGCTCTTCCCCAAGGGCTTCCTGCACCTTTTGCTGAATTTTTTCAAAATCCACCTGCAATTCAAAAAACTGCAAAGCCTGCAAAAGACGCTGGTAATGCTCTTCCAGAAAAACAGGTTTTCCCTCTTCTACGGCTATGGTTTCAAATGCCCCCAGGCCAAAATAATATCCCTCATCTGCTGTAAACATCTATGCTTCCTCCCAAAGTGCTTCCAATACTGCCCTTGCTTTCTGCAAAGTTTCTTCGTATTCAAATTCCAAATCCGATTCGCAGGTAATACCGCCTCCCACTCCCAGATAATATCGGTTGTCCTTATGAATAGCTGTGCGGATGACAATATTCAAATCGCAGTTTCCGTCAAAAGAAAAATATCCCATAGAACCGGTGTAAAGGTTGCGTCGGTCATGCTCCAGTTCGTCAATAATTTCCATGGCTCGGATTTTGGGCGCTCCGGTAATGGAACCGCCGGGAAAGGCTGCGGGAATAGAATCTGCCGCACCGAGTCCCTCCTTTAATTTTCCCACAATGGTTGTAACCAGATGAAAGACTGTGGCATAAGTTTCCACTGCAAAGTGTTCCGTCACCTGCACACTGCCCGACTGGCACACATGGTTCAAATCATTTCTCTCCAAGTCCACAATCATCAGCAGTTCGCTGCGGTCCTTAGCAGAATTTTTCAGTTCTTCTTTCAGACTGGCATCTTCCCGGGGCGTCTCTCCCCGCTTTCTGGTTCCCTTAATGGGACGTGTTTCGATTTGTCCGTCTTTCACCTGCATGAACCGCTCCGGCGAAGCGCTGACCACCTGGAAATCCCCGCATTGAAAAAATCCCCCAAAGGGTGCGGGATTGTGCGTCCGCAGATAGCGGTACACTTCGTAAGGCTCTTTTTGACTGTCCACCGTCAGCTGCTGGGTCATATTGGCAATGTAAATGTCTCCCTCTATGATATAGGAAATCATTCGGTCAATGGCCTGCTTATAGTCTTCTTTTGTAAAGTTCGGAGAAAAGGCAGCAAGCTGACTGTGTTTTGCCGGTTTCACGGCGGGAGTACAACTTCGTATTTCCGCCTCCAGACGGCAAATGCCCTGATCTGCATCTTCTGTCTCGCCTCTGGCCGTGAGATACAAAGTTTTCTCCTGCTTGTCCTCTATAATAAGGAAGTCATAGAACACAAACAAAGCCTCCGGGATATCCAGCTTCTTTTCGTGGCGGCTTTCTATCTGCTCAAATTTCCTGCCGTAATCATAGGAAAAATACCCCAATGCCCCGGAAATCAGCGGCAGATGTGTGGAATTTTCCTCCCGGTATTTTTCCAGATATCCCTTTAAAGCAGTCTCCAGTGTACCCTTCTGAGGCTTCCCGTTTTCATAAAAAATGCCGTCTTCTTCTTTTAAAATCAGATACGGATTCAGACCGATAACGGAATACTGCCCCAGTTGGTTTTCCAGGGAAGAATCCAGAAAAATCGCCATATTTTCTTCCTTGTAACACTCAAAAATATCCTCTGCCTTCCGGTAAAAATTCAGCTTATAAACCTTTGTTTTCATGCGCTCCCCACCACTCCTTACTTATTTTTACAAAATTCTCCAACAATTCATGACCGTATTGGGTTAATACGGCTTCCGGATGAAACTGCACGCCGTAGATTGGAAATTCCCGGTGATGCAGTCCCATAATCACCCCGTCCTCTGTGTGGGCATCCACCTCTAAAGCAGCCGGAAAGTTTTCACTGCTGACTACCAGAGAATGATACCGGGTGACTTCATAGGTCTTTGGAAGCCCCCCAAACAAGCCTTTCTGGTTCGTCTCAATCGTGCTGACTTTTCCATGCATGGGCCTTTCCCCTTTCTCCACTTCTGCCCCAAATACATGACCGATAATCTGGTGCCCCAGACATATCCCCAGAATGGGGACTTTTCCAGCCAGCTTTTCCACAATTTCCTTACAGTTTCCACAATCCTTTGGACTTTTGGGACCGGGAGAAATTACCACCCCTTCCAAAGCCCCGGTTTTCAGCATACCTTCTATCTCTTTTGCTGAAATCTTATCATTTCGCACCAATTCTACCCGTTCTCCACATTCTTCCAGATAACAGGCAAGGTTATACACAAAAGAATCGTAATTATCAACCATTAAATACATACTGTGCTCCATTTCCCTGGCAGCCCCTTCTTAAAAACAGAAAAAGACTGCCGAGAAGGCTCTTTCTTCAAGAACCTTTTCCGGCAGTCTTCCGATCATCGGGCACACCTGATATTTTCGTTGTCTCATTGTATCACAGGTTTGCCCGGGCTGTCTATTTCTTTTTCTGAATTGCTCGTTTTGTCATACAGTACCACGTAAATCCTCCGCTCAGCGTCAGGGCTGCTGCCCAGAGAAACAGATACTGCTCATCACCGGTTTTTACTTTACCTGCAGTTTTCGTACCAGTCGTTCCACTTTTTAAAGAAGAGGCATTTTTTAAAGAGGAGTTTCCGCTTAAGGCATTGTTCTTCTTCAGAGAATTCTGCTTATTAAGAATATCGTTCTTATTCAGGGAAGAACCTCCGTTTGCAGAATAGGTAATCTGAAAAGTGGTACTGCCTGTATAATTTCCCGGTTTTGCCTGTGCAACGTCTTTGGCTGTAATGCAGATAGTTCCGTAGAAAGCGGTTTCTTCAGACTGCTTTTCTTCCCCGCTGGCAGACAGGTCTACGCTCTGCACGCCAAAGTCGTTGGAAAAGGCCAGGTTCTCCGACTGATTCTGCAGGACCCCCAGGGCAGGGGCCTCTACCGAAAGTTTTCCCTTTACCCCGGAGGAACGAACCAGGATTTCATATTTTTGCAGATTATCCTGCTGCTGGCTCAGCGCCCCCAGATTTATGGAAGAAGGCACCACCACCGTATAAGACGGCCCGGTACTCTCCCCGGCTACATTAGCCGAAACCTGCATTTGCTGCCCTGCAGCTGCGGAAACTTCCAGAGGCGGCAGCACCATACTCACTGTTAAAATACCAATCAGGAGAAGCGCCGCCTGCCAAAGTTCCTTTTTCTTCTTATTTCTGTGCCGCATATGTAATCGAGAATGTAGTGGTTCCTGTATAATTTCCGGCTTCTGCTGCCTCTACCGCACTGCCGGCTACACTGAGTTCACCTTTTAAAGTGGTTGCGTCTGTATCCTGTGTTACAGTCTGTGTTGCAAAACTGTTTTTAAATTCCAATGTATTTTTTCCGCTGTTTAAAGTTCCGCTTTCCGGTGCTTTTACAGAAAGTGTACCGTTTAAATCTGCTGCTTTTACTGTTACATCATATGCCTGTTTGTTCTCTGCTTCTGAGCTTAATGTTCCCATAGAAACTGCGGAAGGAACCGTTACCGTATAAGTTGGTTCTGATGGTTTTTCTGCTACTTCTGCTGTGATTTCCATGCTCTGCTCTGTAGTCTCTTCAGAAGAATTATCGTTGTCTGCTGCCTTTAAGTCTGTTACCTGCACATAGAAACTCTGTGTCATATTCATAAATACATTGACATACGCACTGGTCTCTACACCCTGCTCCAGATTGTCCACAGCAGAACGGGGAAGGTCTACGGTCAGTACCTGTGTTGGAAGCGTATCACCTTCGTTGATACCAAAGAGAGCCCCTGCTGTATCAAAAGTTTTTTCCGGTTTGCTGTCAATGTCGGAAACTGCGTTATACGTCTGTCCGTCGATTGTCATGGTCACATCCTTTACCGTTCCGTCTGCACCCTGTCCTGCAAAAGCCGGAATCGGATACGCTACATAAAAAGTCAGTTCTGCACCGTCATCTGTAAGTTCCACATCTGCTTCATGTACAAAAATCGGGTCACACATGCTCTTGTTGCCTGAACCATTTCCGTTGAGGAAATGAATTGTACCTGTGTAATCTCCGTTAGCCAAATCTGCCTCTGCTGCAAATGCAGGCGTGTACATTGTTGTTGCCATCAGGGCCGCTGCAAGCGCGCCGGATACCATTTTTGTAAGTTTCATGTCTTTTCTCTCCTTTTTGTTTTCTTTTTATGTTCAGCGCTGTCTGCGCAGTAACATCATAAATCATTCTTTTGCAATCAATGTGCAGTTTACCTCTGCTCCGTTCTTGGGCGTCCGGTTTTCATCTGCACTGTAGGTCTTGTACTGAATGGTCAGAGGATATTCCCCCGCTTCCAGTTCTCTTTCCAGTGTAATGTCATACAAATGCTGTCCCGGGCTGATGAGCTTGGAGGTATAAATCGTCTCATCTGTTTCGGGCAGGTAAAAAGAGATTTCGAAATACACCTGATTTTCTTCCGGATTCATCAGTTCTACGGATACGTCTTTTGTGCCTGCCTGCACCTCCACGGACGTGTAGCCCGGAATCTGAATACCTGTATCTGTCCCCCCGGAACTTCCTTCCTCCTGAGGTTTCTCCTGGGCTTCTTCAAACTCAGGTTCCAGATTCGTGACCTCTTTGGGTCTTGTTTTATAGTAAATCCCCACTGCCGCCACAAGGATGATTACGGCAAGCAGAAGGAAAACGCCTGCTTTCTTTTTGTTTTTCAATTCTACCCTTCCTTTCTCCTACACCGTCAGCACGAATTTCTGTCCTTGGACTTCTGCCACCTCCAGGTGTATTCCATACAGGGATTCCATGCTGTCTGCAGTAATGACTTGCTCCGGCGGTCCCTGGACTTCCACACAGCCGTCTTTCAGTCCAATGATTCTGTCTGAAAAAGCAATGGCCTGGTTTATATCGTGAAGCACCATAATAATCGTTATGCCATATTCCCGGTTCAGTTTCCGCACCAGTTCCAGAATTTCTATCTGATAACGAATATCCAGATAAGTAGTGGGCTCATCCAGAAACAGGATTTTTGTATTCTGCGCCAGCGCCATAGCCAGCCATACTCTCTGCCTCTGCCCTCCGGACAATCTGCCCACTTCCCGGTTCTGATACTGAGAAACACCCGTAACGTCCATAGCCCATGCAATGATTTTCTCGTCTTCCTCTTTGACACCTGCAAAGGCTTTTCGGTAAGGCGTCCTTCCGTAAGAAACCAGTTCCTCTACTGTAATATCCTCACTGGCGGTATTATACTGGTGCACAATGGAAACCTTTTTTGCAAAATCTTTAAGACTCAGATTCTGCAGATTTTTTCCCCGAAGGAAAATATTTCCCTTTCTGGGGTACAGATTTTTCGTCATCAGCCCAAACAAGGTAGACTTTCCGCAGCCATTAGCGCCTAAAATGGTGGTAATTTTCCCTTCCTGTATTTCAAAGGAAATATCCTTTAACACCGGATTTTTCCCATAGGAAAAGGAAAGATTCTGTACCTTCATTGCCGGCTTTTCCATATCTTTAACCTGCATATTTCTTTGACCTCCTAAGCAGAATAATGAAAAACGGCCCGCCTGCAATACTCATAATCACCGAAGCGGAAATCTCATAAGGCGCCGCCACGGTTCTTCCCAGCGTATCCGCCAGCAGGAAGAGAAAAGCTCCCAGAATGGCGGAAAACGGTATCAGTACCTTGTGGTTGCTTCCTATGAGAATTCTGCCGATATGAGGCACAATCAGTCCCAGAAAACTTACCGCCCCTGCCACTGCTGTAGAAATAGAAGCCAAAAGCACTGCTGCCAGAGAAATCACCAGGCGCATAGCATTGACATTCACCCCCAGCCCTCTTGCGGTTTTATCTTCCAAAGCCAGCAAGTTGCACATAGAAGCCAGAAGGACGGCCAGAACCAAACCAATCAGCACATAGGGCGCCAGAGTTTTCACATCATCCCATGTCTTCATGGTTATATTGCCGTTTACAATCGAGGCAACTCCTGACAGATTTCCTCCGCTCATAGAGTTAAATCCGGAAGAAAGTCCGGTAAACATGGCATTTACTGCAGCACCTACCAGAATAATCCTGAGAGGACTTAATCCCCCTTTCCAGGAAAGGCTGTACACCAGAAGAAAGGCAAACAATCCGCCCAGGAAAGCAAACAGCGGCGTAAAGAAAAATAAAGTGGGCGCTGCAGCCGTAATCACAACAGCCGCAAATCCTGCGCCGCTGGAAATTCCCATAATACCAGGGTCTGCCAGAGGATTTCTCAGCACAGCCTGAAACAGCACACCTGACACAGCAACCGCCGCCCCCGCCAGCATAGAGATAAAAATGCGGGGAAAGCGCAGGTCATAAACCGTAGCCACATCCTGGTCATAAGCAATAAACAATCCGCGGAAAAGTTTGTTGAAACTAACCTTCAGGCTGCCGATATTGACAGACAGCAGGAACAACAACACCAGCAGCACCAAAAATACCGTGAAGGAAACCAGGATTCTGGCTGTCTTTTTTCTGTGATAGCTCTTTTCTTTCTTCTCTTGATCTTCCATCTCACTTCTCCTTCTCCGATGTTTCTTCTGCTGTTTTCTCGGTATCTGTCTGGCCGTTTTCCCCGTTCTCATCCGGATAAAGCAGCGTCTGCAGTTCTTCCAGAGCCTGGGGATAATCAAAGGTAGCACTCATGCCAAACAGCCCGTAGGTCAGGTCATACACTCTGCCTTCCTCTACTGCCTGAAAATGCTTCCATATATCATTGGTTTCAAAATCTTTCTGAAACATTTCCTTTACCTGATCCGGCAGCGCATGGGAAGTACGAAGGATAAGGTCCGGCTCCTTCGTCTTCATGTCCTCGGTATTGACGTTTAAAAATTCCTGATCTGTGCCGGCATAGACGTTTTCCCCGCCTGCCAGTTCCACCAGACTTCCCACATAGGAATTTTCCGTGGCAATGATATAAGAACCGGGAA
This sequence comes from Blautia acetica, assembly GCF_038739805.1. Taxonomy (NCBI): domain Bacteria; kingdom Bacillati; phylum Bacillota; class Clostridia; order Lachnospirales; family Lachnospiraceae; genus Blautia; species Blautia acetica. The sequence continues at coordinate 64,527 of NZ_JBBEWO010000006.1, read as the reverse complement.
GTCCCATGAGAATCAGTACCTTGGGCTTATCTTTGTCCTCATGTTCTTTCTGATATTTTTCATAAAAATCGGTAAATTCTTTTGTCTGTTTCTGCGCTTCCTCTTCCTTGCCGAAAATTTCTCCCAGTTCCTGCATAGAACGGTACAGCCCCGGTACACTTCTCAGATTGAGAAACGCCCAGTCCGTACCAACAGCCTCATACTTTGGCTGCAAATCGCTCTGGAGACTGGCAGGACTTAACACCCAGTCCAGGGAAAGGGAGGAGACCACTTCCATATCCGGGCTCATAGCTGTCCCCACAGAAGGCAAATCCTGATACTCTTCCGGCAGGGTGGTCACACTGGTTTCACAGATTCCCACCAAATCCAGCCCCAGTCTGCTGCAGACCTCTGCCACAGCCGGAGAAGTTGCAATAATTCTGGGTTCTGTTTTCATGGCAGATACTTTCTGCTTTGCCGCCTCCACAGCTGCCTTTTCCTGCGGGTCACTGATTTCCAGAAGCGTTTCCGCACTTTTGCTCTGCCCTGAAACTGTCTGGATATCCTTTGTATTTTCTGCTGTTTTCCCCTGACTCTGGTCCACACAACCGGCCAATGCAGCCAACAGCAAAACCGTGCCTGCCAGCAGCGCTGCTCTTCTTTTCTTCCTGCACTTTTCAGTAATTTTCATCATCTTCACCTGAACCCCATCTTTTCCAGTTTCTGCGGAACAGATACACAATTCCCGCAGCAGCAGCCATCAGCACCAGTCCGGAAAACGTGACACATACCGCTGTAGTAATAATACTAACCGTTTTGTTATTCCCACTGTTGGCCGTTGTTTCTGTTTCCTCGCCTTGTGTGGAAAGGCTCAGTCCCTGTGCCTGGCTAAGCGTTGCCTCTTCCGTATCGGAAGAAGGCGAAGCTGCTTCCTGAATACTGCTCTGCAAAGGTTCCGTCTGTGCGGTGTTTCCGGTGGTATTCTTTGTATCTTCCTGCGTATTCTGCTGTGTATCCGTCTTTGCGGAATCTGTACCGGAAGATGTGCCGGAAGACGACTTCAGAGACGCCGAAGGTGTTACGCTGCTTCCAGATGATGTACTGCCGGAAGAGGCGCTAGCTGAAGAAGTGCTGCTTCCGCTGTTTTCACTCTGACTGTCGGTCTGAGTCTCACTTTCCGTTCCTGTGCCGGAGGCCTCTGTCACTATGGTTGCTGTCATATCTGTACTGTTGCCCTCTGCATAATCTCCGGTATAGAAATAATAAATTACCTCCCTCCCCATGGGGTCCACATACATGGAACCTCTTACCACACAATTTTCACTGGGTACCTGAATACAAATATCACTGTTGGAGCCATTGGTATCTGTACCGTTGCCGGTAATCGCTGCAGAAACGGAAGACCACTGGCTGTCCCCTACATTCTGCACCCAGAAGCTATGATTAGAGGTGTAGTCCATCATGCTCAGACGAATGGTGAGATAATATTCTCCGCTGTCAGTCACTTCCATAATTCCATTTCCATATAGAATTCCTTCCAGCATCCCCTGCCCGGTGGCATATCCTGCCTCACCCCCGGAATCCTCGATTTCTCCGGTAACCGGATGTGCGTAACAAGGATAAATGGTACAGGTATAAACAGTTCCCGACGCCCCGTACACCAACGCGGCCCCTGTCCCAAACCTCATAAAAAATACCAGAGCCATACTGCAAACCACTGCCAGAAATTTCTTTTTCCTCTTCCGTTCCTTCATGTCTGTTTCCTTTCCCACTGTTTCCGCTTTTGAGTTAGTCGCAACTACCTCTCATGTAACCACTTATACCACGGGGATTTTTATCTGTCAACACTCTTTTTTTCACTTTGACGCACGGGTGCAACAAACGCTTTTTTCACTTTTCCTCAAAATCCGCTGTTTTTTCCTTGGGCATTTTCAAAATCTGCTGTTTCAGCGCTGAATAAAAATTACAAAAAGCAGGCGAAACACTTCTAAAACCAGAAAATCAACAACGCTGTACTTTCCGGCATATGGGTTCTTCCCACGCTGGCGCTTACCGTCACCGGCAGGATTCCTTTCATGGTTCCGTCCTGTTTTTTCCGAAAGGCAAAGACCCTGAGAGGAATTTTAAGACGCCCGGCCCGGATATCCGCCTGACATAAAATCCCCCTGTCCCGATACTTCAGTGATTCCAAATGTCCTCTCATAGTAATTCCGCTGACTCTGGATTTTCCCTGAGTCTCACAGATTTCAAGCTGGAGATAACTGCCTCTGCGGTTGTGCCGCAAAAGAGCAGGCTTTTGAAAGCCCCGGTCTGCCATAGAGCGTTCTCCCTGCTTTTTCCCGTCCTGCCGGTACAGGGCAAAATCCACCGGATAGGTGCCATAGTGAATCATTCCTCCCACCATCTGCTTTGCCTCCTGTTCCCGCAATGACCCCTGTTCTGTCTGCTTTTGTATCATACAAAGTATGGTCTTCGGCTCCATATGTTCTATCATGACCCGGACGTTACCCTCTGTTTCTGCTTCGTCCATGCCCATTTCCTGAAAATACACCCTGAGTCTTCGGATAAGCTGCCTGTATTCTCCCAGCCATTTTTTTCCCTTTTCTGTCAAATCCAGTCCTTCCGTCAGATACCCCTCTTCCAGACACTTTTTAAAATAACGGTTCACAGAACTTCTGTGTACTCCGCAGGTTTTTGCAATCCGGGTCACACTTCCCCTTTTCTTTCCGTTTTTCCCCAGCCGTTCCAGTTCCATAAGATAATAAACCTGCTGCAAAGCCGGCAAGCCTTCCCTTTTAAAATTTTCTCCCTGTTCCATGCTTTCATCCTCTGTATAAATGAATATTCAGTTCCCGGCAGTTCTCTTCCTTGGGGCTTTCTCCATTTTCCGTAAGCGCCACTAGACCTTCCGCTTCTATCACCGGGTCATCCGGGCTCAGAAAAAAATCAAAAATTTCCGAGGGAAGGCGAAATCCCTTTCCGTCTCTCTTTGCCGCTTTCCACTTCCCGGTATCCTGATACCAAAGCTGCTTTTTGTATCTCTGTTCTCTGGGCAAAAGATAGAAAACACATTCCTGCTCTCTGACGTGCAGGCAGCTTTCCGGGCAGAAATCTTCATAATCCCCGGATAAGGACCTGGGATAGCGGCTATCTGGGCAATACAGTCCCATCCCATGCACAGAAGTTCCTGTACAGTACAAATTCCGCAGCCTGCTGCTCTCCATTCGTTTCTCATATACTTCCCCATATTTCAGAAAATCATAAATACTCTGCATAGCTTCACTTCCCAACATTCCTTCCAGTGCACAGGCCTCTTTCTCTGCCTGCGCTTCCTCTGTCCCGCATATCAGCTGCAGAAATTCTGCCACCTCTGCACTCCGGCTGCTGACAACACCCGGCTGCTTTCTATTCTTTTCCATAGCGTTCTCCTTTCTTTTCCTGTTGTCTCCGCAATAGTTAGTTATATCTAACTATTTGTTATTATAATTTTCTCTTTTCATTTGTCAATATAAATTGCGGGAGTTTGACAGTCGTATACTGCCGAATCCGTCCTGCATCACTACTGTCTGCTGCCGCATATCCGAAGTTTGGCTGATACTTAAACAGCAGGTTGTAAATATACTGTGAAATCGTAATGGTAGTATTGGCCGGTCCGCCCTGGGTAATGTTCATGGTCTCGTCGAAGAGCTGAAGCGTACCAATGGTAGAGTTAATGGTTGTAAACAAAATAATTGGTTTTAACAGGGGCAGTGTCATATAGCGAAACTTCTGAAAGCCTGTTGCGCCGTCAATAGCAGCTGCCTCATAAATAGAATCATCAATACTCTGAAGTCCTGACAGATAGAAAATCATGTTGTACCCTGTCCATCTCCAGGTAATGGCAATAATAATCAGAATTCTGGCAAAAGTCGGATTCGTCAGCCAGTTAATAGGCTCTGCAATCATATGTAAATTCATGAGCATACCATTGATAAATCCGTCATTTGCAAAAAGACTCTTGAAAATAATGGAATACGCAACCAGAGAAGTTACACACGGCAGAAAGATAGCCGTCCTGAATAACCCTCTGCATTTTAATTTCTTGTTGTTGAGCATGGAAGAAATTGCCAATGCCAGCAGAATCATAATGGGAACCTGCACAATCAAGAACAACACGGTGTTAAACAGCGCCTTCTGAAAGGTGGTATCTGTCAACATTCTCTTGTAATTGGCAAGGCCTCCGAACTCTGTATTATTGGCAATACCTGTCTGGAAAGAGGCCAGAAATGCCTGTACCATAGGGTAAAATACAAAGCTGACAATCAACACCAGACTGGGAATGATAAACAGCCATGCACGTCTGTCCAGTTTTTTGCTAACGCTGTGTTTTTTCATAATTTTCTACTCCTCAAGAAGGGCCGCCGCATTTATGATTCCCTCATGCAAGCGGCCCCTTATTTCTTTCCTTACTGTGCTGTAGCAGCTTCTGCCTGTGCCTGATAGTCCTCTAATGTGGTATCTTTATCTGCACCGTTTAAGATGGCCTGAAGGGCTTCTGTCATTAAGTCTTCTAATACATATGTATTCATACCATAGTTTACAGAAGGTACTTCAGATGTCCATTTTGCAAAATCCGCGAAAACTTCCTGTCCGCCAAAGTATTCGCTGCCTTTTTTGTAGTTTTCAGCTTCTGCTGCTGCGTTCATGGTGCTGACAAGTGTAATGTCCGTTGCTAACTGGTTCATTAAATCTACGCTGCTTGCAAAGGTATTTCCAAGGAAGTCTTTTGCAAGTTCTTCGTGACCTACATTTTTCAGTACATACCAGCCACCGCCGCCGATGGAAGAAGCGTTTACAGAATCAGCATTTGCGTCCATTTTAGGGAATGGCGCTACTGCCCATTTGCCGCTCTGGTCTTCTGCTTTCTGGATAGATGGTGCAATCCAGCAGCCTGTTACTACAGATGCAACTTCACCGTTGTTAAATGCGCCTACGAAAGAATCCCAGCCGGATACCTGTTTTGTACATCCGGATTCTACTAATTTCTGATATACATCAATAGCGTCTTTTAAGGCCTGGTTGTCCGCAAAGGTAACTTCTCCGTCTTCTCCTGTATACCATGCGCCTGCGCTCTGCATCATCATACGAATCTGTCCGATGTCACTTGGGTCTAAGGTACACATATCCACGCCGCATTTTTCTTTTACAGCCTGACCGATTTCAATGTATTTATCCCAGGTAAGGTTTGCCATATCCGCTTCTGTGTAACCTGCCTGTTCTACTAAATCCTTGCGGTAGAAGGTAGCTGCTACACCACTGTCAAAAGGTACGCCGTATGTTTTTCCGTCAACCTGGTTTGCTGCCATCTTGTACTCTGCAAAAGCGCCGTCTTTTACAATGTCGGACAAATCTGCAAATTCATCCTGATAAGAAGTCAGATAACCCTGTGCTTTGTAATCTTCAATCAGCACAATGTCCGGGAGTCCGTCATAAGATGCGGAAGAAAGGCTTGTGTTCAACTTTGTCACGATGTCATCCTGTGCCATGGTTACAATATCAATTTCCACATCCGGATTTTTCTCTGCATACATTTCTTTGGCAACTTCTGCTGCTTTAATATTGAAGGCCTCATCCCATGCCCAGATGGTCAGTTTGTCGTCTCCGCCTATATTTCGTTTTTGCTCTTGTTGTTTATGTATGTATTTTAGCATACCGCCTAAAAATTCTTTAGGAATAAATTCATTCCTTTTTTTACTATTTCTGGTTCTTTCTATTTTTTTTGTATTATTTTTGTATATTGGAACTTTTTTTAGGTCATTGCTCACGCTCTAATATCAGACAGTGCATCGTTTGGCAGTTCTTCTATCGCAAAAAAGAAGAAGCTGCATATCAACACAAACTTCTTCTTTTCTCTGTTTTATTTAGATGAGGAGCCGTTTAAATCTTGCAAAATTTTTTCTATCACCTCTTGTGGTTCTTCTAATTCTTCTGCGATTTCTTCCGTAGTTTTTCCTTTTTGTACTTTCTTCTGTATCAATTCGCAAAGCAACTCTCGCTTTCCTTGTGCAAGCCCCACGATAACTCCAGCCTTTTTGCCCTCCTCCCAGGCTTCTTCCCTCTCCTGTCTCATATGTTTCTCCTGGTCATATTCAAATATACTCATGTTCTTTGCCTCCGCTTTATTCTTCTCCAGAAATTCCTTCAAAATTCCTTTCCTTATGCACTCTTCTATGGCTCATTTTCGACAAGGTATTCCGTACTTGTGTGGTACGTTATAGTTCCCATTTTCAAATCAACTAACACATAACATTTCAATTCGATATTATAAAAAACCAAATCTATATAATAATCTTGTGTATCCGTAATGATATGTTGCTGTCTACCTACAAAAGCAAATCCTTTTCCCATCTCCATGAGGAAATCTCGAATGTGCGATAAAATCGCCGATTCCAAATCACTTTCAAGATAAGTATTCTCATTCTTAAATCCTAAAAATTCAGCAACAATCGGGCTTTTCAAGAGTTCAAATCTACTTTTGGAAAATTTATTTGTTTTAGCTTTCATCTCTTCGATTATATTTTCCTTCTTTGGAGACTGCAAAAGTCTATAGTAATATTGGGTCTATATTCTCCTTGCTGCTCCTCTTCCTGCTGAAATAATCTCTTTGACCTCTGCAATAATAGACTGATAAATAGCTATATTATTTTCCATATTAATATCACCCCTTTTAACACTTGCTCGATAAATTAACAAATTCTGCTAACATCTTTGTTCCACCTCTCTGCATTTGTTCCTGTTTTCTATGAATAAAAGCATTGAGATTTTCCTTTGATATGTTGTCAGATTTTCAGACACGGCAGAATACCGCAATAGACATATTAGATTATTGGAAATATAATGCTTTGAAAATATTGTAACATAGGCATTCCCGCATTTCCACTGTTTTTCGAGAAAAACAAGAAGCCCTATGCCATACGCAACGACCTCTTCTTTTCTGCCGAAATTTGTTTTCCAGATTCCATCTTTCTGTTTCCCTGCTCCGCTCTCCAAAATACCGCTCTAAAATACCATTCCCCGGTTGCCTGCTTTCCTTCCTTCTGTTATACTGAATATGCTTTATTTTAATAAAAATCACATACTGGCTATAAACGAACGATAGTTCAGCAGAAAGGATTCTAATATGTGGATTGCCAATCAATGGAAAGATTATGAAATTATAGATACTTCAAAAGGGGAAAAACTGGAACGCTGGGGAGATTATCTTCTGGTGCGTCCGGACCCTCAGGTTATCTGGGACACTCCTAAGACACACAAAGGCTGGAAAAAAATGAACGGCCACTACCACCGCAGCAAAAAGGGAGGCGGCGAATGGGAATTCTTCGACTTACCGGAACAGTGGACCATCCAGTACAAAAGTCTGACCTTTAACTTAAAGCCTTTCAGCTTCAAGCACACCGGACTTTTCCCGGAACAGGCAGCCAACTGGGACTGGTTTTCTGAAAAAATCCGTACAGCCGGACGCCCCATCAAAGTATTAAACCTCTTTGCCTACACCGGAGGCGCCACCCTGGCTGCGGCTGCAGCCGGCGCTTCTGTCACTCATGTGGACGCTTCCAAGGGAATGGTTGCCTGGGCAAAGGAAAATGCCGTGTCTTCCGGCTTAAAAGACGCCCCCATCCGCTGGCTGGTGGACGACTGCGTAAAATTTGTAGAGCGGGAAATCCGCAGAGGAAACAAATACGACGCCATTATCATGGACCCGCCGTCTTACGGCAGAGGACCAAAAGGAGAAATCTGGAAAATTGAAGATGCCATTCACCCGCTCATTCAGCTGTGTACCCAGATTCTCTCTGACAACCCGCTGTTCTTCCTTGTCAACTCCTACACCACAGGACTTGCTCCTGCAGTATTGACCTACATGCTGGCAACGGAATTAAAGAAATTCAACGGAACCGTGGATTCACAGGAAATCGGACTTCCCGTAACCCAGAGCGGACTGGTACTGCCCTGCGGCGCTTCGGGACGGTGGGAAGCAGGGAAATAAAGGATGAAAAAGAAAATTCTCATTATTACCACAGGCGGAACCCTGGCCTGTGTGCAGGACGAAAAAGGACTGGTGCCGGGACTTTCCAGCAAGGATATCCTCTCCTACATTTCCGATATTACGGATTTGTACGACGTGGATTTTCTGGAACTGTTCCAGTTGGACAGCGCCAATATCCAGCCTTCCAACTGGCAGGCCATGGCAAAAACGATTTACGAGCAGTATATGACTTATGACGGCATTGTGATTTTCCACGGGACGGATACCATGGCATATACCTCTTCCGCACTGTCCTTCATGCTGCCGAATATCCCCATTCCCATAGTCATTACCGGAAGCCAGCTTTCTATTTTAAATCCACTGGCAGACGCAGTGGAAAACTGCCGCTGCGCCATTCACATGGCCGGAAGCGGCATGCCCGGTATTTTCCTTGCCTTTAACCGCAAGGTGATTCTGGGAACCAGGGCTTCAAAGGTACGCACTACCAGTTTTCATGCCTTTGAAAGCATTAATTATCCCTATGTGGGCGAGGTAAATTCCTGGGGGCTGGATTTGCGGCGCTCTTATATACCGGGACCAAGAGGCAAATGTACTCTGGAAACCAAACTGGAAGAAAAAGTCTTTCTTATTAAATTAGTACCCGGCTTTGACGGAAAAATTTTTCAGCTTCTGTATGAACAGGGCTACCGGGGGCTGATTATTGAGGCCTTTGGCATGGGCGGAATTCCCACCCTGTCTTCTGAGGTCATTGACGACTTAAAAGACGTCATTCAGAAAGGAATGATTGTAGTAGTGAAAAGCCAGTGTCCTTACGAGGGCAGCAATCTTTCTCTCTACGAAACAGGAAAAATCGCGCTGGATGCCGGTGTGTTCCAGGCTTATGACATGAGCACAGAAGCCGTGGTTACCAAAGTTATGTGGATTCTGGGCAAACACTGGGAGCGCAAAAAAATAGAGGAAATGTTCTACCGCAATCTGGCAGGGGAAATCACCCTTCCGGATGTGGCGGGGAACAGTTACAAAGGAGTGTAATTTTTGATTGTGAAAAATATTGTGATGTATCTCATAGCTGTGAATCTGCTGGCCTTTCTCTGCTTCGGTATAGACAAGCAGAAAGCCAAACTTCATCAGTGGCGAATTTCAGAGAAAACCCTGCTGGGAATTGCCGTCTGCGGCGGTTCTCTGGGCGCCATCTGCGGTATGCGTATCTTCAGACATAAGACACAGCACAGAAAATTCGCCGTAGGACTGCCGGCAATTCTGCTGATTCAGGCCATTGCGGCGATTGTTGCATACACGGTATTCAACTTATAAATGGAAATGGGAGGTAAGGTTATGTACGGTTCAACATTTGGAAACATTTTCCGCATTACAACATGGGGGGAGTCCCACGGCAGAGGTATCGGTGTTGTGGTAGACGGCTGCCCTGCCGGATTTTCTCTTTGCGAGGAGGACATTCAGGCCTTCTTAGACCGGAGAAAACCGGGACAGTCCCGTTTCACCACCAAGCGAAAGGAAGCCGACCAGGTGGAAATCCTTTCCGGCGTCTTTGAGGGAAAAACCACAGGACACCCCATTTCCCTTATGGTGGCAAACACGGACCAGCGCTCTCATGACTACAGCGAAATTGCCAACTGCTACCGTCCCGGTCATGCAGATTTAAACTATGACCGCAAATACGGTTTCCGGGATTACAGAGGCGGCGGACGTTCCTCCGGCCGGGAAACCATTGGACGTGTGGCCGCAGGGGCCATTGCCGCAAAGCTGTTAAAAGAACTGGGAATCACGGTTTCCGCCTATACCTATTCCATTGGTCCCGTACAGATTAACCGGGCCAATTTCTCCAAAGAAGAGATTTCAAACAATGCCCTGTACATGCCGGACACACAGGCAGCTCAGGCGGCACAGGAGTATCTGGACAAATGTATGCGGGAAACCAACTCCTCCGGCGGTATGGTGGAATGTGAAATCACCGGCGTTCCTGCCGGAATCGGAGAACCTGCCTTTGAAAAGCTGGACGCTGCCCTTGCAAAAGCCATGTTTTCCATCGGGGCTGTGAAAGGCTTTGAAATCGGCGAAGGCATGGAAGCAGCCCGCCTGACCGGACTGGAAAACAACGATGCCTACCGCATGGACACAGAGGGGCAGATTATGAAGAAAACCAACCACTCCGGCGGCATTACCGGAGGTATCAGCGACGGAGCTCCCATTCTTTTCAGGGCAGCTTTTAAACCCACCCCTTCCATTGCCGCACCACAGGAAACCGTCAACCGCCAGGGGGAGGAAATCGAAATCCGTATTAAAGGCCGCCATGACCCCATTATTGTTCCCAGAGCTGTAGTCGTAGTGGAATCCATGGCTGCACTGGTGATTTTGGACGCCATGCTGGGAAGCATGACCACACGCCTGGATAAAATCAAAGAGTTTTTTGACAAATAACAGTATTTTTTTGCCTTCGCAGACTCCTCTTCTTTCTTGAGTTTTCTGCGAGGGTTTTCTTTAGAAATTCTTTTGCTTTTTTACACGCCACTTTTTTAGTTTATACTTTATTATCTGTAGCATAGACAGAGGAACAGGAGAAAACCATGGATATGAATCACATTTTAATTGTAGAAGATGACAAAGACATACGGGAGGGCGTTGCCATTTACTTAAAGAGCCAGGGATATGAGGTCTTTATGGCAGAAGACGGCATGAAAGGTCTTGAAGTACTGGAAAAGGAAGAAATTCATCTGGCCATTGTGGATATTATGATGCCCCGCATGGACGGTATTACCATGACTATGAAGCTGCGGGAAAAACACGATTTTCCGGTGATTATGCTCTCTGCCAAATCCGAAGAAGTAGATAAAGTTATGGGGCTCAACATCGGCGCAGACGATTATGTCACCAAACCCTTTACTCCTATGGAGCTTATGGCCAGAGTCAATTCCCAGATGCGCCGCTACCGGCGGTTTATGGAAAAACTCCAGGCAAAAGAGCAGGAACGCACGGAAACTGTCTACACCATGGGCGGTCTGGAGGTCAACGAAAATACCTTTGAAGTCCGTGTGGATGACGCGCCTGTCAAGATGACACCCATGGAATTTAAAATTCTTCTGTTGCTTATCAAAAATCCCGGAAGAGTATTCTCAGCTGATGAAATTTATGAGCGGGTATGGAATGAAAGAGCCATTAACACAGAAACCGTTATGGTGCATGTCCGGAATATCCGCGAAAAGATTGAGATTAATCCGAAGGAACCAAAATATTTAAAGGTGGTGTGGGGAGTTGGATACAAAATTGAAAAATTATCATAAACTGACAGCCGTTATCGTGGCGCTGGTTATTCTGCTGCCGTCTCTGGCCATGATGATTATACGGCCCCATTATATTCGGCAGCAAAACAAACAGGAGAACCTGTCTTTTACAGAGTCCGGCCTGCTAAACCAACTGGTAGAAAACTGCTATGTGCTCTACGGGGAAGAACTGCAGAGCAAAAACAACAATACGTTAAGCGCTTACGACATGTTCTTCTCTACCGGAGAGACAAAGACTGCAGAAAGTACCTCATCGGAGACTACGGACTCTCAGGATTACACGGACATCGACTCTGTAGTTTACGACATGGAAGAAAAATACAACGATTGGCAGTCTGATTTTTCTCATCTTCGTACTTATCTGGAATACGACGTACTGGACGGAGAAAGCAAGGATATTATCGACACTAACCGTGGCAGCACGGAGGAGAAAAATTCTCTCTATACGGCGCTTTCCAATATGCGGACGCGCGGTGTCTTAGACGAGGATTCTGAATATGCCTTTGCCGCTATTGTGGAATACAACGAAAACGGCACTGTGAAGTCTACTTCCTTCCTGTCTCAGCAAAAAGGCGCAGAATCTCAGATGTTAAATGAGATTGCCAAACAGAATCCCACAGAGGAATTCAGCGATTACTACAATTTCCGCCGTACCTTCCAGAAACCGCAGAGCCGCATTTACTGCTTCGCTATGACCAACGCCGTGCTTCCCGATTTCCTGGAAAGCGATTACTCTTATTATCTGGAAACAGGCTCTTACAATGGCGATTTGCTGGTTCTGTGCCTGGCTCTGGCCGGTTTTGTCGCTCTGGGCGCTCTTCTGCTTCCTTTTGTTCAGCCGCTGCAGACGGGAGAAGAAAAAATCTTCCATACGCCTTTTGAAATTATCTTTGTAACAGGTATCTGTGCCATCAGTATCGCAGAATCCATTCTCACAGACCCTTCTGCGCTGAATACACAGGCCATTTACAATGTACTTACCAGCATCGGCACACCGGAACTTCCGGCAACTATTCTGCAATACACCTGGGGACTCTTTGGCTGGATTGCCCTCTTTGCTGTAGTTTACTGGACTGTAGGCTGCCTGCGTACCATGCTTACCATGGGACTGAAACGCTATATCAAAAAACGGGTACTGATTTACCGTATCTGGCCCTGGCTGTGCAAGCTCTGCCGGAATACTTATGACGGACTCCTTCATATAAACTTAAAGGATGACAGCAACCGTGCTCTACTGAAAATCGTGCTGATTAACTTTATTATCCTGGGCTTTATCAGCTTGATGTGGTTCTTCGGAATCGGCGCACTGGTGGTCTATTCCATTGCCCTGTTCTTCCTGCTGCGGAAGTACCTGCGAAGAATCCAGGACCAGTACCAGCTTCTCCTGGAAGCCACCAATGAACTGGCAAAAGGAAACTTAAACGGTACCATTCCCGAGGACTTAGGGGTATTCGAGCCTTTCCGTGAGGAAATCTCCAAGATTCAGACAGGATTTTCCAAAGCTGTTGACGAAGAGGTGAAAAGCACAAAGATGAAAACAGATTTGATTACCAATGTCTCCCACGATTTAAAAACCCCTCTGACGGCCATTATCACTTATGTGGATTTGCTGAAACAGGAGGATTTGCCGGAGGAAGAACGGAAACGCTACATTCAGATTCTGGACCAGAAAGCCAACCGGCTGAAAATTCTGATTGAAGATTTGTTTGAAATCAGCAAGGCCACCAGCAAGACCGTTACCTTAAACATTATGGACATTGATATTGTCAGTCTTCTGCGTCAGGTCAAACTGGAACTGCAGGACAAAATTGACGCTACGGATTTGGTATTCCGGTGGCAGCTTCCGGAAGAAAAAGTGATTCTTCCGCTGGACAGCCAGCGCACTTACCGGGTTTTTGAAAATCTGCTGGTAAACATTACCAAGTACGCCATGCCCGGTACCAGGGTATACGTCAACATGGAAAACACAGAAAATCATGTAAAAATTATTATGAAGAATATTTCTGCAACAGAGCTGAACTTTAATCCCAGCGAGATTACCGAGCGGTTCGTCCGGGGAGATTCTTCCAGAAACACAGAAGGCAGCGGACTGGGCCTGGCTATTGCCAAGAGCTTCACAGAGCTCCAGGGCGGACGGCTGGAGGTGCTGACAGACGCAGACTTGTTTACCGTTGAAATTACTTTTCTAAAATAATCGAAAAAGAATGCCATATCAAGCTGATATCAGGAATTTTCTCCCTGTGCTTGATATGACATTCCTATTTTTTCTTACATATGAGTCTTTTTCCTCATTTCTTCCCAGACATATTTCCCCTGGAAAATCCCAAGCCCCGCAAAAACAAGGGCCGATACCGCACCGCAGAGCACACAGACTCTATGCATCTGCACCAGTCCCGCAGGCCAGAACAGAAGCTGCAAAAGCCCTGCTGCACAGGCCAGCAGATAGTAAATCATATAATAAGATGCCGGCAGCTTCATCAGCTTCACAATGACCGTAAGCACAGGAAATACCAGAAGAATTACCACAGGAATTCCGTACTCTAAAGACCAGCCCCGATACCCGGTCAGAAAATCCCAGAACAGAAACACCACACACAAAAGCACCATCTGCCACAACGTATTTTTCAGCAGATTCCGTCTTTTGATAAAGGCCGCTGCCGTGAGAATCCACATACAGACAACAGCCGCCGCCAGAAAGCCTGCCCAGAATACCGGTGCGGGAAACATGAGATTGACCGCCAACCCCAGAACAAGAATCGCTATACAGCAAAAGGTAAACACCTTAAATCCCAGAAACACTCTGGATTTCTCTCCCGACAAGTCGGGAAACAGCTTGCTCTCCTCCTCACCTTCTCCCTCCAGCTTTCCCTGGCAAAGGGGACATCTCTTATGAGGCGTCTCTATGGAAACTTTGCACTTACTGCAGTACTGCATACTCATTCTCCCCCTTTCCAGTCTTCCTCATTCCAGGAAATAATACGCACCGCTGTCCCCTGTTCTGTCAGCATACGGAAGAAATTCCGCTCCACATGGCTTTCTGCAAACTGGGAAGTAAAGCTGATAGTCAGATTATCTTCAAAGGAACACATACAAATTTCCATTTTGGGCGTCGTGGTATAAAAATCAAACCAGTCTATATATTCCCTGCATTCTTTCGGCATCGTAATCTTTCCGATATTGGAAAACACAGCGGTTCCATTGGCAGAAGACAGTCTGGCTCCGGCCTGCATGCCCCACAGTTTCAAAGGCAGGGGAAGCGCCCGCATAAAAGGATTTTTCTCCATACGCATAAAACCGTTCATTCTGGCCGCAATCCGCTGGGGCGTCAGCTCTTCTTTAAAAAATTTTGCCGTAAACGCGATAACATCTTCCAGCTTTTCACTCTGGCTGGAAAAATCATATCCAATATCAATCCACCCGAAAAAGTTTCGTACCGAATCCGAGGGAAAATAGTTTCTCAGGTTCACGGGAATCATTAAGGCCACCGGCTTTTTCTTCTGCTTTTCACTCATATCCTGTGCAATGGCGCACAAATAGACAGCCGTGAGATATACAGTCAGCGTCGTGCCGTAAGAACGAGCCGTTTCCAGCAGTTCCTTCACTGACAAGATTCCTTCTGTCAGGTGCAGCATGTGGTATTCCGTCTTCCGGTAATGTAATTGATGCGCCCGGTATTTCGGGATTTTTTCCTCTTTTCCCCGGTCGGAATAGTATTTCTCAAAACTGTCTTCCGACATCTCTGCCGCTGTGGCGTCAGGCCTTACCTGGTCCGCCGTACCGCTCACCTTATCCGGGTGCAGTTCTTTGAGATAATAATAAAGCAAAGATTTTACAAACTGCATAGCCCCGGTTCCATCTGTAAGGGCATGATAAGTTTCAAAGTTAATCCGCTTCCGGTAGTAAGTCACTTCAAACAGCAGATTCTTCTGATCCCGGACATAAATCTGACTGCAGGGCGGCTTGTATTCCTCCCTCACCACCGGTCTTAAATGAGTTTCCTCCAGATAGTTCCAAAAGAGTCCGCCCCGCAGTACACAGAGAAAAAGCGCATAGTCTTCCACACATAAATCCAGCGCCCTCTGCAGCTTTTCCGGCTCTACAGCTTCCTTCATCTGGCAGGAAATCCGAAACACCCTCTCATCCTTTTTCCCGCTGGTAGCCGGAAATATTTTGGCTGTATTCTCCAGTGAGCGCCATTTTCTTCCTCTTCCTGGCACAATTTTTTCCCCCTTCTTTAATCCTGTATCCCCTCTGTTTCCAGAAATTCATTTATATATTCATAAGTCTTCTTCACTGCCGGATGAAAGGTTTCCAGCAGAAAAAATCCATGAATCCCGTCTGCAATTCTATGATATTCCACCTGGTTTCCCCCTTTTGCCAGTTTTGCAGCAAAGGCCTCTCCTTCGTCTCTTAACGGGTCAAATTCCCCGGTAATAATCAGAGTTTTCGGCAGATTGGTGAAATCCTCTGCCAGAAGGGGAGCAAAATAAGGGTTTTCTCTGTCCCTCTCTGAAGACTGGTAATAGTCCAGATAATCCGCCATATTCTGCCGTGTCAACAGGTAATCCTGCCCGTTCTCCATAAGGGAAGCAAAGCCGTTGTTCTCCCGGTAATTGTTGTTGACACAGGGGTAAATCAGTATCTGTCTGGGCGGCGCAAACTCCCCTCTGTCTCTTGCCATTAAGGTCACAGCCGCAGTCAGATTTCCTCCTGCGCTGTCTCCCATAATGGTAATGGAGTCCGGGTCTGCATTCAGCAGATTCCTGTCCGCAAAAACCGCTTTTGCCACAGCGTAACAGTCCTCCACCTGTGTAGGAAACCGGTGTTCCGGCGCCAGGGGATAGTCAATAGCTACCACTACATGACGGGTGTGCTTTGCAAGATTCCGGCATACCCGGCTGTAGGAATCCACACTTTCCGTCACAAACCCACCGCCGTGAATATACAGCAGCACAGGGTAAATGTTATCCGTCATGTCGCCCTTTTGCACTGCCTCTGCAGTCTGATAAGATTCACTGTCCGGAAAATAAATCCGAAGGGGAATCTCCCGTCCTTCCCGGTAAAACTTTGTATCTAAAGTCCGGTAAAAAGGCTTTAACGGGTCTAAGGCTTTCAGATTCATCAGCTTTCTGGATTTCTCCACATCCAGCCTGGAATCCGGCGAAGAAAGGGCTTTTAAAAGTATCTGTTTTGCTTTATTCATGTCTTTTTGTCCTCATTTTTCTCAGTCTGCCAGCCTGGCATTTGGCTTTGTGTTTCTTAATCATACCACACACACTTGAAAATGTACAACAAGACAGGTACAATAATCCCAATAGAGCAACGTTTTGCAAGAACAATGGGAAAGGATAAAACAGGACTATGAACTATATCATGATACTGGAAGATGATGAGGAACTGGCGTTTGGCATGGAGATGGCTTTAAAAGACAAAGATTTTTCCTTTACCGTATGCAGCACAGTCAAAGACGCGGCGGCAGCCTTAAAAAGCCAGACCTTTGACCTGCTGCTTTTAGATGTCAATCTTCCTGACGGCAGCGGCTTCGCCTTCTGCCAGGACATCCGCAGAGAAAGCAAGGTTCCCATTATCCTCCTGACTGCCCGTGACATGGAACTGGACATTGTACGGGGGCTGGAATGCGGAGCAGACGACTATATCACCAAACCCTTCAGCACCATGGTACTTCGGGCGCGTATTCGGGCGCTGCTGCGCAGAATCAGTCCCAAACAGGAATCAGAGTATATGCAGGAACCTTTTCGCTTCTCCTTTTCCACCATGGAATTTTACAAGGACGGAAAAGCCATAGAATTAAGCCGCACTGAGCAGAAAATTCTCTATCTTCTCGTATTTAACCAGGGAAAAATCCTCACCCGGGAGCGGCTTCTGGCATGGGTCTGGGAAGACGGAACCGAATATGTAGAGGACAACGCCCTGTCTGTAGGTATCCGCAGACTGCGGGATAAACTGGAAGAAAAACCTTCCAATCCCCAGTACATCAAAACGATTTACGGAAAAGGGTATATGTGGGAGAATGCGAAATGAAACTATTGCTTTTGGGAATCCTTGTTCTGCTTCTGCTGCTGTCTGTGTGCCTGTTCGCCATGGTTCAGTATCGGAAAAATCTGGACAAACAAATGAATCATATACTGGAAATCCTGGACAGAGCCCTGGACGGCCAGAAGACTTTGGCTGTTTTTGATGAATCTGCAGATGCTGCCATTTCTGAGCGGATAAACCGTCTTTTAGATATTTCCAATGCCAGTTATCGAAAGGCAGATGAAGAGCGCAATGTGGTAAAATCTCTGATTGCTGACATCTCTCATCAGGTACGTACTCCCCTGACCAATATCATGCTGTACACCGGACTTCTGGCCGAGGCGGAAATCGATGACCAGAGCAGAGCCCTGACGCAGAAAATACAGGCACAGACAGAAAAACTGGATTTCTTTATGAAAGAACTGGTACATTCTTCTTATCTGGAAAGTGACATGCTTGCTCTTCATCCCGCCTTTTCCGGTACAGCAGAGCTTCTGGGGCTTGTCTGCCAGGCGGAAGAGCTGCAGGCCATGAAAAAACATATTTCCTTTCAGATTTCTAGCGAAGATTTCCAGGCATTTTTCGATATGAAGTGGACAGCAGAAGCCCTGGGAAATATACTGAACAACGCTGTAAAATATGCCCCCAAAGGTTCTGAAATTCAGCTTTTTGCAGAAAGCTACGATTCCTTTATCCGTATTCATGTCCGGGACCAGGGACCGGGAATTTCAGAGAAAGAACAGGGCATGATTTTTCAGCGGTTTTACCGCTCCCCTTCTGTGTCTCAAGAAAAAGGTCTGGGAATCGGGCTGTATCTTGCCAGGGAAATTCTGGCGAAGGAGGGCGGGTATATCAAAGTGGATTCTTCCCCAGGCAAAGGCAGCGACTTCTCGGTGTTTCTTTCCAGACATGCTCTTTCGAATTCCGTATACTTTTGAAATCTGTCAAAACTGTCACTTTTGAGACAGAATGTGGAAAGATTATTCTGCTATAGTTACTGTAATGCAAAATACAGAAATCGAAAGGAGTATTTCTATGACTATCTTAAAAGCAGAAAATCTGAAAAAATATTATCCGCTGGGAAACACGGTTGTGAAAGCCCTGGACGGCGTCAATCTCTCCGTAGAAAAAGGCGAATTTCTCTCTATTGTAGGTAAATCGGGCAGCGGCAAATCCACGCTGCTGCACATGCTGGGCGGTCTGGACAACCCCACTTCGGGACGGGTGCTGGCAGACGGACAGGATATTTCCCAGATGGACAGAGATTCCCTGACCATTTTCCGGCGCAGAAAAATCGGTTTTGTTTTTCAGAATTACAACCTCCTGCCCCTGCTGAATGTGTATGAAAATGTGGTGCTTCCCATTCAGTTGGATGGTATCCGGCCGGACAAGGATTATGTAAACCACATTCTGGACATGCTGGGATTGTCTGAAAAGCGCTATGCCATGCCCGGCCAGCTTTCCGGCGGCCAACAACAGAGAACCGCTCTGGCCAGAGCTCTGGCGGCCAAACCTGCCATTGTACTGGCCGACGAACCCACCGGTAATCTGGATACCCGAACCGGACAGGACGTTCTGGGGCTTTTAAAAATCAGCCAGGAACAATTGAACCAGACTGTGGTCATGATTACCCATGATGAAGAAATTGCCCAGATGTCCCAGCGGATAATCCGGCTGGAAGACGGACGAATCTGCGGAGGTGGGATTTATGATTAAAGTAAACAATAAAAAGACCATTTCCCGCATAGCCCGCACCACTTATCAGGCAAACAGAAAGCGAAACCTCCTTACCATCCTTGCCATTATTCTGACTTCCTTCCTGTTGATAACCGTTATCGGAATCGGAATCCAGTACACCCAGGCGCTTTCCAGGCGAAACCTTATGATGTCCGGCAGAGATTACGACATCGCCCTGACAGAGCCCCGCCCTGACCAGATAGAAAAAGTAAAACAACTGGATTATATCCGCGCCTCGGGGCTGGAAGTGAAGTGTGCCATGATTACCCAGGGAAACGGCCAATATTCCAGTATGGTGAAACTGTTTTACAGTGACAAAGAAGGGTGGAAAAAACAGCTTCTTCCTGCTTTTGAATCTGTAAAGGGATGTTTTCCAAAGAACAAGGACGAAATCATGCTCTCTTTAGACGCCCTGAAGGAACTGGGTATTCAGAATCCCACCCTTGGCATGAAAATTCCTGTCACCTATTACAATATTACAGAAGAAGAGCCAAAGACTGCCCAGGAAGCAGACCAGAGTATTTTTACGGAAACCTTTACTCTTTCCGGCTATTTCAAAGATTATACGGGACAGTCCAAAGGGTTTGTATCAAAAGCTTTTTACGAAACTACGGGCGCTGACCAGACAAGCTATGGACAAGGTTACCTGTTCCTTTCCTTAAAACATTCTCTGTATACCCAGAAAAATATTTCAGCCCTGGAAAAACAGCTGAATCTGTCCGACCGCCAGATTCTGGAATCGGACCCGGATTTAATTTTCTACTACCTGAAAACAGCGGCAGGCATCATTTTTTTACTTTTCATGATTTTCAGCGCAGGGTATCTGTTTATTTACAATACGCTTTATATTTCCATTGCCAAAGATATCCGTTACTTTGGGCAGTTACGGACTCTTGGCATGACGACTCCCCAGCTTCGGCACCTGGTTTATCTTCAAGCCTTCTGGAATGCCGCAGGAGGAATTCCACTGGGGCTTCTCCTGGGACTGATTATGTTAAATCAGATTCTGCCCCAGGCCATCCGCCTGTTGGATCCCGGAGATGGGATAAAAGCCGTACATACCCCTCTCCTCTATGGAATTATCTGTCTGTGTGCAGGGATTTTCTCTGCTTTTACTGTCTTTATCAGTGCCAGAAAACCTGCAAAAATTGTAGGGGAATGTGCTCCTATGGAGGCTGTACGTTATACAGAAGCCGATTTAAAATTCCAGTCCAAAAGAACAAAAGCCAAAGGCAGCAACAGCATAAGAGCCATGGCATGGCGAAATATGTTCCGTCGAAAAAAACAGACCTTTGCTATTTTAACCTCGTTCTTTCTTGTGCTTTCGCTTTTTCTGATTGTAAGTATACTTTTGATGGAATATGATTCCAAACGCGTACTGAATACTATTTCTGACAGCGATATTGCATTGGAAAATAATACCATGCTCCGCGAAGATGAAACACAGCTTTTTACCTCTGAGAAACTGCAGAAGCTAAAATCCGTTCCCGGTGTAAAGAATATACGAACAGTCAAAACCACAGATATCTGTATTCCTTATCAGAAAGAGGCACTGGGAGGATATCTGAAACGGCTGTTTGAGTCCAGAATGACACCGGGCGGCAATTATAATGAAACCATGGACGCCTATAAAAAAGATACGGAAACTATGAATAACATGTTTGGAAGCCGTCTGGTGGGTATCAGCGAAACAGAATTTGACGTATTAAACGAAGAACTGGGAAATACGCTGGATAAAACCCTGTTTCTTGAAGGAAAAATTGCCCTCTTGGAAAAGAACTACTGGGTATCCCCAAAAGAAGCCGTGGGAAAAAATCTGACTTTTTACTTTCCCGGAAAAAGCCAGCAGATGTATTCTGTAAAAATCGCTGCTCTTTCGAATTCTCCCGCCTCTTTTTCCGGTGGCTACAACCCGCAGATTATAGTCAGTGAAAAATTTGCGGAAAAACTTGCAGGCGAGTTCCCCATTGAAGTAGTTTGTGCAGATTATGAGAAACCTTTTTCCAAAGAAACAGAAGCACAGATAAAGCAAATCTTCGCAGGTGAAAAGCGCGTTGGTTTCCAATCCAAGCTGGAATCCTATAAAAATATGTCAAAAACGGAAACTCAAATAAAAGTCTTTGGAAATGGCCTGGGACTGATTCTGGCGCTTCTGACGCTCATGAATTATTTTAATATGATGACTGCCAGCGTGCAGGAGCGTTCCAGAGAATTCGCTGTACTGGAAAGCCTGGGGATGACGCAAAAGCAAATAAGACGGGTACTTATGACAGAAGGTCTCGGATACGGCGTAATCTCCGTCTTGCTTTCCCTTCTGGCGGGAGTGCCTTTGGGATATGTGATTTTTCATTTTATGAACATTTACGGTATGACGTTCTGCGTTCCTGTCCTAAAAAATCTCCTGCTCTTTATGATAGCCTTTGGAATCTGTGCTCTGATTCCACCACTGCTTTATAAGAGAATGCAAACAGGCAGTCTGGTGGACAGAATAAGAACAAGCGAATAAAAAATAGGATTCGCCTATTCAACTCCCCTAATTCCCTTAATCTTGAGGGAATTAGGGGTTTCTTTGTGTCAGCAATGAAGGCTGTGGCAAGAAACACATAGTGTGCTTAATGCCACAGCCTCTAATTTACAAGGTATTCATAAATGTTTTCTTATGCTCCGACTTTTCCCATGCCCATTTCCTGTCCAATGTTCAGAATATGGTCACCAATACGTTCAAAATCTGTCAGCATTTCAGAGTAGATAATACAGCCTTCCTCTGAGCAGGTTCCTTTCTGCATACGAACCATCTGCTTCTGTCTGTAGTCCTCTGTCATATCGTCAATTTTCTGCTCAAAGTCTTCGATAGCCTGAATGTTCTTTCCGGAGTTATCCTCAATTTGTGACAGAAAATCTAAAGCTTTTCCACAAATTTCACGCATTTCATCCATTTCTTCTTTTACTTCTGCAGAGAAGGTAATTCCCTGTTTTTCAATCATCTTGGTATATTCGCAGATATTCATGGCGTGGTCGCCGATTCTCTCTACGTTTCCGCACACTTTAAAAAGCGCGCTGATGTACTGGGAATCTCCCGGATTGCTTTCATTTACCAGCACCTTGGAAATATATTTGGAAATCTCTTTGTTCAGATAATCAATATATTCCTCTCGCTCTCTGACTTCCTCTAAGAGTTCTCTCTTTCCATCTTTCACACATACAAAACTCTTTTCTACATTTTCTTTTGCCATGCCAATCATACGGTGAAGTTCGTTCTTAATACCCGTAACCGCAATAGCGGAAAGACCAATCTGAGTATCTCTTTTGGTTTCCATTGGATGAATGAACTCCATGTGCATAACGCCTTCCATTTCTTCCTGTTTCTCCGGAAGAATCTTGACAGCAAGTTTTGCCAGATAAGTTCCAAATGGAAGAAGGAGCAGTGTTGTTACAATGTTAAATAATGTATGCATATTTGCAATCTGTGCTGAAACATTTCCCGGTGTCCAGTTTTCCACCAGTGAGGTCAGCGGAGTCAGAATACATACGATGGTAAAGATAGTCGTACCGATAATGTTGAACATCAGGTGAATCACTGTAGTACGTTTTGCATTTCTGTTTGTGCCGATAGCAGCCAGAATTGCTGTAATACAAGTACCAATGTTCTGTCCGAACAGTACGAATACTGCATTTGGCAGTCCAATCAGTCCGCTGGATGCAAGGGCCTGCAGAATACCTACAGACGCAGAAGAAGACTGAATAAGAGCTGTAAATATCATACCTGCCAGAATGCCCAGTACCGGGTTGGAGAATTTCGTCATAAGAGAGACGAAAGCCTCAGACTCTCTAAGAGGCATCATTGCGCCGCTCATCATTTCCATACCAATAAACAGAATACCGAGTCCGGCTACAATCAAACCATAGTGATGTACCTTTTGTTTCTTCACAAACACAATCAAAGCCACACCTGCAAAAGCAAAAAGCGGCGCCAGCTGACCGACATCAAGGGCAATTAACTGTCCGGTAATTGTGGTACCGATATTGGCACCCATAATAATCCATACGGCCTGTTTTAAAGTCATCATGCCTGAGTTTACAAAGCCCACGACCATAACTGTGGCGGCTGATGAAGACTGAATAACGGCTGTAATTCCGGCACCTACCAAAACACCCAGAAAACGGTTTGCAGTCAGCTTTTCCAGAATCTGTTTCATCTTGTTTCCTGCTGCTGCCTCAAGTCCGTTGCTCATCATCTGCATTCCGTAAAGGAATAATGCCAGTCCTCCTAAAAGACTGAAAAAATCTGTAATCTTCACGTTTTTCCTCCCATTGCAATTCATGCAATTTTTACGTTTTATTAATCTCTTCCTTACTTTTATACCTTTTATGAGCAAATTCCGCAATATTTTATACAGAGATTTAACATATTTTACATAGATTTAACATTATGACACAACGAAAAGTACGTTTTTGCTACATTGACGCTGCTTCCTGCAATTTTTTAATCAACGCCTCCAGTTCCTCTCCATTCATTCCCATGAAACTGCGCATAGCGCGAAGAGGCGCGTTCTCCATCATTTTCATGGACATTTCCGGGGTAATCGCTTCTGCTGCTGCTGTTCCTTCTTCTCCGTCCTGAGAACCGCCCATATGTTCCATGAGGCTGCTGGCCAGTTCCTGAATCACGCTGTTGGTTTTTGGATTTTCCATCAGTTCACTGATGGTGGTGTTCATGTGTACATGCAGCGGTATTTCCTGGAAAGAAACCACTCGGACAGTTTTTCTAAGACGCACATCCTGAGAAGACGCTGCCGCCAGAATTTCATATTCTCCGGTTGCCGCATACCAGTCCTGAAGTTCCGTGCAGTACCACGCAAAACTTCTCTTATCCAGTTCCATTTCCACGGTTTTTTCTTCCTGTGGCTGCAATTCTACTTTCACAAAGTTTTTCAGTTCTTTCACCGGACGGCTGGCTGCGCCTGTCTTATCCGCTACATAAAGCTGTACAATCTCTTTTCCTGCCACATTTCCTGTATTTTTCACCTTCAGAGATACCTTCAGCGTATCCGTATCTTTGATTTCCTCTGCAGAAATCTGCATATCGCTGTATGCAAACGTTGTATAGCTTAATCCGTATCCAAAAGGATAGCGCACCGGCATTTCCTTGGTATCATAATAACGGTAGCCTACAAAGACGCCTTCCTTATATTCCACCGTCTTTCCGTCTCCCGGGAAATACAGGTAAGACGGGTTGTCTGACAGCTTATAAGGAACCGTTTCAGCCAGTTTACCGCACGGGTTAGCCTTGCCAAAGAGCAAATCTACTTCTGCCTGTCCTACGGCTTCTCCGCACAGATAAGCTTCCAGAATCCCCTGAACGTCATCCGCCCAGGGCATTTCTACCGGAGAGCCGTTATGCAGCACTACAACTACATTTTTCTGCACTTTTGTAATATCTGAAATTAAAGTATTCTGGCACTGGGGCATTCTCATATGTGTTCTGTCATATCCTTCTGACTCAAACGCATCCGGAAGACCTGCAAAAATCACGGCAACATCAGCCTCCTTCGCCGCCCGCACGGCTTCCTTATGAAGCTTTTCATCTGTTTTATCTTCCTTTATGTCATATCCCTGGGCATAAGTCACTTCTGTAACTTCCTTTACTGCGTCTAATGCACTGGTGATTTTAAAAGAGTTAATATGAGAACTTCCGCCGCCCTGGAATCTTGGCTGTTCTGCAAATTTTCCGATAAAGGCAATCTTCTTTCCTTCCGGTTTCAAAGGCAGAATTCCCTCATTTTTCAAAAGTACCATGGACTCTGCTGCGATTTTCGCTGCCAGCTTATGGTCTTCCTCACGGTCAAAGGTTCCTTCCTGGCGGTTGTCCACATAATGGAACACCACATTTAAAATTCTTTCCACAGCTGTATCCAGAACGGATTCGTCCATGGTTCCGTTTTTCACAGCCTCCACAATTTCTTTATCTGTATAGCCGCCGCTTCCCGGCATTTCCAAATCCAGCCCCGCCTTTAAACCTTTTACCCGCTCATTGACAGCGCCCCAGTCAGACATCACATAACCTTCAAATCCCCATTCGTCTCTCAAAATTTCTGTGAGAAGCCGATGGTTTTCAGAGGCAAATTCTCCGTTGATTTTGTTGTAAGAGCACATCACTGTGTCCGGCTTTGCTTCTTTAATGGCTGTCTCAAAAGCGCCCAGGTAAATTTCCCTAAAGGTACGCTCATCAATTTCTGAAGAACAGGACATCCTCCTGTGTTCCTGATTGTTTGCGGCAAAGTGCTTAATAGAAGTTCCCACATTCTTAGACTGCACACCCTTAATATGTGCAGCTGCCATCTGAGAAGCCAGATAGGGGTCTTCTGAGAAATATTCAAAATTTCTTCCGCACAGAGGGGAACGTTTGATATTGACAGCCGGGCCTAAAATCACAGACACGTCTTCTGCCTGACATTCTTCTCCCAGTCTCTCTCCCATTTCCTGCAGCAAATCCCGGTCAAAAGAGCAGGCCGTTGCGCAGGCCGTAGGAAAACATACGGCTTTAATGCTCTCATTTAATCCCAGATGGTCCGCTTCCTCTGCCTGCTTTCTCAGCCCATGAGGTCCGTCGCTCACCATGACCTCCGGAATACCCAGACGTTCTACTCCTTTCAAGTGCCAGAAATCCTTACCGGAACACATTCCGGCTTTCTCTTCCAGAGTCATTTCCTTTACAATCGCTTTTACATCACGTTTCATATTGTCTCATCGCTCCTTATGATAAACTGATATTTTATGAAATAAACTTAACACACTTCTGCAAATAAAAATATTATTTTTTTGCTATTTTTATCATATTCATGCTGATAATTCTCTGGTATACTGTACAAAAAAGGAGTGGATTTTTTATGGAAATTTTCAATACGGATTCTTTTGATTTTTTAGATAAGAAAACAAGAAAAATATTGCTGGAGAGCAGGGAATCCTTTATCCCCCATACGCCTTATTTATATGAAAAAAATATGCTGGAAGCCGTCCGTATGGGCGACGCTGATTTGGCTGAAGAACGCCTGCGCTTAATGGGAACTACAGGAAAAGCGGGAACTTTGTCCCAAAACCCTCTGCGTCAGGCGCAGATTATCATGATTTCCTTTACTACACAGGTTACCCGGGCAGCTATGGACGCCGGAGTACCCGAAAATTTGGCTTATGCCATGAGTGACAGTTATATTCAGACCTCTGAGTCCTGTACCTGCGTGGAACAGATTCAAAAACTCCAGACCAGAGCCATACGGGACTTTGCCAATGCAGTAAAGCACCGGAAACTCTCTCCTGCCTTTTCCCGTTCTGTCCGAAAAGCAATAAACTATATTCAGAGCCATGTCCAGGACAAAATCACGTTAAAAGAACTGGGGGAACTTTCCGGGCTGAGTACGGGCCGCTTTTCCCACCTGTTCCGGGAGGAGACAGGTCTAAGCCCCATGGCTTATGTCCGGCAGGAAAAAATCGACACTGCCAAAAATATGCTGCTTTACACCGATTATTCCGTCTCTGAAATCAGTACCATTTTATGCTTTTCCAGTGAAAGCCACTTTATCAAAATTTTCCGGCAGACAACAGGTTTGTCTCCCGGAAAATATCGTCACACTTCTGCCTAAGCAGCACTTTATACAATTTCGTCTAAAAACACGCCGGTAAGCGGGCGCACCACATGGGCCCACTTTTCTGCTGCCCCCGGCAGGGCATACCCCAAAAGCCAGGCCGTCAGTTCCGAAACCGTAAGTCTCATATCCGGTTCCGCCTTTTCTCCGTTTTTCCCAACGGCCGTGCCGGAAATTTTTTCAGCCGCAGAGGCGTCCTGGGTTAAAGTCCAGCGCCAGAGTCCCGCATTTTCCTGCAGAATGTCATCCTGCAGTTCCAAAAGAATCGTATCATGCCCTGCCTTCACACCCTTTTGCAGCCGGATGGACCGAACAAATTCTGCAAAATTTACAATCCGGCCCATGATACAGGGAACTGCTTCTCCTGTGTTTCTTGCATAACTTTCTTCACAGAACAGCATCCTTTCTTCCGGCTTTTCCATACCCCATCGGGCTTTGATTCCTGCCAGGGTATTTTCACTGTAAAGCAGTTCCATGCAGCCGTTTTCACTTTCCAGTTCTTTTTTCAGCCGGGCCATGTAGGCAAAATCTCTCTTTGCATACACTTCATATCTTTTCGCAAGCCATTGGTTCATGTAAGCGGCAGCTTCCTTTAATTCCCCATGCGTTGCTTCTCTGCTTTTAAAAGCAGAGAGACCTTTATCCGTAAGAACCCGGTTCTGCTTTTTATAAATATAGGTAAAATCAAAGGGCAGGTAAAGCGCTTCAAAGGCCGGCATGAGAAAGCAGAACGGCATTTTTTCTGCGTTCATATCTTTTAAAGCCCGTTCCATTAACTGCCGCATATACCCTTTTCTTCTGTGTTCTTTATCTGTGGCAACTCCCACGATATAATCACATTTTGCCGTCTGCTTTCCAAGGGCCAGGTCATAGGGATTTCGATGAAGCATGGACATCACTTTTCCCTGCTCCTCCAGGACCAGTATTTCATTATCCTTTGTTTTTTCTGTATAATAATAATCCCGGAACGCCTGAGAATCCTCCGGAAAGGCCTCTTCCCACAGTTTCCGGCTTCTCGCTTTCTCTTCTCCTTGCAGATAATGTATCATCTTCTCCGTCCTTTCCCTGTAAAGGTCAGCTTTCGTGAAAATCAATCTGTCTCACTTCATATTTTCGGGCAAAATCCAGGGGAGAATACGACATTTTTGCCTTTCTCAGCCCTTCAATCCCTAAATCGTCTTCCCGGTTAATCAACGGTACTTCCGGAAATTCATGAAGCAAAAACTGCTGATTGATAAACTGATACAGTCCCCTGATTTCCGGATTTGCCTTTTCAATATGAATCACGGCCATATCCTCAAAAGAATTGTAGCTTCCGATAGTAAACGCTTCCAGTTTATCATCCACATACACACCACCCATGCGTACCTGAAAACTGGAACAGTTTTTCAGAATATCATGGATTCCATGTACCTCATAGTCCAGATGTTCTTCCGTTTCCTCTCCTTTTGCCTCTCTCCAGCGGTCCAGAAACTTCCAAACATCATCTCTGTCCGAGCAGCAAAGGCTGCGGTACTCAAATCTGCCTTCATAATTTTTCATGAAGTAGTTCAGGTTGTTTTTCTTTTTGTGAAGCTTTTTCCCGGAAAGCGTCCGCAGTTTATCGCCCTCGTACAAATAATCTTTTAAATCCTCCTGCTCTGTCACCAGAAACCGGTCTGTGTGCTCTTCCAGCTTCAAAGCCTTGACAGCCTCTTCATCTGCCAGATGAATCAGCAGCGGTTTATGAAGCACTTCATTAAAATATGTCACCAGTTCTTCAAAGTAATGCTCCAAATCCTGCTCCTCACAGACAGGCATAGCACTGCTCACCACATTTTCGTGCTCCATCAGCCACTGTATAGCTTTGTTGTCACTGACTGCATAGCGCACCTGATAATACGTTCTCCATAAATAGCTGTCCAAAATCACACTGTCGCATGTTTTATTCGGTCTTTTACAAAAATAAGGGGTTAATTCCTCAATGGCCTCAACATCAATAGGTTTAAATTCTAAATTCATGTGTTCTCCTGTTCTTTCTTGCCTTCCAACTCGTAATAAAAAATATATTGCTGCATAATGCCCTGCATTCCCTGATACTGCTCCATAGGAAATCCTTTCACATAATTTGCATCCAGGGCCTGCCGGATATGGGTATCTACCGGAAACGCCTCCATTTGATGCAATGCAAACAGGCAGATACAATCTGCCACCTTTACTCCTACACCAAACAGCTTTAAAAGTTCTGCCTTTGCTTCCTCATACTTCATACTTCCAAGGGCTTCCAGGTTCACCTCTCCGTTTACAATGCTTCTGGCTGTCCGCACCACATATTTGCTGCGGTAGCCCAGATTACATGGTTTTAAAGCATCCTCTTCCAGCTTTGCCAATACCTCTGCTTTCGGAAATCCATAGTACACATTTCCGTGAATGTCCCTCTTCTCGTCTCCGTATTTCTCGCAGATATTCGCAATACAACGGCGTATTCTCACAATATTATTTTGTTGGGAAATCAAAAAAGAAACAATCATTTCCCATAAATCCTGTTTTAAAATTCTGATGCCGCTGCCGAACCGGGCTGCTTTCATCAAATATACATCTTCCACTGCAATTTGCGAAATACAGGAAGCATAATCTCTGTCCAAATCAAAATACGTTTTCCAAAACGAATCAAAATCTGCCTCCTGACAAAAGAAGGTGCAGTCTTCCCCCTTTTGTCCCACTTCCAGATATTTGTCTCCAGCAATAACCTTATAATTTCCATTCTCCAGCAGTTCCATACGGAAACACTGGCCGGAATTGCATATCTGCCTCATATCAAAGTTTTTTAATGTCTTTTTTATCATCTTATATGATATATTCGTCTGCTTTTGCCGCCTGCCAGCTGATTAAATCTTCCAGCGTAACCTCATCGACCACACTGTTTATGGCATCATTCAATTTTTTCCACAGGATTCTTGTCACACAATCATTTTCACGGCTGCAGCCAGCGAACTCCTGCTCTGCACACTCTACCGGGGCCAGACTTCCTTCTGTAAGTCTCAATATCATTCCCACGGTATATTCTTTCGGTGTCCGCTGCAGTACATAGCCTCCCTGAGGTCCCCGTATACTTCTCACATATCCTGCTTTGTTCAGGACGCTGATAATCTGCTCCAGATACTTCTCAGAGATTCCCTGTCTTCCTGCTGCATCCTTCAGACGTATGGGACTCCCGGAATAATTGGTTGCCAAATCCAACATCAGGCGAACTGCATATCTTCCTTTCGTTGATATTCTCATATTTCTTCCTCCATACGTCTGATTATACTCAAATTAACCTACTATTTCAATATGTTTTATAGAATTGCTTCTTATAAGTTTGCAAATGCCTCTTCCAAGTCCTCCAGAATATCTGCAATATTCTCTGTACCCACAGATAAACGAATGGTATTTGGTTTTATGCCCTGGCTTTCCAGTTCCTCCTCTGTGCATTGGCTGTGTGTTGTGGTAGCCGGATGAATGACCAGAGATTTCACATCCGCTACATTGGCCAACAGAGAAAACAGCTGCAACTGATCAATGAATTTCTGCGCAGTCGCTGCGTCTCCTTTTATTTCAAAGGTAAAAATAGAACCTCCGCCATTTGGGAAATATTTTTTATAGAGTTTTTTCTGCTCTTCCTCTTCTGTCACACTGGGATGATGTACACGCTCCACCAATGGATGGTTATTTAAAAATTCTGCCGTCTTCACTGCATTTTCCACATGACGCTCTACTCTCAGAGAAAGTGTTTCCAGCCCCTGCAGGAACAGGAAAGAATGAAACGGGGAAATGGTTGCTCCTGTATCTCTCAGCAAAATAGCCCGGATTTTTGTCACAAATGCGGCTGCTCCCACTGCTTTTGTAAAGCTGATTCCGTGATAGCTTGGATTTGGCTCTGTCAGAGACGGGAATTTCCCGGATGCCTCCCAGTCAAAGTTTCCGCTGTCTACAATCACACCGCCAATGGCCGTTCCATGTCCCCCGATAAACTTCGTTGCAGAATGTACCACAATATCTGCGCCGTAGGCAATGGGACGCACCAGATACGGAGTTGCGAAGGTATTGTCCACCACCAGAGGAATTTTATTCGCATGGGCAATTTTTGCAATTTCCTCAATGTCTACTACCTCTGAATTAGGATTTCCCAAAGTTTCGATGAAAATAGCCTTTGTATTCTCCTGAATGGCCTTTTGTATCTCTTCCTTATTAAAAATGTCTACAAAGGTAGATGAAATTCCATACTGCGGAAGTGTATGGGCCAGCAGATTATAAGTGCCTCCATAAATATTTTTTGCGGAAACGATATGGTCTCCTGCCTGTGTCAGATTCTGGAATGTATAGGAAATCGCTGCTGCGCCTGACGCTACAGCCAAAGCAGCCACACCGCCCTCTAATGCTGCGATTCTCTTTTCAAAAACATCTTCCGTGGGATTTGTCAGTCTTCCATAGATGTTTCCCGGGTCTGATAAACCGAATCTGTCTGCAGCCTGTTTGGAGTTTTCAAATACATAAGAGGATGTCTGGTAAATCGGTACTGCTCTGGCTCCTGTTGCCACGTCTGGTTTTTCCTGTCCTACATGCAGCTGCAGTGTCTCAAATCTGAATTTTCTTTCTTCTCTTGTCTTTATGCTCATATCCTTACCTCCGGTTCATATCATTATAATTCCTATCTGTTTACAAGGTTATTTTAATATGACAAGAGGCAATTGTCTAATATGAAATAACAAGAGCCAGTTATAGTTTTTTCCTATAACTGGCTTTCCTTTTCTATACTTCTACTTCTAGCTTTCTGCCTGTGTGATTGTACTGATAATAACGAACTCCCGCTGCATCCAGCATACGCTTGGACGCCTTCACTGCCGGAGAATCCGCATATTTATCACATTCATAGACAATCGTTTTAATTCCCGCCTGAATAATGGCTTTGGCACATTCATTGCAGGGAAACAGCGACACATACAGCTTGGCGCCTTCCAGGGAACCGCCCCTGTAGTTTAAAATCGCATTCAGTTCGCTGTGTGTCACATAAAAATACTTGGTATCCAGCTCATCACCTTCCCTGGCCCAGGGAAATTCATCGTCTGAACACCCCATAGGAAATCCGTTATATCCCATGGACAAAATCTTATTATCCGGACTGACAATGCAGGCTCCCACTTGTGAATGAGGGTCTTTGGAACGCATGCCGGAAAGCTTTGCCACTCCCATGAAATACTCATCCCAGGAGATATAACCGTCTCGTTTTCCTTTCATAAGCTTCACCTCTTACTTGGTTCCGAAAATACGGTCTCCTGCGTCTCCCAGACCCGGTACAATGTAGCCGTGGTCATTTAAGTGGTCATCCAGCGCACCGATGTAAATATCGACGTCCGGATGTGCTTCAGAAAGAGCTTTTACACCTTCCGGCGCTGCCAGAATACACATAAAGTGAATGTTCTTTACGCCTTTTTCCTTCAGCATGGTAATCGCTGCCACAGCGGAACCGCCGGTTGCCAGCATAGGGTCTGTGACAAAGACTTCTCTTTCCCCGCAGTCAGCCGGGAGTTTACAGTAGTATTCCACTGGTTTTAAAGTTTCCGGGTCTCTGTAAAGTCCGATATGACCTACCTTTGCAGCCGGAACCATGGTCAGCATACCTTCTACCATACCAAGACCTGCACGGAGAATGGGCACAACTGCCATTTTCTTTCCTGCCAGTTCTTTTACGGTAGTTTTCGTAATGGGCGTTTCAATTTCCACATCTGCAAGTTTTAATTCTCTGGTTGCTTCATAAGCCATGAACATGGCAACTTCGCTGACCAGTTCCCGGAATTCTTTTGAGCTTGTAGACTTTCTGCGGATAATTCCAATCTTATGCTGAATCAGCGGATGTTCCATAACTAATGTTTTTGCCATTTTTCTTCTCCCTTGTGTTTAGTATCTCGTTGGTTTTCTTTCTTATTCTTCAATCAGGTCAATTCTCTTTTGGTGTCTCTCTGCATGAGAGAATTCTGTATTTAAAAAGGTATCTACGATTTTCACCGCAAGCCCCGGGCCTACCACTCTGCCGCCCAAAGCCAGTACATTGGCATCATTATGCTCTCTGGTTGCCTCTGCACAGAAGCAGTCTGTACAAAGTGCCGCACGGATACCCTTCATTTTATTTGCTGCAATGGAAATACCGATTCCGGTGCCACAGATGAGGATTCCCTTATCGCACGCTCCGTCCTGAATGGCTTTTCCTACTTTTCTTGCATACACAGGATAATCCACTGCCTCTGTACTGTCGCACCCAAAATCCTTATAGGGCAAATGGTGCTCTTCCAGATACTTGATAATCTCCTGTTTCAGTTCGTAACCGCCGTGGTCACACCCTAATGCTATCATGTTTTTCCTCCTTAAAGATAAATAATATGATGTCCCGCTGCCTTTAACAGCCTGTTCATAATGGCCTGTCCCATACGGGGGGTATCAAAAGATTCCGAAAAAATACAGTCCGCCTTCTCTTCATCAAACGCTCTTAAAATACCGAAAAGATGCCTTGCGATTCCCTCTTCATCCTGTCTGGTGCCAATGCTTTTCACCACAGTTCCCTGATAGAATTTCCGGGTTTCATCTGTACCGATAACCCCGGTTCTCTTTCCCTGAGCCTGCAGCGCAAGACACTGCTCATTAATATACTGCACCACTTTTTCTGTGCTTCCCTGCACAATGATCAGTTCCGCGTTTGGCGCATAATGACGGTATTTCATGCCAGGCGCCTTGGGCTTCACTTTCTCGTCCGTAATCAGAAGCCCTCTGTCCATGCGAACCGGACCAATCACTTCTTCTATCATGGACTGGTTGATGTAACCGGGACGCAGAATCACCGGCACTTCCTCTGTAAAATCCACAATAGTGGATTCCAGCCCGATACCTACTTCACCGCCGTCTACAATCACCTCTATCTTCCCGGTCAAATCCTCAGCCACATGAGCCGCGCTGGTAGGGCTGGGCCGTCCGGAGGTATTGGCACTGGGGGCTGCGATAAAACCGCCGCCTGCCCGAATGAGCGCCAACGCAGTCTGGTGACTGGGCATACGCACAGCTACACTTTCCAAGCCTCCCGTAGTTTCATAAGGTACACGGTCACTCTTTTTGAAAATCATGGTCAGAGGCCCTGGCCAGAATTTTTCTGCCAGTTTTTTTGCTTTTTCCGGTACGTCCTCTGTAATCTGCGCCAGACTTTCCATATCCGCGATATGTATAATCAGCGGATTGTCGGAAGGCCTGCCCTTTGCGGCATAAATTTTCTGTGAAGAACCTGCATTCAGTCCGTCACCGCCCAGACCGTACACGGTTTCCGTGGGAAACGCAGCCAGACCGCCCTTTTTTATAACTTCTCCTACTTCCTGAAGCACTGTTTTGTCCGGGTTGTCTTTATCTACCCTGACTACTCTTGTATTCAATCCGCACCCTCTTCTTCCTTCATAAGTTTCGTTTCTCTTACGCTCTCCTATCATAACACACTTTATGCGTCCTTTTCTACCGTTTTTAGAAAATTTAAAATTCCGTCGCAAATGGCTTTTGCGCACTTTTTCTGGTACTTTTCCGTTCCCAGAAGTTCTGCTTCCCTGGGATTTGTCAGAAATCCCGTTTCTACAATGTTTAAAATTCCCTCGCTGCGTTTTAAAAGATAATAGGTCTGGTTCGCCTTCTCGGTTCTGGGCTTGCTTACCTCCAACTGTGTGTTTAACTCACCCTGAATACAGTTTGCCAGCTTAGAGCCTTGCACCGAATTGGTATAGTAAAATACCTGAGGCCCGCACACCGACGAATCCGGATAGCTGTTCTGGTGAATGCTCACCGTAAGAATCGGCTTTGTTTCTTTTATAATGGCACAGCGCTTCTGCATATCCTGCACTTTTTTATTCCGGCTGTTTTCCTCATAAAGCCCTGCGTCCGTTTTCCGGGTGAGCACGGTTTCATAGCCTTCTTTTTCCAGATATTCTGCCAGGTATCCGGCAATTTTTAAGTTGACCTCTTTCTCCTCCAGATTTCCGATTCCCACTACGCCGGGGTCAATGCCCCCGTGTCCGCTGTCAATGACTATCACGCCTTTGCTGTTTTCCGCTGTTTTATCCACCAGCACAGCCCCTTCCCTGCCCAGCATATATATGGCGCAGAGCATACACAGCGCCATGATTCTTTTCAGCCACTTTCTCCGCATAACTTCTCCGAAAAATTCCCCTTGTCTATAGAATATATGCAGACCGGGCAGGGTTCAACACAAAAAGAACACCGCCGCACAGGGCTTGTCCCACATACGGCGATGTTCTGCTCTTTTCTATTATAATCTTTTCAGCAATTCTTCTCTCTGCTCTTCGTATCCCGGTTTTCCAAGAAGTGCGAACATGTTTTTCTTGTAGCTTTCCACACCCGGCTGGTTAAATGGATTTACCCCGGTAAGGTATCCGCTGAGGCCGCATGCAAATTCAAAGAAATAAAACAGCTGTCCCAGATAGAATTCGTTCTGCTCCGGAATTTTCACCATAAGGTTTGGTGTATTTCCGTCTGTGTGCGCCAGAATGGTTCCGTTCATAGCGCTCTTATTTACAAAGTCCATACCTTTGCCTGCCAGATAGTTCAGTCCGTCCAAATCGTTTTCTGCTGCTTTAATTACAACATCTTCTTTCGGTTCTTCAATAGCCAGAACTGTCTCAAACATAATTCTGGAACCGTCCTGGATAAACTGTCCCAGAGAATGCAGGTCTGTGGTAAAGTCTACAGACGCCGGATAAATACCTTTCTGGTCCTTTCCTTCACTTTCTCCGTAAAGCTGTTTCCACCATTCTGCTACATAGTGCAGAGTCGGTTCATAATCAGCCAGAATTTCCACGGATTTTCCTTTGCTGTGAAGAATGTTGCGCACTGCTGCATACTGCAGAGCGTCGTTCTCTGCATATGGAGCCTGCAAAGCCAGTTCTCTTCCAGACGCTGCGCCTTCCATTAATTTGTCAATGGATACGCCGCTGACTGCGATTGGCAGAAGACCTACCGCTGTCAGTACAGAGAAACGTCCGCCAACATCGTCCGGCACTACGAAGGTTTCATAGCCTTCTTCTGTTGCAAGGGTTTTCAATGCACCCTTCTCTTTATCTGTAGTTGCGTAAATTCTCTTTGCTGCCTCTTCTTTGCCGTATTTTTCTTCCATCATTTCTTTGAAAACACGGAAGGCAATAGCTGGTTCTGTCGTTGTTCCGGATTTTGAAATTACATTAATGGAGAAGTCTCTGTCGCCGATTACCTCTGCCAGTCCTTTTACATAGGCACCGCTGATGTTGTTTCCTACATAATAAATTTCCGGTGTCTTACGGTTTTCTTTGCTCAGATTGTTATAAAATGGATGATTCAGAAAGTCAATGGCCGCTCTTGCTCCCAGATAGGAACCGCCGATACCGATTACCAGAAGTACGTCGGAATCCTTCTGAATTTTGTCCGCTGCTTTTTTTATTCTGTCAAACTCTTCCTTATCATAATTTACAGGAAGGTCAATCCACCCCAGAAAATCGTTTCCAAGTCCTGTTCTGGATACCAGCACTTCTTTGGCTGTCTCCACCATTTTTTCCATTGCTGCTACTTCTTCAGCGCCCACAACGTTTGCTGCCTTTGAATAGTCAAATGTAACTTTATTTCCCATTTTCTCTTCTCCTTTGACTCTTAGATTTCTTCTTTAGTTTAGCAGGTTCATAGTGGTTTATCAAGTTAGAAATTCTTTTACCACATCTTTTACAATCTCCTCTTCCTCTTTACTGAGCAGATGGCTGTAACGGCTGTCTGTGGCTGCGGCCTCCATGATTCCCTGTTCTATCTGCCGGGCCGCTTTTTCTTTCTTCTCTCCTGTCTGGTTTTCCTTTTTTCTGCTGCCCCGGTTTTCCCTGCTTCCGGAAGTTCTGGCATTTTCCATAGAGATAATTTTTGCA
This sequence comes from Blautia acetica, assembly GCF_038739805.1. Lineage (NCBI taxonomy): Bacteria > Bacillati > Bacillota > Clostridia > Lachnospirales > Lachnospiraceae > Blautia > Blautia acetica. Next base: position 27,869 of record NZ_JBBEWO010000006.1, on the reverse strand, counting down.
GTCCCGCTTCGGCAGTTTTCCACATAATCCAGAAGATTGGTTTCCAGTTCCTCCTCCTGATAGCCCGTACCAATCAAAAGTCTGCAAAGAAGCAGGACGATTCCCATGCCGATTCCCGTAAAGACCGCCACACTCATCAATGGCAGTTCCCTTCCCAGAACCAAAAACTGGTCCGCTTTGCCGCCCTGCTGCCGCAAAAGCAGAATCTCCACTCCCATCAATAAAAAAGAGAGGATAAAAGTTCCCCAGGAAATGCCCTTTATCTGGCGCATATTCCATAGTGCTATCTTTCGTCCTCTCATTCGTTTCGTTACATAAACAGAAGGGTTATGTATCTCTATATTGTCTTTTGCCAGCTTCTGATACTCCTGTACAAAGCCGCTTAACCATTTATCTTTTGTCTCCGACGGATTTTTCAAATCTCCCAATACTCTTTTGTTACTGTTGTAAACCGCCAGCATACTTACGAAACTTGCCAGTCCCATAAGGCAGGCACCAAAATAGAAAATCAGGTGCTCCATAGTTCCTCCTCTTTCTCAGCAGGTTTTTCCTGCTTTTTCTGACATGGGACGTTGCTTTAAGCCGCAATCGAAAAGCTTCCCATTGCATCCTTAACGCCATATCCCCCTTGTCTATGAAACTATTATATAGCACCCTCTCCTGTTTGAAAACAAAAATCGGTCGACAAATCCATAGTGTCTGCGACATCTCTCCTGTTTTTTACAGTTCTTTCATCATATTTTCCACCAGGTTTACTGTGTGGCGGATGGCTTCTTTTTCAAAAGCCGGATAATCCATATGCGCGCTGTCGTCTGCCTTATCCGAAATCGCGCGGATAACCAGATATGGAATTTTGTTTAAATAAGCGGCCTGCCCAATGGCTGCTCCTTCCATTTCTGTACAGAAGCCCTCTGTATTCTGAATAATGTTTTCTTTTGTCTCACGGTCAGCCACAAACTGGTCCCCGCTTGCCACTCTTCCTTCAAACACCTGAATCTCCGGGTTCACTCTGCGGCATACTTCTGCAGCCAGTTTCCGAAGTCCTTCATCTGCCTGGAAAGCCAGGGTATCCATACGCGGAACCTGACCGATGGCATAGCCAAATTCTCTTGCGTCTACATCATGCTGCATGGTATCTGTGGATAATACAATATCCCCGATGTTAATTTCTGCTTTCAGAGAACCTGCAATACCTGTGTTAATAACTGCTTCCACTTCAAATTTATCTGCCAGAATCTGTGTGCAGATACCCGCATTGACTTTTCCGATTCCGGAACGAACTACTACAACCTCATGTCCGCTTAACTTTCCGCTGAAAAACTCCATGCCTGCTCTTTCCAATACGGAAACTTCTGTCATCTTGTCTTTTAAAATCGCCACTTCTTCTTCCATGGCTCCGATAATTCCAATTTTGTTCATGTCTTTTACCTCATCTTCTGGATTTCATAATGTCCTTATTGTACACTGTTTTTCTTTTTTTGGCTACACTTTCCTTTACCTTTCAAAACAGCCATGCTATAATGCTTTTGGAAACTTTTGAAAGAAAACAAAGGAGGACATCAGCATGGCTGTATACAAAACAAAAGGCGTATGTTCACGCTCTATTGAATTTGAAATAGAAAACGATACGGTAAAATCCGTAAAATTTAACGGTGGCTGCAATGGCAACACCCAGGGAATCGCAAGCCTTGTAAAAGGCATGAAAGTAGACGATGTCATCACCAGATTAAAAGGAACAGACTGTAACGGCAGAGGCACTTCATGTCCGGATCAGCTGGCCAGAGCGCTGGAAGAAGCAATGGCACAGTAATAGCTGCCGCAGAATGATACCGCCCGGTACATTCTGCGGTATCTTTTTGCCTAATTTCCCCATGGAACCTCTTCTGCCCGAACTTCACCGGTGTACATATTCACATAATAGCGAAGCCCGAAATCCGTAACCGTTCCTTCCGAGGTACTGTAAATTTTGTACTGAATAAACATATGGCTCTGTCCGTCGTCAGAAACCCTGTCATACACCACGGTTACCTCATAAGGAACGTCTGCGGTTCCCTGGTACGTCTCGATTCCTTCCTCCATCGTGGCATAAAAATTCCCTTTTGCATTGTACTGCATTGTGCAGGAGGGATAATACATGGAAAGCACCTCCTCATATAATTTCCCATAGGCATCTTCCACCTTTTCATAAGGCACCGCCTGCTTCGGCTCTTCTTTCGGTTTCTCTTCTTCCTGTGTGAAACTCCTGCCCTCTCCGGCCAAGAGCACCGCATTGGAAATCTCTGTCCGAAGATTCTGCAGCTCTGCTTTTCCGGGAATGGTAAATCCCAAAGCCGTCACGGCCGCAATGCCGTAAAAAAGCAGCAGCGTAAAACCGCCTGCAATACTTTTATCCGGATACCGTACCTTATACCGAATCAGATTGCTGATACCCAGACACCCTATATAAATCCCTGCCAGACACAGCAAAAGATAGCCAAAAGCGGAAGCCATTTGCCTGCACGGATACCCCCTGCTTTTGCAAAGGAAAAGAACCGTGACTCCCGCTGCTGCCAACACACCATATAAGATGAGAAAAACCTTCGTCCATTCCCGTTTTTTCATGTCTCTTTCTCTCCTTTATTCCATTATCTCAAAGAAAATCAAACAGCCTCATTTCAAGTTTATGCTTCTAAAACAAGCGGATGGTACCGTATTCTCCGTCAAAGCCGGGGTGACGCTCCACCTGCCCCCGTCTCAGACGGCTGATACCTTCTGCAATCCTCGTACCTGCCGCACTCTGGATATCCTCCATTGGAACATTCCTGAGAATCTCAAATTCCGTTCCCAGGGTTCTGAGCATATGATGAAATTCTTTCTGCACTTTTACACCAGGAGAAGAATATCCCATTGCCTCAGCAATGACTTCCGGAAGAGGCATAAGATTCTCAAAAGGTTTCCTGCTGCTGTCCCAATAACCTTCCGAACGGTCTGCAAGAACTTCTACCCGATGTTCCACACCTATGGTAATCTTTTTTCCGCACACGGGGCATTTTCCACCATAAGCCTTTGTCTGGTCAGGAGTCAGACAGAGATGACATTTTCGATGTCCGTCATAATGGTACTTTCCCTCCTCCGGGAAAAATTCAATGGTTCCGTATAAACCTTCTCCTGTTTCTATGGCTTTTTTCAAATTCGCATAAGAAGGTTCTATTTCCAGCAGATTTGCCTCACGTCCCAGCTTACCGGGAGAATGGGCATCAGAATTGGAAATCAGCTGATAGTTATCCAGGCCAGAAACTCTCCAGTTCATAGGCGGGTCAGAAGACAAGCCGGTTTCCACCGCGTGGACAAAGGGCGTCAAATCTCCAAAACATTCCTCTACGGAATCAAAACCGGAAAAGGCTCCAAACATGGCAAAATGCGGAGTCCAGATGTGTGCCGGTACATAAATTCCCTCCGGCGTGGTTTCCAGCATAATTTCCAGAAGGTCTCTGCAGTCCAGACCCAGAATGGGCCGTCCGTCGGAGTGAATATTTCCAATCAATTCCAATCTGGCAGACAGCATGTCCGCCGCTTCCAGCCCGGGAAGCAGAAGCAGGCTGTGTACTTTTCGCACCTTATCCTTCTTTTTGTAGATAGAACTGATTTCTCCGGACAATACAAATCGCGGATCTATGGTGTCCGGCGTATTTTCATCCTGTATCCGGTATTCCTTTTTCAGCCTGTAAAGCCCTTCTTCTGCAGGTTCCAGCTTCTCTTTCAGTTCTTCTCTCCAGACCGGATGAGTAAAATCTCCGGTTCCGATAATGTGAATCCCCTTTTTTCTGGCCCAAAGGTCCAGATGCTCCAGATCGCTTTCCTTGCTGGTGGCTCTGGAAAACCGGGAATGTATATGTAAATCTGATATCAACATGAATACGCTCTCCTTATGATGTTTGAATCTTGCTTTTCTTCATTCCTGCTCTTATACTATATTATAGTATCAAAATGGAGGCTTCACAATTATGAATAAAAATTCTTCTGCTACACTTATGACAAACGGACCTATCTGGAAAAGAATTATCGCCTTTGCCATTCCCCTTTTCTTCGGAAATCTGTTTCAGCAGCTTTATAACACTGCGGATTCGCTGATTGTAGGAAATTTCCTGGGAAGCAGCGCTCTGGCTGCGGTCAGTTCTTCCGGAAACCTGATTTTTCTTATGGTGGGATTCTTTAACGGTATCGCCATCGGCGCCGGAGTCGTGGTAGCAAAATATTTCGGTGCAAAAAAATTTGATATGGTGCAGAGAGCCATACATACCATTGTGGCTCTGGGCATTGTATCCGGTCTTTTGCTGACGGTCGTAGGTGTTCTGGCCGCTCCTCAGATTCTGGTGCTTATGGGAACACCGGCTGACGTACTGCCAAACTCGGTGACCTACTTCCGCATTTACTTCTGCGGCTCACTGGCCTTTGTCATGTACAATTTTCTGGTGGGAATTTTACAGTCTGTGGGCGACAGCAAGCACCCCCTGATTTATTTGATTATTTCTTCTATTATTAATATTGTACTGGATTTGGTTCTGGTGGCAGGTTTTCATTTCGGTGTGGGCGCGGCTGCTCTGGCAACGATTATTTCCCAGTTTATCAGCGCTTTCCTCTGCCTGCGCCAGCTTTTGAAAAGTCCCCGGGAATACCGGGTACATCTTTCCAATATTCGCATAGACTGGCTCATGTTAAAACAGATTATCAGCAATGGTCTTCCTGCGGGGCTGCAGAACTCTATCATTTCTCTGGCAAATGTAGTGGTACAGTCCAACATTAACAAATTCGGACAAATGGCCGTGGCCGGCTGCGGTTCTTATTCTAAGATTGAGGGATTCGGCTTTCTCCCCATTACCTGCTTTGCCATGGCTTTAACAACTTTTATCAGCCAGAATCTTGGGGCAAAAGAATACCAGCGGGCAAAAAAAGGCGCCGTATTTGGCGTCATCTGCTCTATCAGCATTGCAGAACTGGTAGGTGTGCTGATTTACTTTTTCTCCCCTTACTTTATTGCTGCCTTTAACGCTACACCGCAGGTGGTTTCTTACGGTGTAGCCCAGGCTCATGTGGTCACACTGTTTTATTTTCTCCTTGCCTTTTCCCACTGTATGGCGGGAATTCTGCGAGGTGCGGGAAAGTCTACTGTTCCCATGTTTGTTATGCTGGTGTGCTGGTGCATTATCCGCGTAACCTATATTTCCGTTGCCGTGAAATTTATTCCCGATATAAGAGTCATCTTCTGGGCTTATCCCCTCACCTGGACTTTAAGCTCCATTGCCTTTATCCTGTATTTTGTAAAATCGGACTGGCTTCACGGACTGGAAAAACAGACAGATTTCTAAATCTTTTCCAAAAAACAGTCACAAAGAGGGTAGTTGCTTTCTGTTATTTTATGCAGCTGCCCTCTATATTTCTCATCTATCCCATTTATCACAAAGCGTATTAATCTGGTCGGCAAATTTCGCCAAATCCTTGTTGCTTCCTCCTTCATTGTGACGAATAACTGCCATAAGCCTCTGCCCTGCTGCCACAAGTCTGGCAAATACTCCTGCTGCTTTCCTGGTTTTGGCTTTCTCCCGTGCATGCGTTACCACAACACCCACGGTTTCCTTCACAATCTCATTGGTCAGTAAGTCTACTTCCGTTCCGCTGTAAGGCGCCATAGCCGAATATCCCAGTTCGTTTTCCAGACGCTGTGCAAAAATGTCACATACCTGGTCATCTCCATGAGCCACAAACACTCTCTGCGGTTTCTCTTGAAAAGACGCCGCCCATTTCATTAATCCTTCATTATCTGCATGACCGCTGATGCCGGGCAAACGGACAATTTCTGCGTTGACATGAATATCTTCTCCAAAAAGACGGACATCCTTTGCCCCTTCTACCAATGCCCTTCCCAGGGTATTAATAGCCTGATATCCCACAAATAAAATCGTAGATTCCCGTCTCCAGAGATTATGTTTCAGGTGATGTTTGATACGTCCGGCATCACACATACCACTGGCAGACAAAATGACTTTAGGATGTTCATTAAAGTTAATGGCTCTGGATTCGTCACTGGTAATGGACAGCTTCAAGCCCGGAAATGTTATAGGGTTGATGCCCTTATTGATTAACTCCATCGCTTCTTCGTCATAACACTCTTTGTAGTGGTCCTTAAAAATACTGGTAGCCTGAACGGCCAGCGGACTGTCTACATAAACCTCAAATCCCGCGTACTCCGGGAGCAGGTTATCTTCTTTGATTTTCCTGAAAAAGTATAGCATTTCCTGCGTTCTGCCTACTGCAAAAGAAGGAATCACTACATTTCCGCCTCTTGCAAACGTTTTCCTCAAGATGTTTACCAGTTCATTGACATAATCCGGCTTTTCTCCATGACTTCTGTCTCCATAAGTGGATTCCATAATCACATAATCCGCACTTTCCAGATATTCCGGGTCTTTAATCAAAGGCTGTTCTGTATTTCCAATATCTCCGGAAAATACCAGTTTTCGTTCTTCATCCTCTTCCTGAATCCAAAGTTCAATGCTGGAAGAACCAAGCAAATGCCCGGCATCTGTAAACCGCACTTTAATTCCCTCTGCCAGTTGAATCTCGGTACTGTAATTGCATGGAACGAACTGTTGAATCACCCCTAACGCATCTTCCATGGTGTAGGCCGGCACAAATTCCGGCTGCCCGTTTCTTCTGGCTTTTCGGTTTCTCCACTCTGCCTCAAACATCTGGATATGTGCACTGTCCCGAAGCATAATGTCACACAAATCGCAGGTCGCTGCCGTTGCGTAAATCGGTCCCCTGAATCCTCTTGCATAAGCCAGAGGAAAATCACCGGAGTGGTCAATATGCGCATGGGTCAGCAGTGCAAAATCCAAGTCTGAAAACGCTACCGGAATATCCTGATTTTCATACTGGTCCGGCCCCTGTTCCATACCACAGTCAACAATAAATTTCTTCCCCGCTGCTTCCAGGTAATAACAACTTCCCGTCACCTCATGAGCAGCCCCTATAAAAGTCAGTCTCATAAGAAAACCCCCTTTGTGGTAAAATGAATATTGCTATACTCATTATACCCCAACAAAGAGGGTTTTGACAGAAATTTATTAAGTTTTTAGAAAGAAATAAGCTGAGTTTTAAAATTGTTGTAAATTAATAGACAGTTCGTGAAGAGGGTGTGGATTTTTCTAAAAATGTGGAGGAATTAATTAATTAAAATACCATCAGTAATAGGAATCTGACTCTCTGAAACACCATTTTTCTGTGCAACACATGCAGCCTTTACCCTGTAATAGTATCCCTTTGTTACTTTTACATTATAACTTTTTGTTAATAACGAAGTACTATTCGCAGTTGCTGAAAAAGATTTTACTGTACTCCAAGAACCATTAGAATATCTCTGCAAAGTTAATTCCAAAATCATTTTATCGCATACTACACTTCCAAAAACTGCACCGTATACGTTTACTGTCCCATTTCCATTATTTGCTATACTAGCTGTTCCTTTATTCAAAATATTTCCTTTACTGTAATTTTCTAAGGTAACAGTAGACATATTATTTTCACTCAACGCAGATCCGTCTACAATTTTCTCAATTTTTCCTGTCGCTGTATCAGCTTGTACATTCATACTAATTCCTGTTGTCCCAACTATAATACAAAACAATATCATTATATATTTTTTTATTTTTTTCATATCCTTTTCCTTTCGTCAATAAGCAATCTTTTTTGCTATTTTTTCTATTTCGTCTTTTTCAATTTTCCCAAAGACTTCGTTATATACATTTTTATGATTCCACTGCAATGTATACATCTCTGTTTCATCGCCCTCTTCCTTTATTTTCCACAACTCAGAAATAAGATTCAGTGTTAGATCACTTTCAATTTTTTTCTCACAACTGCCTTTATCCCCCTGAGAAAACCTACTAACTTGTTTATCATTTGCAAAAATCAGCCATGTAATTACTTGTTCTCCATATCTATATTGTATAACAGCTACTTGGGCCTCCACATCAACACTATATGTTTCATATTGCATATTATCAGGTCTATAAAATAATTGAGGCATATCAATATTAAAAGCATCTTCTATATCTTTCATTGCTTCTATTTCTGTTCTATTTGTAGAAATCACATCAGTGTTATTAACCTTATTACTCGTCTTATTCCCAACTAACTTATTCACTTCCTGCATAACATAAGTTCTATTCGCTTCGCTGCTCATACTGACGCCGAAAATTCCAATCAACGTCACAGCCGCATAAGCCGCGTATTTCATCACTCTCCTTCTCCAATATCCTTTTTCTTTCCTGTAGACATTCCTGTCTTTCTTCTTTTCCATATTCAGTTTTTCTTCTCTTAATTTTTCTTCTTTTGTACTTTTTTCTCTATCATCTACATTTACATTGCTTGCAGAATTGTCCGCCTCTGTAAAAAGTCCCTGTTCTCTGGCTTTGCTCATCAACCGCTGGAACTTTTCTTCTGTCGGCTTCCAGTCTTCGGAATCAGGAATACTGTCCAGTTCTTTTTCAATATCTGCAGCCTCTTCCAGAAATCGTCCATGAATCCACTGGTTAAACTCCTCATCACTTAATTCCCGGGGTAAAGAAGATATTTTATCGTTTTTATTTTCTTTTAATTTACCCATGAAACTCCTATCTTTCCTTGACTTTTCCTGACAAGTGTATCATATTATCTTATAGTTACTATTATGAACCAATCAGGAGGCACACCATGAAACATATCGTACTTACCGGTGGAGGTACTGCCGGACACGTTACCCCGAATATAGCTATGATTCCACGTTTAAAAGAACTGGGATATCAAATTTCTTATATCGGTTCTTATGAAGGAATCGAAAAAAAGCTCATCGAAGAACTGGGAATTCCCTATTATGGCATTTCCTCAGGTAAGCTGAGACGTTATTTTGATGTAAAGAACTTCACTGACCCGTTCAAAGTTATGAAAGGTTTCCTTGAAGCAAAAAAACTTATGAAACAATTAAAACCCGATGTTGTATTTTCCAAAGGGGGATTTGTAACTGTCCCTGTGGTAATTGCCGCAAGCAGGAAAAAAATCCCTACTTTTATTCATGAATCGGACATGACACCGGGACTTGCCAATAAACTTTCCATTCCTTTTGCAACCAAAGTCTGCTGTAATTTTCCTGAAACTGTAGAGCACCTTCCGGCTTCCAAGGCTGTCCTTACCGGTACGCCTATCCGCCAGGAATTATTGTCCGGAAACTCTGACCGTGCAAGGAAATTCACGGGACTGACCTCTGATAAACCAGTGATTATGATTATCGGAGGAAGTCTAGGGGCCGCTGCTGTCAATGACGCTGTACGGACTGTCCTTCCTGAACTTTTGAAAGATTTCCAGATTGTTCACCTTTGCGGAAAAGGCAAACTGGACGAATCTCTAAAAGAGACCAAAGGATATGTACAATATGAATACATCAAAAAAGAACTGGCCGATTTATTCGCTCTGGCTGATCTTGTAATTTCCCGCGCAGGCGCCAACGCCATCTGCGAGCTCAGCGCATTGAATAAACCAAATCTTTTGATTCCGCTTTCTGCCCGCGCAAGCCGCGGAGACCAGATTCTAAATGCACGTTCCTTTGAACATCTGGGTTACAGTAAAGTTCTGGAAGAAGAAGAACTTACAAACGAAGCTCTTTTAGACGCTGTTCGCGATTTATATGAAAACCGCGAAACTTATATGATGGCCATGTCTTCCAGCAAACAGCAGAACTCTATCGAGCAGATTGTTCAATTATTTGAGAATGCAGTAAACAAATAATCTAGAGATTTTCAAATTGTTCTCTGTAATATTTGTTTATCCAAACTTTTATCCTGTGTCTCTTGGCTCTCAGACTTTCTATAGAGATGCCAAGAGAACGGGCTGTTTCTTCTGCACTTTCTCCTTCCACATTCATTCGCATAACAATTTCGTACCAGGTGCTGTTCTTTTTTGCCAAATCTTCAAATAGTCTCCCTGTAAGCTCGTTCAATGCCATTCTATGAGTCACCTCATCTTCCGCAGACTTGTACATGCCATTTCTGTCGGAAATCCAAGGAACATTTTCTATCTGAAGTCCATTTTCATCTTGTGAAGGTACTGCTGTTGTTTCATGTACCTGATACGACTTCCTGCAAAAATCTATTGCCTTCCTTTTTCCGTTTACCAACAGCCACTGTTTATAATACTTCGCTTCCATGGTATCCGCTTTATCCAAGAAAGCGAGAAATACCTCCTGGCAAACATCTTCCGAAAAGCCTTCATCCCGCAGTACGTTATATACAACTTTTTTCACCAGCTGATAATATTGATGATAGATTTCGTGAAATTTTTCCTCTGTCATCTCAGTATATCCAACTTTATTTCATAGAAAACTTCGCCAAGATATCGTCTCTATCTTCCGAAGTTAAAGTGCCTGCGTTCCATGTAATTCCTGCGTTATCTCCCTTGTACCGGGGAATCAGATGCATGTGAAAATGGAATACAGTCTGACCCGCTGCTTCTCCATTGTTCTGCACCACATTATAACCGTCGCAGTCCACAACCTCCTTCATTTTCGTAATTACTTTTTTTGCAAGAATCATAGCATGTCCTGCAGTTTCATCCGGTAATTCATACAAGTTTTCATAATGAGCTTTGGGCAAGATAAGCGCATGACCTTTATTGGCCGGACCCAAGTCCAGAATCACTCTGAACTCCTCATCCTCATACAAAGTGGCAGATGGAATTTCTCCGTTTGCAATTTTGCAAAAAATACAGTCCTTCATTTTTATATCTCCTTTCACTAATATATCCGAATTTGGAACGGATATTATTACTCCTCTTTTGTCGAATTTTGACTTTTTTTGTTACATGAAATTCGTTGCTATTTAAAACTATCGGTGATACACTACTATTGAAAAAAAGAAAGGGGTTTTTACTTTATGTCTTCACCAAATACTACTCCTGATTATAAAGCATTATATCAGGAACTTCAGGCACAGCACCAATTCACTTTATCACAAATTTCTCATGAAATCAGAAACCCGGTAGCGCTGATAAACAGTTTTCTGCAGCTTTTGGAAAGTCATCATCCGGAAATTTCCCAGGACTACTGTTGGAATAAAATCACGGAAAATATGGACTTTTTAAAAGCCCTGCTGGACGAATTTTCCTCTTTCAATAATTCGGGAAAGCTTCGTATGCAGAAATTAGAACTTGCATCCTTGTTTCGTGAAATCGTTACTTCTGTTACACCTGCCTGCCAAAAACAGGATATCTCTATCTCCCTGGAAATAGTTTCCCCTATTCCCCCGGTATATGCAGACAAAACCAAAATCCAGCAGCTCATTTTAAATCTGCTCCGAAATTCTATGGAGGCAATGAGTACAAAGGGCTCCATCATCTGCACCTTACAGTCCGATGAAAAGAATGTACATATATCCGTGAAAGATACCGGTGAAGGTATTCCCGATGACTATCGAAATACTCTCTTTGAACCGTTCATCACCCATAAGCAGGAGGGAACCGGGCTTGGATTAGCCATATGCAAGCGTATTGTCCTGGCCCATAACGGCACCATTTCCTATACCTCTATGCCTCACAAGGGAACCGAGTTTGAAATTCTTCTTCCGGTTGCCTGACACCCCTCAAAAGACTCGTTTTCGTGGTCTCCGATAAAGCAGCAGCCCCAGGAAAAATCCACAGAAAAATCCTCCAAAATGAGCAGCGTTGTCTACTCCTGTACTGGTAACACCGAAGTAGAGACTCAGCGCTGCCATAAGCAAAAGCTGCCTTGTCGTAAAATTTTCAATTTTTCCTTTATTGATAAGCACCACATAGATGAGTGCGCCAATAACGGCAAATACTGCGCCTGACGCTCCTGCAGAAACGAAATATTCTCCATTCTGCAGTTCCAACCATAAAGAAAGACAGTTGGCTCCAAATCCTCCCAGCAAATAAACCAGAAAATACCGCACTTTTCCCACATTACGTTCCAGACAATCTCCCAAAAAGAGAAGGACCAGCATATTATTTCCCAAATGCTGTATTCCAAAATGCAGAAACATAGAAGTTATCAGACGATAATATTCTCCCTGCTGAAAAATATCAGGGGCATACATAGCGCCCCAACGGAGCATATGATTGGTATCTAACGCTGACCCGGTTCCTTCCACTCCCAGAAATACCAACAAATTAAGAATAATAAGTCCCGTATTAACCGGCACTCTTTTTCTTTGTCGGAGAAACTGCCGGATTTCTTCTCCTGTCCCTGACGCAGGCGGCTGCCTGTATCTGTTATTTTGTTCCATTTTTTTCCGCCTTTTCGTTTTATATAAACATTTGCAGTATTAATGTATTAACATTATAGAACTTTTTATTTCTCAATGCAAGATATACCAAAGTATACTATGAGCAATAATAGCAAAAGCGGCTTTCTGCAAAAACAATGATACTTTTATCTTCCAAAAGATATTCCTCTTCCGGATTAATATATCTGCCGTTTAAAAGAGTTCCATTTCTGGAATTTAAGTCAATAAGAAAATCTCCTTCCGTCTTTCTTACAATTTTTGCATGAATGCGGCTGATAGTGGCAACATTCAGCCATATATCCACACAATCTTTTTTCTTTCCTATTACGTTCACTTCTTTTTTCAGGAAATACTGTCTGCCAAATTCATTATCATCCTGCTGCAGATAAGGCACTGCGGTATTTTCCCCATGCAGTACCACCGTTTTTCCCACTTCTTCCTGCTCTTCTTTTTCCTGCAGCGGCATTTCTATTTTCTCCGCTTCATCTTCTGCCGGTTCCCCTTCCCAGGAAGATATACTTTTTTTCTTTTCCGCCCGTACTCCTTTTCGAAGCAAATACCATACTGCTGCTCCCCCTCCTATTACCGCCAGAAGCGCAACTGCTCCAAGACAAAGATATCCCACAGATATATTTGTAAAGTTCCGTATTGCCAGAAACAAAACAATCAGAAAAATCATTCCGGTACAGGCAAAAACCTTTTCTCTCAAAGAAATCCCCTGTTCCTCCTCTTCTTCTGTATTATAAAAATCATCCAGAATTTTCTGTCGTTCCTTTTCTTTCTCAGTTTCCTCCTCATACACAGGATTTTCCCGCCATTCGTCCTTTTTTTCCTGAATTTCCGTATAAATATATGTTTTCAACGTTTCTGTCCGCAGTCCGCTTTCTACAGATTCTTTATATACCCCGTATCCCAGGGTTACAGCCGCCTCATCCTGATGGTCAATGCGCGGAAGAATGTATTCTGTCAAATTCTGAAATTCCAGATCCGCCATCCTGCTGCCTTGGGGAAACCAAATAAAAAGATATGCTCCACTGTCCAGATTTCGATATATATAAGAAGGATGCAGCAGCAGAAAATCTCTGTTCATTAAATACTCATCCAGATTTTCCATTACCCGGACAACCGCCAAAAACAATTCCTCCAAATCCTTTCTCTTAAACTTTTTATTTTCAAATAAATTACACAAGGTCTGCCCCCCCCTGTAATTTCATAATAAAAAAATTCCTTTCCGTCTATTTTTTGTATCTTACAGGAACAGAGACCTACTATCTGGTTTTCCAATAAAATGTGGGTTTGATATGTATTCTGAAATTCTTCATCTGGTTCCTGCAGAACAAGATAGCTGCAACTCATGCTTCTCTTATAGGAAACCTCCACGTACTTTGCCTCCTCTCCCTATCCTTCAAAAGTATCCCGTATTTTTCTGGCTCTCTGTACTTTTTCTATAAACAATACAGGACGAACTACTTTACTTTTTATCACCTCTGACTGCTTCCATTCCAAATTTTGAAAAGGTATCTGCAGTCTGTTTTCCGCCGATACCGTAATTTCCCGTTTACTGCCGGACACACGGTATGCCTTTCCTGTGCTCTGCCCTTTTCTTTTCGCCTCTCCCACACCGTCATAAATCCTGCTAACCGCTTTCCCACTCCCATACACAGCAGCTTCCACGCCATCCGCTGTATTTATTACCTTTTCCATACTTCCCACAACCAAAAGCAGGGATGCAAAAATCACCAACAGCCATACACCACTTATCATAGCCATTTCTACCGTACAGCTTCCTCTCAGCTTAAAGTTTTTTAAATTCCCAGCCATACTCTTCCACCTGCCATTCCCAGGAATAAAAAAGGCGCAAAAGCTATCTGTTTCTTTCTTCCGCCTTTGTGCCTCAACAATGTGTACAATGCTGCAGCACCGGCCCCTATACTGGCAGTAAAAAGAATTCCCATCGTTTCCCAAAATCCTATAGATACTCCCATAATAAGTACCAGAAGTCCATCCCCGTATCCCACCGCTTCCTGAGATAATTTCCCCATACAAAGCATGAGAAGACCTGGAAGACTGCCCAAAACACTTTGGGCCATCCATACGCTTCTTTGACTATCCGCAGTGCTGTACTCCCATATTCCATACCCCACTGCAATTCCTGCATATAATATAAATTTCCACATGGAAATTTTCTTTTCTCTATAATCCTCTGCGCTGCACAGCCCCAACATAAGCATATGCAGTATCCATTTTTCCATCATGAATGTCCCCCTCCACATCTGGTACATACTTTCAGATTTTTTAACTCCGATTTTTTTATAAGTTTTACATGTCTGGTAAGCCCACTGCATTGACTGCTGCTGTGATAGTGACTTCCGCTTTCCGTGATATAAACATTTCCGCGGACAGGTTCTCCGCCCCAGCACTTGTCACATTTATGATAAGATTCTCCATACTGATTTTTTCTCTCTTCCAAACGGTCGCTGGACACCTGCTCCAGAGAAAGGTGCAGATAGCTGCAGGACTGACTTTCATGATATACACTCTCCCATTCCGTCACATACACCATCTCTTCACTTTTACCTGTTCCATATTTCTCTCCGTTGTAACCGACCCAGGCTCTTGCCGCTCCTTCCGCCTTTATCCTTACCGGAAAACTTCTGAAAATATCTGCTGGCATATGATACAGAAAAACAGCTTCTAAAGAAACCATATCCCCTTCATAAGCAGAGCCCAAAAGACTGATACCCTGTATACCTCCTGCTATTTGAGACAACGATTCCTTTTTCAGCACTTCTCTGACTTTTCTGGTTCCATAAGCCATACAAATTCCGTCATCCACCACACCCACCGGAGATTCCCTGTCCCCGGAAATACAATAGGCATACATACCCAATTCCTTTGCCCCTTCACACAAGGCCGTCTGCACCAGAACAGTTGTATGATATAAATCCAACATTCCGGCAATCATCGTTATGGCAAAAAAGAAAAGAGGCAGAATAAAAGCACTTTCTACAGTGATGCTCCCTTTACGCCAAAGAAACCGTTCCTCCTCATTCCATATTTTCATCTGTCTGCGTATCCGCACCATACTCTGCCCTTCTTTCTTACTTTTACATATCATATGTATAAAATCTGTCTGCCTGCCAGGTCATATTGTTTGGACCTTTTATCAGAAAAGATAAGGAAACCGCATCCACACAAACATCAAAGCGGAAGTTTTCCCGTCCTTCTGTTTTACATATATTTTGTTCTATCATATCCATAGTTCTCATAAGGCTCTTTTCCTTTGGTGCAAATGTAAACAAAATGCGAAGATACTCCTCATAATCCAGCCCTCTTCCACCTGTAATGGAAGTATTTTGATTCAGATTTTCCAACTGTGTCTTCCAGGCTGTGCTATCCTTTATCAATGGCACTTTTCCGCCAGACAGCAGAATCCTCACATCTGACAAACTTTCCACATAAGCCCAGCCTGCTGCCAGCACACCCTGCACCAGTTCCATGCCTTCCGGTATCAAAAGAAGAAACGACAAAGCTGCTGCACAAGCCTCCAGTTCTGCCCGCTTCTGCGCATCCGTATACAAAAATGCCAGATTGGCCGTTTCCCGAATGAGTAAAAGCCTGTTTACTACATAGGATAAATTTTCTTTATCACTTGCTTTTCCACCTAGTACATACTCTGCCTGATAATCCAGGGCACCTTCCTTTCCCGGTTCTGTAAAAGTACCCAGCTTTTCCAACACATACTCCTGTATCAGCAGTTTATCCGTCACAGAACTTTTCACATCCATCTGAGCAAAATCTCCCTGACCGGTTTCTATGGTTCTGTGAGAAAGAACTTCCCCCAGCGGCTGCACTTTTTCTGACACCTGGGTATCTGCAGGCAGCACCAATCCCAGAAATCCATTGTTTTTCAAACTTTTTATAATCTCCAGAGGGTTGTTTTCTGCTGAAATCCCTTCCATGGGTGCAGCATTTTCCGGAACTGTTTCTTCCATGCCCTGCGCCTGAATCTCCTCCTGCTGCTGGAGAATTGTTCTGTTTTCTTCCAATTTATCTTTTAATTTTTCTATACCTGCAGCTCCAAGATTGCCTTTCATATACCGAATTATCTGCTGTTCTACCGCTTTGCCTTTTCTGTCTGAGGCAAGGCGAAAGCCCTCCGCCCCACAAGCCTGTATACTGCACCTTGTCATGCCGAAAGATAATACCGGCTTGGCATAATGCTCTGCCTGACTAATCATCTGTCCGATATCCAGTTTTCCGGTGCCATATCCGGCGTCAAGAAAGAACAGATTGTACGTTTCCAGAAGTTCCTTATCGTATTCTGAAAAAAGAGAGTACAAAGCTGTATCTATTCCATTGACAGACTGTACTCTGGCACAGGCTGTCTGCGACGCACGGATAGTCACCGCTATCAAGGGCAGAAAGGCCAGAAGCATCAGGCTCATGGCGATTGTCATACTTCCTTTTTGCTTCATGCCTTCACCGCCTTATATACTATTGCTTTGTTTTGTGATTTTTGAAAGAATATTTTTTACCAGACTATTGAGCTGCTCTTTAAAGATGATGACAAGACCGATTAATACCACCAGTATTAAAATAATCTCTACAACCCCCACTGCATCTTCTTCCTTCCAAAATTCCTGTAACAACGTCATTTTTTTCACCTCCCTACAAAAAGCTCAAAAATGCCGGAACCATTAAAATAACCAATACCACCATTAACTGCATTATCATGGGAAGCAAAAGTTTTACGGAAGCCTCTTCTCCCCTGACTCTGGCTTCTCTCTTGCGTTCTTCACCTGCAGATGCCGCCTCTCTTTCCAATAATTCCAAAATGTTCTGATTCCCCTTTCTTAAATTTTGTACCAGAAGCACAGAAAGAATTTTGTACTGGGAAATTTTACACCGTTTCCCCATCCTTTCGTAAGCATCTGCCTCGTAAACACCCCCTTCCATTTCTCTGCACGTTTTTACAATTTCTTCATAAGCAGCCCTCTCTTTCATATGATATTTCTGTCGGTTTCTCTGATAGTCAATGGCCAGCTTCTCCATTGCTTTCCGAATGCTGAATCCTGCCTGTAAGAACAGCACCAGTTTGTCCAGTACATCCGGATAATCTCTCTGCATTTCTTTTTTTCTCAGTTCTTCCTTCTGTCTTTCTCTCTCCTTTTTCAACGGAAATATGCCAAATCCTAAAAGAACAGAAAGAACGCATACCAGATATCCTGTATTTCCTGCTGTCCTGCGGTAATGTACCGCTTCTCCCTGATAAGTTTCTGGCAAATACATTTTTTTCGAGTTTTCCTCGCTTAATTTCTCTGCCCGTACCTGGATTTCCTCCTGAAGCGCTTCTTTTTCTGTCCGTCTTGGGGGATATACCCGTACCTCTTTCTGCCAAATTTTCATTTCCTCTTCCAATGTTATGGTACACATTAAATCCACCATCTCTCCCTTAGGGGCAACTCCTGTTCCCAGTACTCCTTCCCAGTCCAGAATCTGAGGCTGACTGGTACTCCACGACAAAGTCACGGGATTTTGTTCCAGCTTATCCGGAAAGGAAAGAGACTGTCTAATCTCGCCCTTATCCCCGCATACCCTTTGAAACCAGGTGTTCAGTTCTTTTTCTGCTTCTTTCAGATATCGTTTTTTGTCTGCTTCTGTATATTTCTGTTCTTCCACATAAATCTGAATTTCTTCCTGCTTGCCTTCCAGTTCCACCTGCAGCGTTTCCTCGTAAGCCCCTTCTCCATACGGATTTCTTTCAAGGTAATCTGTTTTTGCAGACCTCTTTTCCACCGCTGCCATACCCATGCCCAGAAGATTTCCCACCACAATGATAAGTACTGCCAGATACCATTCTTTTTTCCCGGACAGTTTAAACTTCAATTTCCGTCAACCTCACTCCCCATTGAAATGCCGCAAGATACAAAGCCAGACAAGCCGTCATAATGCAGATTCCCATTTCGTTTCCATACAGCACATCTAAAAATCCCGGTGAAGTAAGCTGCATATAAAGAATAATCCCAAGTGGAATCACACTCATAATTTTCTGCTCCATCTTCCGGGAAGACAGCACCGCCTGTATCTCCTTTTTCACTTCCAATCTTTCCTCTATGGAAGTAATACAGTTTTGCAGGACAATCCGCATATTTCCTCCCATTTTCTTAGACTGTATCAATACATCCGAAAAATTCATAATATCCTCCACACCGCTGCGAAGTCCCAAATCATACAGGAGCTCTTCCAAGGATACGCCATGTCTTATCTGACTTTCCATGTAGGCAAATTCCTGTGTCATTTCTGCCTCTTTACTGTATATCCGCTCTAAATCTTTTCTTGCCTCCCGGACCGTGTTTTCCAGAGAATAGCCGGAAGCAATCCCGACCTGAATGGCATTCAGCGCATCTTTAAACTGATTCTGCAAACGTCTTTTCCGAAGAATGATCTGCTGCCGCCTTCTCTGACGGATATACCACACCGGAACAGGCAGCATAAACAAAAACACAGCCGGACTTTTATAAAATAAATAATTAATTCCTGCGCACAAAGCCACGGATTCTGCTGTATACTGTATCCATTGCTGCCAGGATAAGTGATATGTCTGATAATCTGTCTTTTCCCGTTTTTTTCTGTTTTTCTTCATAACATAATTCCCGCCTTCCTGCATTTTTCCCTGTGTATCATCTCCCCTGTCTTCTCCAGACCAGAAGTTCTTACATACAACGGATTTAAAATCACCTCACCTGCCTCAATTCTGTCAATTTCAGAGATTTCCTGAACCTTCCTGCTTTTATCCTTCATCCTTCCCAGATGAACGAAAATATCAAAGCCCGAAACAATCTGCCGCCGGATAACCGGAATGGGAAGTTCCATCCCCATCAATACCATGGTTTCCAGGCGACTTATCATATCCTTGCAGCTATTTGCATGAATCGTAGATAAACTTCCGTCGTTTCCCACATTCACCACCTGCAGAAGTTCCGCTGCCTCTTTGGAACGTACCTCCCCCACAATAATCCGGCTGGGCCTCATGCGCAGACACGTTTTCAGCAAGTCCCCAATGGTAATCTCCTGAGATTTCTCAATATTAGCCTGTCTGCATTCCAGACGCACCAGATTTGCAATTCCCTGAATCTGCAGTTCTGCATTGTCCTCAATGGTAATCACTCTTTCGTCTTTGGGGATGTACTCAGACAAGGCATTTAAAAAAGTAGTTTTTCCTGACCCCGTGCCTCCGCCGATTAAAATGGTGTACCCCGCCTGCACCAGTTTCTCTAAAAACTGCGCTGCATCCCGGCTCAGGCTGTCCATCTCAATCAGCTTTTCCATGGTAATAGGATCTTTTGGAAAACGGCGAATAGTCAACACCGGTCCATCTAGGGCCACCGGAGCAATGACTGCATTGACCCGCTCTCCGTTTTTCAGTCTTGCATCCACAATGGGCTGCATGGTATTTATCACCCTGTTGCACCGGGCTGCCATCTGCTGAATCACATCCTCCAGCTTTTCCGGAGAAGAAAAACTTTTGTTCCAGGGAAAAATACGTCCTCCCCGCTCAATAAAAACCCGATTCCAACCATTTACCATAATTTCGGTAATACTGTCGTCCTCCAGAAGTTCCTCCAAAATATCCATTTTTCTCACAGATTGAAACAGCTCTTTCCTAAGACTCTGTCTCTGGGAAATGGACATATACACCGTTTTACAATAACCAGCCATCAATTCATCGATGAGTTCCAACACCTCTGTATCCGAATCCTCCCAGTTTTCTTCCAGCTGCTGCAGCAGCCTATTCCTGAGGTCCTGAAAATACTCAGGTTTTCCCTGCTGTCTTAAACTCTCCATTCTTTTCCAACACCTTTCTCACACAAGTTCCCCACTTTCCCCAGGAAAGGGACTCTATCAGATTTCCATCTGTACATTCCGGCTGAAATGCCGGAAGACGAATTTCCCGGATTCGCTCTTCCTCTATGGCGCCCCAGCTTTTTACCAGCTTCTGAAACTGGGCAAGTTTGCACCGTGCCATAAGATCCTCCTGAACAGGCATATAGACATGGCTGCACAGGTTCAGAATACGAAAGAGCTGGTCTGTACAGCTGCCGATGTCCAGAATCAGAACTTCATATCTGCTGTTTTTGCGAATCAAATCAAAAAGCTGCAGCCACTCCGAAAATAAAATATCTCTTACATCCTCCGGTGACTCCGCAGGCGGCAGATAATCCATTTTTCCCATAGGCCGAATCAACTCCTGCATGCAATGCAGCATCTTCCCCTCCTTGCAGCGCAGTTCATAGAAAAAGTCCGTAAGATTCTTTCCCGTATGCCCTGAAAACAACTGGTCAAATCCAGAATAGTCCTCCATATTCACGTATAAAACTGATTTTCTCTCGCCTAAAATCTGCCCCACAGTAAGGGCAAACAGGGTCTTTCCACATCTGGACACCGGCGAATACACCCCTATAACAGACATTCTGCGCTCTGACATAGCATAAAACGCCGGCGCTGAATTTCGGGTATAGTAATTCATAACTTCCTGAATCACGCTTTCCGCAGACTGATATTTGTACACAAACTTATGCTGACCCTCTTCTTTGTCCTTTTCATCAGACAACACAATCATGTTTTCTGTCCCCAGTTTTTCTACCTGGCTATCCACATCAGCTTCTGCAATCAATAAAATTTCCGGTGGATTTTTCCCTGCATAATCACAAAGCGTCCCTGCATTGGTAAACGCCTCTGCCTGAAAGGGCAGTTTTTTCCTGCTGTTTAAATATTCTGCAAAATTACAGGCATATTCTGCATCGCTGTCACATACTGCTATTACATTTTTCTTCAATAGAAACCTCCCGCATAAAGCATAACACTCAAAAGAATGGGAACGGTAAAATGAAAATTCTCCGCCTTCTGTCCTTTTTGAATATAAGACTGTACCTGATGGGTTACAAAATACTTATAAAAGTAGTGAAAAAAATAAGAGATGCGTTCTTTTAGATTCCCGCAGGAAATCAAAAATGCCAAAGATAAAACAGCCCCTAAAAGAAATGAGCCGAACATGATGGATAAAATCCCATGGCTGCCTGTCAGACCTCCCAGTACAGCGAATACCTTAATATCTCCCGCCCCCAGCATACGAAAATAAAACAAAGGCAAAAGCAGAACACAGGGAATCAAAACCCCAGCCGCATATACGGGAATTCCCCGGATTCCCTCCTCCTGCAGGCACGTCACGAATCCCGCCAGCAGACCCAGGCAAATAAAACTGTTGATCACCTTTTCCATCAGAAAATCCATGAGAACCGCTGTACCCGCAATCACTAAAACAAGGCACGACTGTACAGACATAAAACCACCCCTTCTCCTGTATAAAATTGTAACTTTGTTTGGAAATCTCAGCGGAACCGCTGACTTGAAAATAAGATAATTGCTTTGAAGTTGATTCCGATTATACCTCTGCTTTTTGGATTTGTAAAGCAAAATAAGTACCAAATTTACTATTTGTCCAGACTCCACAAAATTATCGTTTGCAATGCCGAGGATTTTCAGTTAAAATGTATTATATAAACGGCAAAATCTACACAGCAGATTTCCCGCCGCAAAATAAATCTATATCCATTGTATGGATTAAGGAGTACAGGCTATGGGACTTATTGTATTTTTAGGTGACAGTATTACCGATGCCGGCAGAAAGGAATCCTCCAATCAGCTTGGCTTTGGTTATGTAAATATATTTTCAGAAACATTAAAAGACCAAAATCAGGACTGGACGATTATCAACAGAGGTGTAGAGGGCTATGTCACTGAGCATATTGCCCAGACCCTTCATGGAGAGTGTATCTCTCTGCACCCGGACTATGTCAGTATTCTGGTGGGCATTAATGACATCGGGTTAATTGTTGGTGCAGAGGCTTCCGAACAGGACAAGCTTTATATGCTGGAAGACAGCATTCGCGCTTACCACGAAATGCTTTTTGATTTATCCAGAGAAACCAATGCCAAAGTAATTATTTTGGAGCCCTTTATTTTCCCAAAAGATGGAAAATATGAGGACTGGGTTCCCTGGCAGAAAAAAATGTCCAAAAACATCAAAAAGCTGGCTCGCAATTACGGGGCTTTCTTCATTCCCCTTCAGGAACCAATGAACGCCAAAATCCGGGAAATGGGATTTGAGGCCATTACCACAGACGGTATCCATCTGACGGAAA
Organism: Blautia acetica; assembly: GCF_038739805.1. NCBI lineage: Bacteria > Bacillati > Bacillota > Clostridia > Lachnospirales > Lachnospiraceae > Blautia > Blautia acetica. The sequence goes on along the minus strand of NZ_JBBEWO010000006.1, from coordinate 5,356 downwards.
CCGGCCAGAGAATGCTTGCCCAGATTGTAAAAGAATCTTTCTGTCTGTAACACACAGCGGATTTTTCTGTATACTCAGAAAAATCCGCTGTTTCTTTTCTGAAACTTTTCTTATACAGAAATCCGTTTCCTTTTCCGAATATAAAAAATATTGCTGATAAGAAACAGACTGTGTCTGCGCACATATTCCTGATACTCGCACAAATTAATATAATACATTTTTCCCCAGGAGGATATCTGCATCCAAGGCCCGTCCAGAGCCGTAACAGCCACAAAATGCGCTGCCACGCTGCAGCTTTCCTCATAAGCGCTGCCCTTTTTCTCATAAAACGTCAGTTTATGCTTCTTTAAAGGCAGAGGAAAATTAGGACCCACAGCCAGAATTACCGGAATATCATGGGCCAGCATGGCGCCGATTCTGTTTCTGAAATTTCTTCCCAATACCCCGAAAGAAACTTTCAACGGAATTCGGTTTGCACGAAAATACCGATTAACACCCCCTGACAGCAGCCACCCCGGCATTCCCAGTCCGGGAATTACGGGGAAATAGTGACGCCTCATGGTTTCTGCCAGTTCCATATATTCTTCTGCCTCTAAAATCCCATTTTCCTTTTCCCAATTCTTAAATTCTTTTCCCTTACAATACTCCTTATGTAAACTCAAGTACAGCAGTAAATCTGTCCCTGCAATCACTCCGCAGCCGTATTTCTGCACGGCTTTCTTCCTGCTCCACTGCTGATTTCCGCCGTAGGATAATCTTCCCTCCTTCATAACTGCAATATATGGATGTCTCAGCCTTCCGCATTCCATAACTTATTCAACCTTTCTATATGTTCACTTCTACTTTCATTTCCTCTGAAATTGTAACCGGACCGCCCATTTTACATGCCGTAACCTTTCCCTGTTCTCTGCAGACAGAAACCTCAATCACACCTCCGGGCTGATGCAGTTCACAGATATACCATCCATTTTCCTTTGCCTGGGAAAGATAAACGGCAGCCCCCATGCTTCCGCTTCCGCAGCTGCTTTCCCATACCATGGAATCCGTTTCCTTCACATACACTACCGGCACCATATTTTTTCCCTGCAAAAACATTACCCCATAAGCATCACAGGGACAAATCTGTTCTGCCTTTTTCATCAGTCGGTTCACAAACTCCTGGTCTCTTGGTTCTGACTCCACAATCATATGGCAAATTCCCTCAAATACTACAACGGGGTAAACACCCTCTTCCCCCAGATGAATCTCCTTTATCTCCAAAGGAACCGGCATTTCCACCCGGCTGGTACCTTCTTCCAAATCAACCTCTGCTTTCAAGACTTTCTCCGAACCGCTGACATCCACCATAACTTCCTTTGGCTTGTCTTTCGAAAGCATACTAAGCAGGTAGCCGAAGCTCCTCGTTGCATTTCCACAGAATTCTCCCCCCATCATCTGCATATGCATCCCCTGCCCTTCTTTTGTTTCCACAAATCCCACCTGCTCTGCGTGCAGTTCTTCCCGCTTCAGCAACTGTCTGGCTATTGCGGAATAAGCTTCTGTTTTTACCCTGTCCATAACAAAGATTGTAATATTTCCCGCTGGATTTGCTACACGAATCCTGATTTCCATAAATATCTACCTCCTCGTTTGCTGCCCCCTTTTTCTTTAACTTTATCATACCATAAACCTCACCAAAAAATAGTAAAATTATTATAACTTTTCAATATCGACATTTTGCTAAAGCTGTGATATATATACTTATGTGTCTGCTATTTTACGAATAACAAGGGGGAATTTTATGAGCACAAAAGAAAAGGCGGTTAACCAGATTACAGAAGGTGTCATCTGGAAGCAGCTGCTGTTTTTCTTTTTTCCAATTATGCTGGGAACGCTGTTTCAGCAGCTTTACAACACAGCGGACGCAGTAGTGGTGGGACGATTCGTGGGAACCAGAGCCCTTGCTGCCGTAGGCGGCTCTACTGGACAGATGGTAAATCTGATTGTGGGCTTTTTTGTGGGTCTCTCCTCCGGCGCAACCGTTATCATCGCCCGTTACTATGGTGCCAAAAATAAAAAGGACTTGAACGACACCCTCCATACGGCGGCAGCCCTGTCCGTTGCAGGCGGTATTTTGATTACTATAGCAGGAATTCTTTTCACACCTTCCATGCTAAAAATCATGAAAACACCTGCAGACGTTATGGCTGACTCTGCCACTTATCTTCGGATTTACTTTGGCGGCATTATTTTTGTGTTTATTTATAACGTAGGCTCCGCTATTCTCCGGGCCGTAGGGGATTCCACAAGACCGCTTTATTTTCTGATTGTATGTTGCTTTATCAACATCTTTCTGGATGTTCTTCTAGTCGTTGGTTTCAATATGGGGGTTGCAGGCGCTGCCATTGCCACAGTAGTCTCCCAGGCAGTCAGCGCTGTACTGGTCATCTGGGCTTTGCTGAAGTCCACGGATATGTACTGCCTGCATCCAAAGGAAATCCGCTTTCACAAATTTTTGCTGGTTTCTATTATAACCATAGGTCTTCCCGCCGGTATTCAGTCTGTTATGTACAATCTTGCCAATATGATTATACAAACCTCCCTGAATGACCTCGGCACCAGCACCATGGCGGCCTATACTGCCTTTGGCAAAATTGATGCTATTTACTGGATGATTTCCGGTGCTTTCAGCGTGTCTATTACCACCTTTATCGGACAAAACTACGGCGCGCAAAAATACGACCGTATGAAAAAAAGTGTCAAAATCTGTTTATTTATGGATTTTCTGGCATCCATCCTGGTAAGCGCTCTGCTTTTATTCTTTGGGGAATATCTTCTGCGGCTTTTTACTACAGACCCGGAAGTTTTAAAAATCGGTATGAAAATTATTCATATTATTGCGCCTTCTTATGTACTCTTTATTTTTATAGAAATCCTTTCCAGTACACTAAGAGGTATGGGAAATGTTCTGGTTCCTATGCTGATGACCTGCGGTGGTGTATGTATCCTGCGTATTATCTGGATATTCTTCGTAGTTCCTCACAGACCGGGTGTTTCCAACATTCTGCTGTGCTACCCCATTTCCTGGGGACTGACCGCAGTGCTGTTTATTCTTTACTATTACACACAGCAGAAAAAGTTCTTTCATGTGCATCAACAAATTTAACTTATAAAGGAGAACAAAATTATGTATTTTTCTTATGATGCTGACAGCAAAACTGTATCCCTTTTAGATGAAGGAACCAATCTTTTATTGGAAGAGTATGCCGATTTGGCAAGCCTCTGTGAAAAACTTCAGGTTTCCGTAACGGTAGATCCTTCGGTCAATACACTGATGATTTCCAAAACTGGAAATAACTGCAGAATCGTCTGCCGTGAGGCAGCTCATTACTTTCGGGAACTGAATTATCTTCTTCACCACAGCAGAGAAGATTTTGAACGTCAGGAAACACCATTCTTTGAGAAGAACGGATTTATGCTGGATTGTTCCCGAAATGCAGTTTCTACTCCGGAAACGGTAAAAAAACTTATCCGCATTTTAGCTAAAGCTGGAATGAATCAATTACTGTTATATACAGAAGACACTTATGAGGTACCAGGCCTTCCTTACTTTGGCACTTACCGCGGCCGCTACTCTCAGGAAGAACTGCGCCAGCTGGATGCTTATGCCCAAAATTTCGGCATCGAACTGGTTCCTTGTATTCAGACTCTGGCTCATCTGAGAAATGCATTAAAATGGCCTATGGGACAGGATTTAAAAGACAACGCAGATATCCTCATGGTTGGTTCAGAAAAAGTTTACGCCTTTCTGGAACAACTTCTGTGCTCTTTAAAAGACTGTTTTTCTTCCAGAAACATTCACATTGGTATGGATGAAGCCCTTATGCTGGGTCTTGGCAATTATCTGCGGGAAAACGGTTATAGAGAAAGTTCTCTTCTTATCCGTGAACACAGCCAGCGTGTACTGGAAATCTGCCGCAGACTGGGTTGGAAACCAATGATGTGGAGTGATATGTACATCACTTCCAATAATGGAAAAGGCTATTATGACGTGGACGAAAACACAGACACTTCCTCCTGGACAAAACCAGATGACGGCCTTGGACTTGTTTACTGGGATTACTATAATTTGGACAGAAATGTCTACCGGAATATGCTGCGCGTACATAAAGAACTTTCTTCACGAACCATTTTTGCAGGCGGTATCTGGAACTGGAACGGTATTGCCCCCAATTACGGAAAGGCATTTCAGTGTACACGCAGTGCTTTGCAGGAATGTCAAAGCCAGGGTATTTCGGAAGTTTTCGCTACAGGCTGGATGGACAACGGTGCAGAGACTCCTATTGCCGCCATTTATCCGGGGCTTATCCTGTTCGCCGCCCTTTGCTTCCAGGAAAATCCTTCTGAAGAAGAAGTCTCCCAACTCTTTACTGACTGTATCGATGCACGTTTGGAAGACTTTTATCTTCTGGATAATTTTGATGCACTTTTCCAGGGAACAGGCAAAAACCTTTCTGCGGACAATCCTTCCAAGTACCTGCTTTACCAGGACCCTATGCTTGGTATGTTTGATTATCATATTCAAGGAATGGATACGCAAACGTACTATGGAAATTTGGCCGATAAACTTGCAAAATGCCAGGAAACATCCTCAAAATATGCAGATTTCTTCCGTTTTTATGAATCCTTTGCTCAGGTGCTTTCCCAAAAAGCCGACCTTGGAATACATCTAAAAAAGGCTTACGATACAAAGAACTTATCCACACTACAGAAAATCTGTACGGAAGTTATCCCCAATATTCTGGAGAATCTCCAACATATGCACCTGCTTCGTGAAAAACTGTGGATGGCAGATGCCAAACCTTTCGGCTACGAACTCATGGACATCAAACTGTCCGGTGTAAAAACCCGCCTGGAAAGCACGGCAAGAAGAGTCTCCTCTTATGTAAATGGAGATTTGGACCGGCTGGAAGAACTGGAACAGACACGCCTTCCCTACTGGACGGCAGATGTGAAATATCCACATGACACTAAAGTAGAACTGAGAGAAAATCTTTGGAGTAAAATCGTAAGCGGATGTGATTTAATAGATACGGTTTGATAGAAAACCAAAGAGACTGCCACAGGAAACGGCAGTCATGACCACCCGCTTAGCGGGTGGCATGTTCTCCCCCTATAAGGGGATATTACCTGCTTGCGCCCGGAAGGCGCACTGAAGTCTGCTAACTGCACCACATTTACAGCTGCCCCCAACTGGGGGCTTTTCAGTGCTTCCTTACACCGGCACAGCTCCAAAAGGAGCTTGCTGGTTTGCTTTGACTTCCTACTTACGCTCCAAGCGTTTTATTTATTGTGTTTCTTCACTGGCTCACCCGTA